>CAMBRI010000311.1 GCA_945870205.1 Sulfuritalea hydrogenivorans sk43H | reverse complement strand
CCGGCGCGCGCCGCTTCGATCGCCGCGTTGAGCGCAAGCAGGTTGGTCTGGTCGGCGATTTCCTTGACCTGCCCGGTGATGTGGGTGATGGCCGCCGTGCTCGAAACGAAATGGCCGACCGAATCGGCAATGCCGCGCACGGTGGACTCGACCATGCCAACCCCTTCGGTCAGCCGCGACAAGCTGGCGTTGCCTTCCTCGGAGCGGCGCAGGCTTTCGCGCGAGCGCTCGCGCACGCCCTCTGCACTTTGCGCCACGGTAGCGATGCTCGCCACCATCTGCTCGACCGAACTCGCGGCGGCGGCCGCAGTATCGTTCTGGCTGCGCGACGAGTTCGCCACCCCTTCGGCATTTGCAACCAGGTCGCGGGCGGCGGCCGAGACCTGTTCCGCCGACCCGCTTACCTGCCGCACCAGGCCGGAAAACTTGACCATCATCTCGTTGAAGACCGAGGAGGCTTCGCCGATTTCGTCCTTGCCTTGCACGTCCAGGCGGCGGGTCAGATCGCCTTCACCGGAGACGATGGCGCGCAACCCGACCACCATGCGCTCGATGGGTGCCGTCACGGTATAGCGGATGAAATACCAGATGAACACCAGCAGCAGCAGGCTGACCAGCAGGGCAACCAGCAGCGACTCGACGCGCTGAAGGGTCAAGGCCTTGTCTATCTTGACCAGCGAGATCTTCATGCTGACCACGCCGAGAACGCTGTCATCCGGCGCGTCGTGGCATTCGATGCAATTCTTGCCGAGGTAGTTCTTGACGTTTCGGGTCGGTCTGATCGCCAGCAGGTAAGGCCCCTTGTCGTCCTCGAGGACGTCGATCACTTCCTTCCCGGTCTTGATCACCTGCGCCTCGAGATCGGTCGGCTTCAGCAGATTGCGCGGCTTGCCCTCGTTCTTGCTGCTCTCGACGCCGGCAAAGGCCAGTTCGCCCGGAACCACGCGCAATTCGCGAATGACCGAGAGTTGCTTGATCTGATCGAGCAGCACGCTGCTCTTTTCCATCTTTTCGACAATCATCAGCGCGGTGAGGCCGGCCATGGTCGAATCGTGCATGCTGAGCGAGAAATCCTGCGCCTGTTCGATAGCCGCCTTGCGATTGGCATGGCCTTCCCAGAGGATCACGCTACCCCAGGCGAGCACCAGCAAAACCCAGATCGATGCGGTCAGGCGTATCCAGATCCTGATGTCGGAAATACTGTTCATTCGAGGCGCCCCTTGGCCGCTGATGAAGAGATTAAATCGCAATATGAGTCAGATGTCACGATCTCATATTGCTGCGGCACAAAAGTACCAACTATAACTTTCGGGCTATGTCCTGCCCTTGCGGCGCGACTCGACGATGCCCATGCTGGGCGCCAGTTCGCCGCCGCCACCGACCAGCACGGCACGGCGCTGCTCGCAGCGCTGCATCACCTCGCGCTGCTGCGCATCGCTATAGGCCACCCACCAGTCGCGCTCGTCCTGGGTGCGACAGCAGCCCAGGCAAAGCTGTGTGGCCGGGTCCATCTGGCAAACCTTGACGCAGGGCGAACGCACCGGCACTGGTGTCTCGGCGCGAAATCCGGATTTCATGAAAATGCGTCCCCGTCTGATAATCTCCGCAATCTAGCGCATTTCTTCGGAACAGGAAATCAGCATGAAGGCTCTTCGCATCCTCGGCATTGCTCTTGGGCTGGCTCTCACCTTGCTGGCCGCAGGCGTCGGCCTGCTCTACGCGCTTTTCGACGGCGAGAAAATCAAGGCCGAAGTGAGTCGCGCCGTGCTGGAGCAGAAGCAGCGCAAGCTGGATATCTCCGGCAAGCTTGAACTCTCGGTCTGGCCCGACGTCGGTATCCGGCTCGGTCGCCTGACCCTGTCCGAACCCGGCGGCAAGGAGGAATTTCTTGCCCTCGACTCGGCGCGCGTGGCGGTGGCCGTGATGCCGCTGCTGTCGAAACAGGTTCAGGTGCAGCGGGTCGAGGTCGCTGGTCTCAAGGCGATGCTGGTGAAACGGAAGGACGGCACACTGAACATCGCCGACCTGATCGGCGGCAACCCCGACAAGCCGGGCAGCGCCAAGCCGGCTCCGGGCGGGGCGGCGGCACCGGTACAGATCGACATCGCGGGAATCAGCGTGGCGAATGCACAGCTCACCTGGCGCGACGAAAAAGGCGGGGCGACAACAACGCTGTCCAACCTCGATCTCGGCAGCGGGCGCGTGCAGGCCGACAGCGGCAGGCAGACACTGGTGATCGATGCCTTGTCGCTCGCGGCAAAAGGCAAGACCGGCGCCGACAGCTTCGAGCTGAAGCTGGAGGTGCCGCGCCTCAGCATTTCGCCCGACAAATCGGCCGGCGAAACCCTGAGCCTCACGGCGAAGCTCGCGGGCAGCGGCCGCAACGTCGACGCCAGGCTCGTGCTGTCCACGGTCGAGGGCAGCGCCAAAGCACTGAAAATCGGCAAGCTGGCACTCGATCTGGATGCCAAGGTCGGAGAATCCGTCCTGAAAGCTCACCTCGATTCCCCGGTGGCGGCCGACCTCGCCGCGCAAACGGTGGCGCTGGAGAGGCTCGCAGGCGCCATCGACCTGGCAAATCCGCGGATGCCGATGAAGCAGATCAAGCTGCCGCTGTCGGGCAGCCTGCGCGCCGACTTGGCGAAGCAGAGCGCCGCGCTCGATCTGGGCACACGCTTTGACGAGTCGAACATCGCCCTGAAACTCAAGCTGGCGAAATTCGCTCCGCTGGCGCTGGGCTTCGATCTCGACATCGATCAGCTCAATGTGGACAAGTACCTGCCGCCCAAGGCCAAGGAGGAAAAAGCTGCGCCGGAAGGCAAGCTGGACTTCTCGGCGCTCAAGGGGCTGGACGTGAATGGCGCGATCCGCATCGGGTCGTTGCAGGTATCGAAACTGAAACTGGCCAAGCTGAACGCGAAGCTCAACCTGGCCGGTGGACGCCTGGACGTGTCGCCGTTGAGCGTCAATCTTTACGAAGGCGCGGCCAGCGGCAGCCTGTCGCTCAATGCAACGGGCAACAGCGTCGCCCTCAAGCAGAACCTGACCGGCATCAGCATCAACCCATTGATGAAGGATCTCGCCGACAAGGATCTGCTGGACGGGCGAGGCACCGTGATGCTCGACCTCAACACTCGCGGCGACAGCGTCACGGCCATGAAGAAAGCCCTGGCCGGAAACGCCTCGCTCAGCCTCAAGGACGGCGCGATCAAGGGCATCAACCTGGCGCAAAGCCTGCGCGACCTCAAAGGCAAGCTGGGGACCGCATCCGGCAAACGCGAAGATACGACGCAACAAGCGAAGGCTGGCGACAAGACCGACTTTTCCGAACTCACCGCTTCGCTGAAAATTTCCAATGGCGTCGCCCACAATGACGACCTGGCGATGAAGTCGCCCTTTCTGCGGCTCTCGGGTGCCGGCGACATAGATATCGGCGGCGGCCAGATGAATTATGTCGCCAAAGCCAGCGTGGTCGGCAGCAGCGCCGGACAGGGCGGCAAGGAGCTTGATCAGTTGAAGGGGCTGACGGTACCGGTGCGCGTCACTGGCCCCTTCGAGAACCTGGCTTACAAGATCGAGTTCGGCAGCCTGGTGTCCGATATCGCCAAGGCCAAGGTCGAAGAAAAGAAGGAAGAGGTCAAGGCCAAGCTCGAAGACAAGGCCAGGGACAAGCTCAAGGGCCTGTTCGGCAAATGAACCGGTGATTCCGGGGGGCTCACCGCTGCCGGCGGCACCTTCGACTACGTAGATACCGCAGTTTGCCGCGTGATTCGCGGATAACAAAGAGGGCTTTTTTTTGAGATCATCGGACCCCAAGGAATTTAATCGCTTCGGTAGCTTGACCTGCCTGCCGGAACGACTGGCTGGCGGCCGACACACGGGGACTTCGCTTTGAGTGGAATCTTGCCTGCTGAAGGAATCGCCCGGCCATGCGGCGCGGTTTCCGTCCGCCGGCAAATTCGCCGACTTCATTCGATGCCAATGCATCAACTGCGCGGGATCTGAGTCTTGGCCTCCGAACTCGATCACCCGGCGGTGAATGAAAAGAAGGCCGCGCCGGATTCGACGACTCTCGGGCTGGCCTCGATAGGCGCCAAGCTCACCCTGGCGATCTGCGCGGTGATCGCGGTCGGTTTCGGTTCCATCGTCTATTTCTATGCCAACCAGCAGGAAAAGAACATCCTGCTGCAGAACGAAAGGGCGATTCAGCAGGTGCTCAACAGCGTCAATGAGGGCCTGCAGACGGTCATGATCACCGGCTCGGCGGACGTCGCAGAACTTTATGCGGACAAGCTCAAAGGCATCAAGGATGTGGCCGATTTTCGCATCCTGCGCACCAACGGGCTGGAAGCATTCCACGACAACGAAACCATTCGCCGGGTGAATGAATACCGCAAGGAC
>CAMBRI010000310.1 GCA_945870205.1 Sulfuritalea hydrogenivorans sk43H | reverse complement strand
ATCGAGATCGAATGGCAGGACTATCCGGCCAAGCATCTCAATCCGCATTTCCTGCAGACCCTCAAGCACAGCGTCACTACCGAATCCCTGCTGCTGTTCCTGTGCCGCTCCGGCCAACGTTCCAGCCATGCCGCGAAAGCCGCTACCGATGCCGGTTTCCCCGATTGCTACAACATCCTCGAAGGCTTCGAAGGCAACAAGGACGCCAACGGCCAGCGCAATCGCAGTGGCGGTTGGCGCGCTGCCGGCCTGCCCTGGCACCAGAGTTAATGTAGTGATGAATTCATGAAGGAACATTGAAAAAGCGATTCCCGTCGTTCCCGCGAAAGCGGGACCCCAGTGTTTTTGTCCGCGAACGCCGCTGGATTCCCGCTTTCGCGGGAATGACGAAACCTTGGCCCATAACTCGCTATTAGCGTTCAACACGGCACCAGCAGGAAACGGATAACACCATGCAAACCGCCACCATCTCCTTCGACCGCTTCAATACGTTGGCCAACGATGACGCCGGCGAGCGCATCCGCGCCGCCAAGGCGAAGCTCGGCAAGGATGTCGTCCTGCTCTGCCACCATTACCAGCGCGCCGACGTCTATACCCACGCCGACATCACCGGCGATTCGCTCAAGCTCTCGCGCCTCGCTTCGCAGGCGGAGGCGAAGCACATCGTCTTCTGTGGCGTGCATTTCATGGCCGAAGTGGCCGACATCCTGTCGCGCCCGGAGCAGGTTGCGATCCTGCCCGACCTTGCGGCCGGCTGTTCGATGGCCGACATGGCGAGCCTCTCCAAGGTCGAGCGTGCCTGGCGCGAACTCTCTGCCGTGCTGGATCCCGACGAGAAGGTGACGCCGGTCACCTACATCAACTCTGCGGCCGACCTCAAGGCATTTTGCGGCGAACACGGCGGCATCGTCTGCACCTCGAGCAATGCGCCGAAGATCCTCGAATGGGCATTCGCCCAGCGCGACAAGGTGCTATTCTTTCCCGACCAGCACCTGGGGCGCTGGAGCGGCTACAAGATGGGCATCCCGCTCGACCAGATGGTGATCTGGAACCCCGACCTCGAACAGGGCGGCCTGACGAAGGAGCAGATCGCAAAGGCGAAAATCATCCTCTGGCACGGCTTCTGTTCGGTGCACCAGATGTTCCAGCCGAAGGACATCATCAAATTCAGGAACCAGTATCCGGATGGCCTGGTCATCTCGCACCCGGAATGCAGCTTCGAAGTCTGCAAGCAATCGGATTACATCGGCAGCACCGAAACCATACTGCAGACGGTCAAGGCGGCGCCGCCGAATACCCGCTGGCTGGTCGGCACCGAGTTGAATCTTGTCGAGCGTCTGGCACAGGAAGTCAAACACGAAGGCAAGATCGTGCAGTTCATGGCTAGCGCCATTTGCATGTGCTCGACCATGCAGCGCATCGACCCGCAGCACCTGGCCTGGACCCTGGAAAACCTGGTCGAAGGCAAGGTGGTGAACCAGATCAGCGTGCCGGAGCACGAGGCGAAGCTGGCGAAAATTTCGCTGGAGCGCATGCTGGCGGTCTCCTGACCGCCAGCGCGTGCCGCGCCGGCAGCATCACGACGCCCGATAGGCGACCTGCTTCCAGCACACCAGCTTTCCGGTCAAATGCTGCACATGCCCAAGCGGCACTATGTCCTGGCCCTTGTCAGCTATCTGTCCATCCCCGTGGTCATGATGGCCGGAGCCAGCCTGTTTCGCGTCATCGATCCGGAAATGGCCCGCGGTCATGCCGACTACGCGACTAACTACCGCTTGCTGGAAATGGCCGGACGGGGAGTCCTGATGGCCGCCGCCGGTCCATTCGGCTTCATCGCCATCGCCATGCTCGAGGATCGGTCGCCGGCGCCCGACGACCGCTATCAGCAGTTCATCCGGAAGCTGAAGATTTACTGGCGCGTTCCTCTGGAGGCTGCGGTGTTCGTAGCCGTGTTTTTTCTCGCCTACGAGATCGTGGTGCTCATGCGCGAACTGATGATCAGCTATCAATCCTTCTCGACCGGAACGCCCGCGGCAACGATCATTGCCCAACAGGGCCCATCCGGCGGCATGTGGGCATTTGGCGAGGCGCTGGAAACGCTTTATCTGCTGGTCCTGATCTATCTGCTTTGGCCGCTCTGCTTCAACCTTGCTGGCCGGTTTTTCAAGCGGCCAGGCCATCCAGTCTACCTGGACGGGAGGACGTCCCCTGATTGACCGGCAACGAGCGGCCGGCGGGACGGCGTAGACTCTCCCGCTTCACCCCTTGAAGGCTCCGCCCATGAATTCGCCGCAGCGCAGCTACCGCTATTACGACCTGGTGATGGCCGCTTTCGTCTGCGTGCTGCTGTGCTCCAACCTGATCGGCGCGGCGAAGGCGGCGCAAGTCACGCTGCCTCTGATCGGCGAAGTGAGCTTTTCCGCCGGCGTCCTGTTCTTTCCGATTTCCTACATCTTCGGCGACATCCTGACCGAGGTCTATGGCTATGGCCGAGACCGGCGCGTGGTCTGGGCCGGCTTCGCCGCATTGGCATTCGCCGCCTTCATGGCCGCCGTGGCGCTGGCCCTGCCGCCGGTGCCTGACGACTTCAACCGCACCTACCAGGCGCACATGGAGGGGGTCTTCGGCAACACCTGGCGCATTGTCGCCGGCTCCATGATCGCCTTCTGGTGCGGCAGTTTCGCCAACAGTTACGTCATGGCCAAAATGAAAATCTGGAGCGCCGGACGCTGGTTGTGGATGCGTACCATCGGCTCGACGCTGGTCGGCGAGGCGGTCGACTCCGGCTTGTTTTATGTCATCGCCTTCTACGGCATCTGGCCCGACGCGCAAGTGGCGACCATCGCGCTGGCCCAGTACCTGCTGAAGACCGGCTGGGAAATCGTGATGACGCCGGTCACCTACCGCGTGGTGGCTTTCCTCAAGCGCGCCGAACAGGAGGACTGGTACGACCGCAACACGGACTTCACGCCGTTTCGGGTCCGGGTGTGACAGGCGAAGCCTGCGCGGGTTGCCAGGTAAATTGACCGCGACGCGGCGGGCGAGGATACTTCAGGCCGCGTGCCTGATATGCCCGCCTTGCGCATGCGTTGGCGCGATCCCGCACCCCCTTTTTGAGATGGCAGGCATGCTGCCAAGGAGCGATGGATGACGATGGAATTGTCGCAGGAGGGAGTGGAATCCTTGCTCAAGGGCATTACCATCCCGCCGCGACCGACACTGCTGATCGAAGTCGACCGGGAGCTCAAAAGGCCCGAGCCGGACCTGAAAAGGATCGCCGGCCTGATTGCCAAGGATGTCGGCGTTTCCGGCGCCATGCTGAAGACCCTGAACTCGCCATTCTTCGGCTTGCGCACCAAGATCGGAAGCGTACCCCAGGCGGTAATGATGCTCGGCGCGCGTAACGCGGGCAACGTTGTCACCGGCCTGGTGTTGCGCAATGCCATGGGCGGCGGAGCGGCAAGTCTGGAGCGTTTCTGGGACAGTTCCGCGATCGTGGCATCCATCAACGCCTACATCTGTTCCATCCTGCCCAAGGCGCCGCGCGAGGACGCCTATACCTTCGGCCTGTTCCATGACTGCGGCATTCCGGTGCTGATGCAGCGATTTGGCGACTACCGCGACACGCTCAAATACGCCGCCGGCGAGGAGCGTTCCATGATCGATATCGAGGATGAGCGCCACGGCACCAATCATGCCATGGTCGGCCACATGATTGCGCGGTCCTGGGGGCTGTCGGACATCATTTCTCAGGCGATTCTGCTCCACCACGATCCAGAAATCTTCGTCGATCAGGCCGAGAGCGTACACCCGCTTTCGCGCACCCTGGTGGCGATCAATTTTCTCGCCGAGCACCTGAACGACACCGCCTTGCGCCTGCGCGCCGACTACCAGTGGGAGCGCCACGGCGCAGTCATCCTCGACTACCTGGGCCTGACCGAAAGCGAGTATGCCGAGTTACGCGAGGATGTCTCCACGCTTTCCGCCTGAGCCGGCGAAGACGCAGCCAGAAGGTTTTTCCCGAACGCGCCGGACATGGGGGCTGGTACCACTGCGGCACGGACTTGACAGCGTTTCGGGGCCGCGCATGAAAGCCGGGTTCTGCACGGTAGACTGATGCCCTGAGATGCCACCCCTGCGCGAACCATGCAAGCAACCCTGATTGACCGCTTTCTGGCCGGTGTCCGGATCAATCCGGCGGCACCGGCGATCATTGCCGACGGCCGCGTCATCAGTCATCAGCAGTTGCTGTCGCTGGTGGGCGCAACGGCACGGCGTCTGCACGACGAAGGCCTGCGTTCGGGAGCTATTGTCGGCGTCTCGATGGAGCAGGGGCCGCTGCATTGCGTTGCCGTGCTTGCGCTGGCGAGGCTGGGTGTGGTGTCGGTGCCGATCGCGCCGACC
>CAMBRI010000309.1 GCA_945870205.1 Sulfuritalea hydrogenivorans sk43H | reverse complement strand
GCGGCGGCGTTCGGGCGGGCGACCACGCTATTGCCGCCCAGCGCCAATCTGCTTGCCGATTACGCCGACATCATGGCGATGGCGCAGGGGCGGCGGCTGAGCGGCGAACCGGAGAAGATCATTGCCCGTGCTCTGGCCATCGACCCGCGGCATATCAAGTCCCTGGCGCTGATGGGTTCGGTGGCTTTCGAACGCGGCGACTTCGGTGCGGCGATTCAGGTCTGGCGCAGCATACTGACGCTGGTGCCGCCCGACTCGAACGTTGCTCTGAGCATCGGCAACAGCATCGCCGACGCCGAGCGCAGGATGGGTGGTACCGCGGCTCAGAGTGCAGGGCCGGCAAGTGCCGCGCCTGTTGCGGCTGCGCCCGTTGCGGCCGGCGGGGCAGCGGTATCCGGGACGGTGGCGCTGGCTCCTGAACTGGTCGGCAAGCTGCCGGCGAATGCGACCCTGTTCGTCTTCGCCCGTGGCGTCGATGGATCGCGAATCCCGCTGGCCATGACGCGGATCAACGGTGCCAGGTTGCCCTACTCGTTCAAGCTCGACGATTCGAACTCGATGGCGCCCAATGCGCGCCTGTCCGGCGCCAAGACTGTGATTATCGGCGCACGTGTCTCGCTTGGCGGCGAGGCGCTGGCCAAGCCCGGCGACTTCGAGGGTTTCTCGGTTCCGGTGGCGGTGGGCGCCAATGGCGTGGTGGTGACTATCGCCGGTGTGGTGAAGTGAAGCAGGACGGTCCGCGCCGCTTTACACGGCGTCGGCCGAGCGGTGCTCAGCGTTTCGGCTTGGCGCGGGCGACCGACTTTTCGGCGGTTTCCAGCGCCTTGCGTGCTTCTACGTGACCCTTGTTGGATGCGTTGCGAAACCAGCGGATGGCCTCGTTGCGGTCTTCGACAACGCCCTTGCCGGCAAGAAACAGCAGGCCCAGCGTGTAGGCGGCTTCGGCATGGCCGGCGCTGGCTGCCTGGAAGTACCAGATGGCGGCCTCCTTGTCCGGATCGGCAAGGCTCTTCGCAGCCGTACTTCCGAACAGGTAGGCATGGGCTATCTGATACATCGCCTCGGCATTGCCACTGGCAGCAGACTTTTTCCACCAGTAGATGGCCATGTTTTCGTCTTCTGCGACGCTATGGCCGTGATAGTAGAGATTGCCCAAACGAAACTGGGCAAGCGGGTTGCCTTCGTTGGCGAGCTTCAACAGCAGTTCGGCAGCTTTCGGACTGCTGCCGGCTTCGAGCGCCTTGAGCGCCTCGTCGAGCGGCGATGCACCGGCAGGCGCCGCAGGCAGCAGTGCAAGCAGCAACGCGAGCGTAACGGTCGGTGCGGAAGGCAATCTGAAAGACATCAGGAATTCCTTGTGAAGAAGCTTTGCAGAAAAATGAAGCATCTTCGATAATTCTACCTGCCATCCAGTCCGTGCCGATACCCCAGCCATCATTCTGATCAATGCCGCAGCCCAGCCAATCCCTTGTCGCAGATCATAAGCCGTCGGCTGCAGTAGGTGACGGCGATCGGCCGGTGGCAAGCTTCGCCAGGAAAGGCACGAGAATTCTTGTTGCCATGGTGGTCTATCTGGTGCTCGCCACCATCGGAATCAACTGGGAACGCGGCAGGCTCTTCGATTCGGTAAATCAGCTCGAGGCCGTTCACGTCCAGGAAGAGCGACAACTCGCCTTGAATCTGGTCGTGTCCTACGCAATTCTGGCGATCAATGCGAACTACCTCTCGGAGGATCTTTCGGCCGCGGCGAAGCTATTGACGCTCGAAATCGATGGCGTGGTGTCACAGTTGGAGAAGGTTGAAGCGGCTCATGGCGGCGAACTGGGCGGTCATATCGCGCGGCTGAATGGATTCAACGCCGAGTTGAAGCGCGATCCGACGCGCGCCACCATTGCCCAACTGCGCGAGGAATTCCATCAACTGGTGCTGCGCCTGGACAGCCTGACGTCCGCCATTCGCAGCCGCAAGGGAGCGGTTCTGCAGGGCTACCGGGACGTTTTCGGGCGCTTGACGCTGGAACTGCTGTTGCTGATGATCGTGGGCGTTACCATCGTGGGCGGCGTCAGCAGCATTTTCTTCCGGCAGCTTTCGCGCGACATCGGCCTGGTCAGGCTGCGCGCCAGCGAAATTGTACGGGGCTATCGCGGCACTCCTCTCGCTGTAACGCGTGATGACGAATTGGGTGTCCTGATGTCGGCGGTCAATGACATGGAGGCGGAACTGCGGTCCCGCGAGAGTGAGCTTGAATTGAGCCGACAGCAGCGCTTCCATACCGAGAAGATGGCGGCGGTGGGATCCCTTGCGGCCGCTGTTGCGCATGAGATCAACAATCCGCTGGCCGCCATCGTCGGGCTTGCCGAAAACCTGGTCAATGAAAGAAGTCAGGGAAATTTTTCCGGGCGCAGTGCCGATCCGCAGATCGACCTGATTCGAGAACAGGCGCGGCGCGTGATGACCATTACTCACCAGATCGGGGAGTTCTCGCTGCAGCGACCCCTGGTGCCGGGGTTTATCGATTTGAACACCCTGGTCAAGAGCACCTGCACATTCATCAGTTTCGACAAGCGTTTTCGCGGTGTTGCGCTGACGCAGGAGTTGGCCGCCGGTTTGCCCGCGCTGTTTGTGGTTTCGGATCATCTGGTTCAGGTTCTGATGAACCTGCTGATCAATGCCGCCGATGCGCTGGAAGGCCGAGAGCAATCGTCGCCTTCCATCGTGGTGGGCACCCGTCTGGTCGGGACTTCGGTGGTTCTTAGCGTCACGGACAATGGCCCGGGAATTGCTTCTGAGAACCTTGACAGGATCTTCGATCCGCATTTCACGACCAAGCCCCCTGGGCGTGGCTCCGGGCTGGGTTTGTCGCTTTGTCGCAGCCTCGTGCAGCAGGATCGGGGAGAAATAAAGGTCGAATCCGTTCCGGGGCAGGGTGCCACGGTGCAGATTTCCCTGCCGGTTCCGGCAGACGGGGCAGTTCAGGAGTAGCCGGGTGCATGTACTTGTAATCGATGATGAGCTTGCCCTGCGGCAGATAATTGCCGCCACGGTGCGTCGCGCCGGCTATTCGGTCGATATGGCCTCCGGCGTCAAGGAGGCGGCGACCAAGCTGGTTCGCGGCGATGTTGATCTCGCGATTTGCGACATCAAGATGGAGGATGGCGACGGGGTCGAACTGGTGCGCAGCATGAAGAGCGCCGGTGTGCCCACCCTTTTCATCATGGTGACCGCCTTTGCGTCGGTGCAGACGGCGGTCGAGGCCTTGCGTGCCGGCGCCATGGACTACATGGTCAAGCCCGTCGATAGCGAGGAACTGCTGTATCGGCTGAGACAGGCGCAGACCTTGCTCGGCTTGAAGGCGGAGAACGTTGCGCTGAGGAAGTTTGTCAGCGGCGAACGCGAAAACGTCCGCTTCAAATTCACTTCGGCCTCGATGGCCGCGGTTGAACGCCTCGCCACGCGTGTCGCGGTGATCGACAGCACCGTGATGATCACCGGCGAGAGCGGCACTGGTAAAGGGGTACTGGCAAGGTTTCTGCACGATCAGAGCCTTCGCGCGGAGGCTCCGTTCATTCCTGTCAATTGCAGTGCCATACCCGAGAACCTGCTGGAAAGCGAGCTTTTCGGGCATACCAAAGGGGCTTTCTCCGGCGCTGTTCAGTCTCGCAAGGGCCTGTTTGCACAGGCGGACACCGGAACGCTTTTTCTGGACGAGATCGGCGAATTGCCCTTGCACATGCAGACCAAGATGCTGCATGTCATCGAAGACAAGGAAATTCGCCCCGTCGGCGGCGAGCAACTGCGCAAAGTCGATACGCGAATCGTGGTCGCGACCAATCGGGATCTTCCGGCGATGGTGGCCGCCGGTACCTTCCGTGAAGATCTTTTTTTTCGAATTTCGCAGTTCCATATCGACCTGCCACCGTTGCGCGACCGCGGCGAAGATGTTTCGCGCCTGCTGCGGTTTTTTCTCGAGACAGCAAAACTCAAGGGCGAAACCCGGATTGAACTCGACCCGGCGGCGGAGGAACTGTTGCTGGAATACCGCTGGCCGGGCAATGTCCGCGAGTTGGAGAACGTGGTGGGTCGCGCCATCATCATGGCCGATGGCGGACGCATCACCATCGGCGATCTGCCGCCCGGATTGTCGGTGCAGGGCAACCGGTCCAGCCGCGAGCAGAAAATTGTTTCTGCAGGAGGCAACTTGCGTGATCAGGTTCGGCGGGCAGAAGCTGATATTATTTTCCGTGTTCTGAAAGAATGCAGTGGTGACCGAAAAGCGGCAGCACAGCAGTTGGAAATCGGCCTTTCCAGTCTCTACCGGAAACTGGAGGAATTCGAGGGTCTGGGAATGTGTTAGCTGCGCCGCCGCTTTGGCGTGCGCGGTCGGTGGTTTGTTGACGAGGTGAGTGGAATG
>CAMBRI010000308.1 GCA_945870205.1 Sulfuritalea hydrogenivorans sk43H | reverse complement strand
TCGACCGACCCGGCCACCTGCGAGATGTACTGGAAGGTGCGCAAGGGCACCTTCCCCTCCGTGGGCGCCATGCGCCGCACCGGCACCACGGTCATCATCGAGGACGTCGCCTTTCCCATCGAATCGCTGGCGGCGGCCACGCTCGACCTGCAGGCCCTGTTGCGCAAGCACGACTACACGGAGGCGATCATCTTCGGCCACGCGCTGGAGGGCAACCTGCACTTCGTGTTCACCCAGGATTTCGGCGACACCACGGAAATCGAGCGCTACTCGCGCTTCATGGATGACATCTGCGAACTGGTGGTCGGCAAGTACGACGGATCGCTGAAGGCCGAGCACGGCACCGGGCGCAACATGGCGCCCTTCGTCGAAATGGAATGGGGGCGGCAGGCCACCGACCTGATGCGCCGCATCAAGCGCCTCTTCGATCCCGAGAACCTGCTCAATCCCGGCGTGGTGCTCAACGACGACCCGCAGGCCCACCTCAAGCACCTGAAGCCGATGCCGGCGGCCGAGGACATCGTCGACCGCTGCATCGAGTGCGGTTTTTGCGAACCGCTGTGCCCCTCGCACCGGTTGACGCTGAGCCCGCGCCAGCGCATCGTCAGCTGGCGCGAGCTGTCGCGCCGGGCCACGGCCGGCGAGGATGCCGGCGACGTCGGCCGCGATTTCGCCTACTACGGGCTGGACACTTGCGCCGGCTGCGGCCTGTGTTCGACGGCCTGCCCGGTCGGCATCGATACCGGCGAACTGACGCGCCGGCTGCGCGGTCGCGGCCTCGGCACGGCATCGCAGAAGGCCGGCGAATGGACGGTGGACAACTTCGGCAAGGTGGCGACCGCCTCGCGGGTCGGACTGGCCGTCGGCCACGCGGTGTCCAGCGTGGTCGGCGACCGGTTCGTCAGCCGGCTGTCCGGTGGCGCCTGGAAGCGTGGCATGCCCCTGGCCGGCAAGGTGCCCGAGCAAAGAGTCGGCGCCGGCGACACGGTGGTTTATTTCCCGGCCTGCGGCGGGCGCATCTTCGGCGCCAACACCGCCGACGAAGCCACGCTGCCGGAAGTCATCATGGAACTGCTGCAACGTGCCGGCTACGCCCCGCGCCTGCCGGAAGGCTTCGACAAGCTCTGCTGCGGCCAGATGCTGGCGAGCAAAGGCATGGCCGAGGAAGCGGAGCAGATGGCCGAAGCGGTAACTGCGGCCTTGCTGAAGGCGGCGGACGACGGCAAGGGCGGTCATTACCCGATCATCATGGACGCCAGCACCTGCTCGGTGCGCATGCAAAAGCACCTCGCCGGCCGACTGACGCTACTCGACTTCCACGAGTTCGCCCACGATGCCCTGCTGCCGCGCCTGCGGCTGACCCGCAAGCCCGGTCCCATCGCGCTGCACATCAACTGCAGCGTGCGCCGCGCCGCCTCCGACCAGAAGCTGCGCACGCTGATCGCCGCCTGCGTCGATGAAATCGTCGAACCGGCCGGCGTCACCTGCTGCGGCTTTGCCGGCGACCGCGGCTTCGTCGTCCCGGAGCTCAACGCCCACGCTTTGCGCAAGGTGCATGAAGCCCTGCCGGCGAGTTGCTGCGAAGGGGTGTCGACCAACCGCACCTGCGAAATCGGCCTCACCGCCGAAACCGGTCGACCCTACCGCTCGATTGCCTACCTGCTCGAAGAATGCAGCCGTGGCGATGAAGTCGCCTGCTGAGCAGCGCCCGGCGCGACGACGCGGCTACTTATAGATGCCGGCGCCGATAAAGGCATCGGCGCCCGGGACGCGGACCACGTAGCTGGATTTGGGCTGGATCTTCTTGGTGATCGGGTCGCTCCAGGAGTAGTTGAACCAGCCACTGCCCTTGGTCTTGGCAATCTCGGCCAATTCGCGGATGACATACAGGCCATTGGCTTCCTTCAGGTCGAAGAGGTTCTTGCCGACCATGCCCGGTTTGTCACCAAAGGCGAGATTGGTACCGTCGAAGCCGTAGGCGAAGATGTAGAGATCCCGGTCCTGCCACTTGCCCGTCGCCGTGAAATCGGCATAGGCCTGCTTGGCGCCAACGCCCTTGATGTGGGCCAGGGCCTTGTCAACCAGCGCTTTGGCTTCATCGGCAGTGCCGCGCTGCTGCGCGCTGGCGGGCAATCCCGCCGCCAGCGCGCAGCAGGATCATGATAAAAAACTTCTGTAGCTGTCGCATGGCGCTTCCTCCTGATTTTGATTTGGAAAACCGGTTGCGGCAAACCAGCCTCATTTCGACGCCCGGCTTTTCAGTGTGGTACGGATTCCTTCAGGAGGCAAATATCTTCATTAACGCCATCGTGACAAGGTCGCAATCCATCGTCACCTGTGTCGGCAAATCGTTCGCCAGCGAGGCCTCGACCTGCCGGCCCGGATACGCATCACCGATCAGGGCACGAGCCTGCAAGGCCGGAAATCCGGGTGAGTACTCGGTGAAATCCAGTTCAAAATCGCCATGGGACAGCCGCTGCAAGCGCAAATGGCGGTCGATGAGGTCGCTGAGAGGCTGTGAAAAATTCATCGCCGCTCGATTTCCGGACTCGTCACCCCGGCGAAGGCCGGGGTCCAGCTCGTCTATCTGACTGCTTTCATGGATGTCAGTGGTACGAACTGGATTCCGGCTTGCACCGGAATGACGAATTGGGAGGCCCGTGCCAATTAATTCACAGGCTCTGAGGCGATGTGCTGCAGTGGTGACGCGCTTTATGCGCTCCTGGAACTGCGTTCAGCTCCGGTTGCGCCAATAGCCAGGTTCACGGCGGCAGTGCATTACCGCTACGATAAGGATATTGTCCGGCTCGATCGAATAGAGAACGGCGTAGGGAAATACTTTAGTCAGGCAGCGGCGGATATCGTCCTCGACGATGCGCCAGGACTCCGGCGCAGCGGCAATATGGGCAACGGCCATTTCGACCGCATTGGCGAAGCGCTCACCCAGTCCTGTCTGCTGTTGCTGGTAATACTCGGCAGAAGCGCGGAATTCGGCCAAGGCTTCCGGGTGGAACTCGACCCTCATCGAGCAATGGCTTGCCGAACTTCCGCGAACGCCGCTTCGGCAGGAACAGTCTGGACTTCACCTCGACGCACTTCTTCCACGCGCCGTTTCGCTTCGCGCATCCAGAGCTGACGGATATAGCCATCCTCTGCCGGATCGAGGCTTTCGACGAGCCGGTCGGCAAGCAGAGCACGCGCCTCGCTGGGCAGGGCCAGCGCCTCGTAGGCAATTTGTTCGACAGTCATGTGCATGGCAGTCTCCGGTCTTCGTGATATCGCGGACCTCATTGTAGCCCCGACAACCCGGGAAGAAAAAGTCGGCACCAGCGCAACGGTGAGCGAAACGCTGCGAGCTATTCGAACCAGGACAGCTGCGGGAACACCACGATCAGCTTTCGTCCTTGCGGCGCTGCAATGCGGCTTTCTGTCTTGCGCGGCTGGCACGCTTGCCCTTGCGCTGGTGGGCGCCGCCCTTCTTCAGCAGCGGATCGAGCACCAGCGGATTGCGCGGCCTGATCGGTCCAAGCGTTCGCTGTTTGGCGCGCTTCATCGCGAACGAAAGGTGACCACCGCGCGACCGTCTGCGATCTGTCGCGGCTCGGGTTTCCAGGCGTGGCCATAAACGATTTCAAAGCTCGCCGGCAGGCGCCCGTCGGCATCCACCGGCCATGCAGCCAGCAATCGCCTCCAGTCACGCCAGCCCTGTTGCCCAAGCAATGCGTCCCGCACGCCAAGGTGGCGCTGATCGGCGAGGAAGGTGCGCGGCGAAGCATAGGTCAGCGTGACCATCTCCATGTCCATCACCGGATCGCCGAAGCCGGCCGCGACCAGCATGTCACCCAGATCATGCATGTCGAGAAAGCGCTTCACGGTGTCGCCGGCGCCGACCCTGGCACTGGCGTCGCGCAGTTCCTTCAGCGTGTCGGGACCGAGCGTGGCGAAGCTGAGCAAGCCGCCGACTTCCAGCACCCGATGCAATTCGCGCAAGGCGGGCAGTGGGTCGTCGAGCCAGTGCAGCATCAGGTTGGACCAGACCAGCCCCAGGCTATTGGCGGCCAGCGGCAAGGCGCGCACGTCGGCATTGAGCAAACGCGGTCCGCGACCGGTCAGCCGCTGCAGGCGCGAACTGTTGCGACGCACGGCGCGCAGCATCGGCAAAGCGTAGTCGAGAGCGAGGGGCAGCGCCTTGGCATAGCGCTGCTGCAGCAAGCGGATGCCGTCGCCCGTAGCGCAACCGATGTCGGCAATGCGCTGCGGCGCAATCTTTACCAGATCGAGCCGCGCTCCCATGCGAGCGCCCACTTCGCGAGCCAGCACCGCCGCCGAATCGTAGGATCCGGCGGCGGCGGCGAAGTCGCTACGCACAAGCTTGCTACGCGGCGTGCAGCCCCAGGCGGGCGAACAGAGCTTCGTCGCGGCCGGCTTCGGGGTT
>CAMBRI010000307.1 GCA_945870205.1 Sulfuritalea hydrogenivorans sk43H | reverse complement strand
AAATCGTCCCACGGGTTCGCCATGCACTGCTTCATGCCCAGCGAAATGCGGCGACGGTCTTCGTCGATTTCGAGGATCATCACTTCGACTTCGTCACCCAGCTGGACAACCTTGGTCGGATGGATGTTCTTGTTGGTCCAGTCCATTTCGGAGACGTGCACCAGACCTTCGATGCCCTGCTCGATCTCGACGAAAGAACCGTAATCGGTCAGGTTGGTGACCTTGCCGAACAGACGCGTACCCTGCGGATAACGGCGGGCGATTCCCACCCACGGATCTTCGCCCAGTTGCTTCATGCCGAGGCTGACGCGGTTTTTTTCCTGGTCGAACTTGAGTACCTTGGCGGTGACTTCATCACCAACATTGAGCACTTCCGACGGGTGACGCACGCGACGCCAAGCCAGGTCGGTGATGTGCAGCAGGCCATCGATGCCGCCGAGGTCGACGAACGCACCGTAGTCGGTGATGTTCTTGACGATGCCCTTGATGACGGTGCCTTCCTGCAGGTTTTCCAGCAGTTTCTGGCGCTCTTCACCCATGCTGGCCTCAAGCACGGCACGACGCGAAACCACCACGTTGTTGCGCTTGCGGTCGAGCTTGATGACCTTGAATTCGTATTCCTTGCCTTCGAAAGGCGTAGTGTCCTTGACCGGGCGCGTATCGACCAGCGAACCGGGCAGGAAGGCGCGAATGCCATTGACCATGACGGTCAGGCCGCCCTTGACCTTGCCGGTGATCAGGCCCTTGACCAGGGCGCTGTCGACCATGGCCTTGTCGAGATCGTTCCAGGCGGCGATGCGCTTGGCCTTTTCACGCGACAGGCGCGTGGCGCCGTAACCGTCTTCCAGCATTTCGATCGCGACCAGGACGAAATCGCCCGGCTTGGCGTCGAGTTCACCACGT
Organism: Sulfuritalea hydrogenivorans sk43H; assembly: GCA_945870205.1. Taxonomy (GTDB): domain Bacteria; phylum Pseudomonadota; class Gammaproteobacteria; order Burkholderiales; family Rhodocyclaceae; genus Sulfuritalea; species Sulfuritalea hydrogenivorans_A. The sequence goes on along the minus strand of CAMBRI010000307.1, from coordinate 3,536 downwards.
TCATTGTGGAATTCCTCGACCGGGATCATGCTTTCCGACTTGAGACCGGCATTGACGACCACGAAGTTTTGGTCGATGCGAACAATTTCGGCGGTGATGACTTCACCGGCACGCATTTCCTGGCGCTGGAGACTTTCCTCGAACAGGGCGGCAAAGCTCTCCATGGGTGAAGCTTCAGCAATAGCAACAGTAGACATTGAGTTAGGGACCTTACGGATGTTTGTCACCGGGGTGACGGGTTGGTTAAGTTTCGTCGCAATGGCCGGGCGGCCGATGCGACACCGTTACTGTGTTGCGTTACTCGTATGACATTTCCTGATAAATGATCACAGTCGCTGCTGCCGGACTATCGCCATGACGGCTGCCACTGCCGCTTCGATGTTCATCTCGGTGGTATCCACCAGATCCGCATCGTCGCATTGCCGGAGAGGCGCCACGCTACGCTGAGCGTCGCGTGCATCCCGTTCCTGCAAATCTTGCAAAAGGGCGTGCATGTTAGCAGGCATCCCCTTTGCGATCAACTGTTTATAGCGTCTTTCTGCACGCACCTCAGCCGAGGCCGTGAGAAACACCTTGACCACCGCGGTGGGGAAGACCACCGAGCCCATGTCACGACCGTCCGCGACCAGGCCCGGAAAGCGCCGATAGGCTCGTTGCCGGGCCAGCAGGGCAGCGCGCACCGCAGGCAGTGCCGCCACTTTCGAGGCTCCCACGGATATCTCTTCGCTGCGAATGGCGTCCGTCACGTTGTCACCCGCGAGCAGGATGCGGCCACCTTCGAAACTGGCCGGAAGGCCTGCCGCTAGCCCCGCCACGCCGGCTTCATCATCCAGCGCCACCGCGGCGCGGATAGCGGCCAGCGCCGTCAGGCGATACAGGGAACCGCTATCGAGATAGTGATAACCCAGCGCCGCTGCCACGCGTTCGGCGACGGTGCCCTTGCCCGAGGCCGAGGGGCCGTCGATCGCAATCACCGGCGCCGCGATTTCGGCCAGGGCGTCGAAATAGTCGGGAAAGGTCTTTTTTACACATTGCGGATCCGTGATGGTGACCGGCACGCCACCCAGCGCCGCCAGCGAAAAGCACATCGCCATGCGGTGGTCATCATAGGTGTCGATCGCAACGTGCGGTATCAGTGTCGATGCAGGCGTCACGGCGATAAAATCCGCGCCCTCCTCCACCGTCGCGCCAAGCTTCCTCAGTTCAGTCGCCATAGCTGCGATACGGTCGGTTTCCTTCACTCGCCACGAGGCGATATTACGCAGGACACAGCGGCCATCGGCGAACAGGGCGGCCACCGCCAGCGTCATCGCCGCATCGGGAATGTGATTGAGATCGAGATCGAAGGCCTTCAGCTTGCCTGCGGCAGGCCCCCGCGCCTCAATGTACTGCTCGCCCCATTCGATGCGAGCGCCCATGGTTTCCAGCGCATCGGCGAAACGCACGTCGCCCTGGATGCTGTTGCGACCGACACCCTCAACCCGCACCGGACCGCCGCAAATCACGCCGGCCGCAAGGAAATACGAGGCGGCCGAGGCATCACCTTCGACATGCAGCACGCCGGGACTGCGATAACGCTGGCCCGCAGGAATGGTGAAACGCTGCCAGCCTTCGCGCCGCACCTCGACGCCGAAACGTGCCATAAGGTTCAGCGTGATCTCGACGTAAGGTCTGGAGATCAATTCCGTCGTCATTTCGATCACCGCCCCGCTGTCGATAAGCGGCAAGGCCATCAGCAGCGCGGTGAGGAACTGCGAGGACACATCGCCACGCAGTCGGATCGGGGCCGCAAGTTTCACCTGCGCCGGATGGATCGCCAGCGGCGGAAAACCCGGATTGCCGGTGTAGCGCACATCGGCGCCGATCTGCATCAGACCGTCGACCAGATCGCCGATGGGCCGCTCATGCATGCGCGACACACCCGAGAGTCGATAGTGACCACCCGACAGGGCCAGCGCAGCGGTCAATGGCCGGATCGCTGTGCCGGCGTTGCCCATGAAGAGGTCGGCATCCCTTACCGGAAATACGCCGTTGCAGCCCTCGACACGCCAGGTGGCACCGCCCAGCGCCGTAATGCCAACGCCGACTTTCGCCAGAGCCGCCAGCATCACGCGCGTGTCATCGGAATCGAGCAGGTCACGGATTTCGGTCGTACCTTCCGCCAGCGCCGCCAAGAGCAGCATGCGGTTGGAAATGCTTTTTGAACCCGGCAGGCGGACGGTGCCGGCGGCCAGTGTCAGCGCGGGGAGATCAAGATGGTTCATGCTGATTCCAGAGCGGGAAACTTGACGAAGGCCCCGCGCGCTGACGCTGCCGTATCCGCGTTCATCGGCCCTTCGATATTCACCGTGCGTATTTCCTGATTTTCGGTGCGGAAAGTTTGCAGCACGCGCTTATAGGCCTTTTCGCCAGTGACGTCGGACTTGGACAGCATCAAGTCACCCACCTTGATCTTTTCAATCGGCACCAAGCCCTTATCTGCCCAAACAGGCGTGCCGGCGACAAAACAGACGGGCTCATCTTTTACCAACTCGGTAAATCGTAAGATTAAAGGCGCCACGCTCGGATTAGCCGCTGACTCCTTTTGGCAGATGACCTGCATCAATCTCGAATTCACTTTGCGCCCAATCGGTCCCGCCAATAGCCCAGCCGCCGACTGTCATGGGCAATAGCGATAACCTCTGCCCGGTCACCACGAATTCGGTAAATCACGCCATAGCGAAAATGCTTCAAGTGGCAGCGTCGCAAATTGCGGCCCAGCGGATGCCACGCCAGCGGATACATCCGAATACGGTCGAGTGCCTCATCAACATCGGCGGTAAAGCGGTAGCCTAACCCCAGTTGCTCGCCTTCCAGATAATCAAACGCCTCATCCAATTCGACCCGCGCTGCCAGTGAAAAACACAGGTCCATCAGCGGCGATATTTGGCCATTACCAAATCAGCGGAAATCAAGGGCATTTCGCCGCTATCGATGGCGGCACAGCGATCTTCGCATTCATTGATCCATTGCGCTTCCAGTTCGCCACCGGCGGGACTGACCAAACCGAACAGTGCATCCAGCAGTTCGGCCTGGTCCTCCGTCGGCCACGTCTTGGCCATTTCCATGACCGCTTCAACGCGTGCATTCATTGCTCAGTCCTCCAATCTCATGAAACAAAGGGAAGCCGCTTTTAGCTCAACCGCCGTCTCGTCAGCGCCGACTTTTGCCGAAACCAGATAACCGGCATTCAGCACGTTCGCGAACTTCAAGCACGATGGGCATGGCGGGCTCCCGGGGTCATGACAGAAGAGATGATAGTCCTGCTACTCGCCCGGCGGCAACAGCGAATCCAGCCAGGCGTCGCGCCGCTCACGGGCGGTACTGAACATCGCCTCGAGGCCAGCGGCATCGGCCCCGGCGAGCAGCACCCGGGTACGCATCAACTCGACCATGTAGGCGTCGAGTTCCTGCAGCAGGGCCTGGCGATTGGCGACGCAGATGTCACGCCACATCTCGGGATGACTGCTGGCGATGCGCGTGAAGTCACGAAAGCC
>CAMBRI010000306.1 GCA_945870205.1 Sulfuritalea hydrogenivorans sk43H | reverse complement strand
ATCGAGCCGGAAGTCGCGAAGTTGCAGGCCTGTTTCCAGCGCATGAAATACGCCAACGTGCCGGTGGTCGCAGCAGTGGCCGGTCTGGCGCTCGGCGGCGGCTGCGAACTGGCGCTGCACGCTGCCAAACGCGTCGCCTCGATCGAGTCCTACATCGGCCTGGTCGAAGTCGGCGTCGGCCTGATCCCGGCCGGCGGCGGACTCAAGGAAGCCGCATTGCGCGCGGCGGCCGATGCCAAGGGCAACGACCTGCTGCAGTTCCTCAAGGTCTACTTCACCAACGCCGCCATGGCCGCAGTGTCGAAGTCGGCGCTGGAGGCACGCCAGATGGGCTACCTGAAGCCGGATGACGTGATCGTCTTCAACCCCTACGAACTGCTGCACGTGGCGAAGGTGGAAGCGCGGGCGATGTTCGATGCCGGCTACCGTCCGCCCTTGCAGAAGCTGGTCCCCGTGGCCGGGCGCTACGCCATCGGCACCATCATGATGCAGCTGGTCAATATGCGCGACGGCGGCTTCATTTCGGCGCACGACTTCAAACTGGGCCAGATGATCGCCAGCATTGTGTCCGGCGGCGACGTCGACCAGGGCAGCCTGGTCAGCGAGCAGTGGCTGCTCGACCTGGAGCGCAAGGCTTTCATGGAACTGCTGAACCATCCCAAGACCCAGGAGCGAATCATGGGCATGATGCAAACCGGCAAACCGGTTCGCAATTGAGGAGACCGAAATGAGCAAACAACTTCAAGACGCCTACATCGTTGCCGCCACCCGCACTCCGATCGGGAAAGCGCCGCGCGGCATGTTTCGCAACGTTCGCCCCGACGATCTGCTGGTCGCCGCAATACGCTCCGCCATGACTCAGGTGCCGGGCCTCGATCCGAAGCTGATCGAGGACGCCATCATCGGCTGTTCCTTCCCCGAGGGCGAGTCCGGCCTCAACATGGCGAGGAACGCCGTGCTGCTGGCTGGTCTGCCGAATACCGTCGGCGGCGTCACGGTCAATCGCTTCTGCGCCTCGGGTATCACCGCCGTGGCGATGGCCGCCGACCGCATCCGCGTTGGCCAGGCCGATGTCATGATCGCGGGCGGTGCCGAGTCGATGTCCATGGTGCCGATGGGCGGCTTCCATCCCTCGATCAACATGAATGTATTTGCCGACGAAAATGTCGGCATGGCTTACGGCATGGGCCTAACCGCCGAGAAGGTGGCCAACCAGTGGAAGGTGACGCGCGAAGCGCAGGACCAGTTCGCGCTGGAATCCCACCAGCGGGCCGTCGCCGGTCAGCAGGCCGGTGAATTCGACGCGGAGACGACCGCAGTCGAGATCGTCGAGCGCGTGCCGAATCTTTCGTCGGGTGAGATTGAGCTGAAGAAGCGCAGCGTCAATCGCGATGAAGGCGCTCGCGCCGAGTCGACGCTTGCGGCGCTGGCCAAGCTGAAGCCGGTGTTCGCCGCCAAGGGTTCGGTGACCGCCGGGAATAGCTCGCAAACATCGGATGGCGCCGGCGCGCTGATCCTGGTCAGCGAGAAGATCCTCAAGCAGTTCAACCTGACGCCACTGGCGCGTTTCATGTCCTTCGCCGTGCGTGGTGTACCGCCCGAAATCATGGGCATCGGTCCCAAGGAAGCAATTCCGGTGGCTTGCCGGCTGGCAGGGATTACCCAGGACCAGCTCGACTGGATCGAGCTCAACGAGGCCTTCGCCGCGCAGTCGCTGGCGGTGATCCAGGATCTCGGCCTCGACCCGGCGAAGGTAAATCCGCTCGGCGGCGCCATTGCGCTCGGCCACCCGCTGGGCGCCACTGGTGCGATCCGCTCGGCCACGGTGATTCACGCCCTGCGCCGGCGCAATCTGAAGTACGGCATGGTCACCATGTGCGTCGGCACCGGCATGGGTGCGGCGGGGATTTTCGAGCGCATGTAATCGCAGTCAGGGCTCCGTCACCGCAGGCTGGCGCCAGCGGTGACGGTCCGCAGATGTGGCAGTTTCAGCGGGCCTCGGTGCCGAGTTTCTGCACCCAGAGCAGCGCTTCGGCGAGAATTTCTCCGAGCAGAAGCATGGGCGTGTTTTCCCCGAAAGCCGCGAGTTGTGTCCGCAAGGCAGCAATGTCGTTGGCGTCGTAGGTTTCGATCAGCTTGAGCAGCGCGCCGAGCGGGCCTTGCTGGTGGGACAGGGCCAGGCGTACTTCGTTATCCACCGCGATTTGCGCCAGTACATCGGTCATCGACATGTGCAGGGCCGCCGGCACCACCGACATCAGGCCAGTGAGAAACGCCGGGTCGCGCAGCTGGCTGTCGCCGGCATGCAGGCGATCCACCAGCAGTTCCATGAAACGCCCGCGCAGGGCGGCAAGCTGCAGCAATGGATTTCGCTCGAAATCCATAGCGGCGCCACGGTTGAAGATCAGCAGATGCAGCCAGCGCTGGAGCTGGTTGCGACCCAACGCCGTAATGGCGTGGCGTACCGAGGTGATGCGCATGCGCATCCCGACGCCTACCGAGTTAGTCAGGCGCAGCAGGTTTATCACCAGCGCCGGTTCAACCCGGAAGGCTTCGTCAAGGCGGGCAAGATCGGCTTCCTCTGCCAGCAGCTTGGTCAGGCGCAAAAGGCCGGCGGTCGAGGCGTCCAGCTTGCGGCCTTCGACAACCACCGGCCGGGCAAAGTAGAAGCCCTGGAACAAGTCGAAGCCAAGCAGGCGGCACAATTCCATTTGCGACTGGGATTCGACATGGGCGGCTATCAGGCTGCGGTGAGTGGTGGCCAGGCTTCGCGTAACGGTCTGCAGCTTTTCCGGGGGGACGGCATCGAGGTTGAGCTTGATCCATGTGGCGAGTTCGATAAGGGGCCAGAGGCTGTCGTTGATATCGGTAACTCCCGACAGCGTGAAGGCATAGCCACGTTGCTTCAGATCCATGCACCGTTCAAGCAGCCTTGGGTCGAGGAAGCTGGTGGCGTCTACCTCGAGGGCCACCATATCCTTGGGCAGGAGCTCGATGAAGTCGCTGGTGGCGAACTCCGCATCTATCTTGATGAAGGCGCGTACCTGGCCGAAGACGTTGGCCATGCCGAGTTCGGCGAAGGCCTTGCAGACCACGTCGGCCGTGGCAGCGGCGGCGTTGGCGGGATGCGCCAGGTTTTCCGTGGTGGCGCGGAACAATAGTTCGTAGCCGATCAGCGCCTGGCTTTTGTCCAGGATGGGCTGGCGGCCGATGAACACCTCGCGCAGTTCGTCTCGCGTCGGGTTTTGCTGGTCATTCATCGGGTCAGAAGCCTTGCCTGTCATTTCTAACATACCTGCCTGAGTCGGCCTCGCATTGATTGCTCTCAGCGCGCGATACGCTCGGCGATCCGGGCCTTGAGTGAGGCCAGATCGTCGGTAAAGCCGCCATAGCGCATCAGGCTGACACCAAAAACATAAGCATAGAGCAGAACGCTGCGCGCCTTGGCCTCCTCTTCATCCAGTCCGCAGGCGAGGAACAGGCGGCAGGCAGAGGCGAGACGCTCGGCATCGACTTCTTCGACGACCGCCACGGCTTGCGGATCATGCCGCGCCCAATCGCGCACGGCGGCCTCGATGGCGATGCCCTTGCGGTTGCGCGCCGAGGCGTATACCTCGATGGTGTGGAGCAGGGCTGCCGCCTCGTTGCCGGTCTGGGCCTGGGTCTGCTTGCGGATGTCGCGGATGCGGCCGTCCTTCCAGAACTCGAGTACGGCGTCCTGCAGGTCGCGGCGGTCCTTGAAATGCCAGTAGAAGCTGCCCTTGGTCACTCCCAGGCGCTTGGCCAGCACTTCCACGCGCAGGCGCTCGACGCCGTGCTCGGCCAGGATGGCGACCGCGCCCTTGATCCACGACTCGCGATCGAGCACCACGCGCGGCGCTTTGACGGATTTTTTTTCCATACGGTAGGGTATTGAGTTTTGCTCGGGGCTGCGGTAGTATCTCACATTCCATACGTTAGCGTATGGAAACGCCGTTCGGAATAGTCGTTAGAATGAATCTTTTGGTTTCGGCTGCTGCGCTTGGCGTCGATAATGCCGACGTCTGCCTTCACTGAAACTTCGTTTTGGCTCATCCCATATCAAGGAGACTCGCTTGAAAATCCTCGTACCGGTCAAGCGCGTGATTGACTACAACGTCAAGGTTCGCGTCAAGGCAGACGGCACTGGTGTCGATCTGGCGAATGTAAAAATGTCGATGAATCCCTTCGACGAAATTGCCGTCGAAGAAGCCATCCGACTGAGGGAGGCCGGGGTCGCCACGGAAGTGGTCGCCGTGTCCTGCGGCGTCACGGCCTGCCAGGAAACCCTGCGCACCGCCATGGCGATCGGCGCCGACCGTTCCATCCTGGTCGAAACCGATGTCGAACTGCAGCCGCTGGCCGTGGCCAAGCTGCTGGCCGCGGTGGCGAAGAAGGAAGGCCCGCAACTGATCATCCTCGGCAAGCAGG
>CAMBRI010000305.1 GCA_945870205.1 Sulfuritalea hydrogenivorans sk43H | reverse complement strand
GGATGCGCTGCCGCAGCGTTGGATCAAGGCCCTCGACCCTGCCGTGCGCGCGGCGTGTTGCGATCAGGCGCGGGCACTGGTTGCCGCAGCGCCGGCGCCGACTTTTGCGAGCAGGACCGCATGACCTCGAGCGCATATTTCATGGACGTATTGGTGCAATCACTTCCGGACGCCTTCCAATTCGCTTTTCCTTCGTATAACATATAAAGCAGTTATACTGATGGTGACCGCAATCATGAACTTCAACATCTACCTTGACGACGAAACCGGCCAGCAACTCAACATAGTAGCCAAGAAGGCTGGGGAAACCCGGAACGCGCTGGTTCGCCAGGCTGTGAGCGAGTGGCTGCAAAGGCGCGGCAAACCTCAGTGGCCGGCTGAAGTGCTGGCCTTCAAGGGCATGGCTGATATTCCGCTGTTTGAAGCAAGCAGGGACCGCCTCAAGCCACCGCTTGCAGACCCGCTGGCATGAAGTACCTGCTCGACACCTGCACGGTCTCAGATTTCGTCAAAGGCCAGCCCAAGGTCCTGGCGCGCCTCAAAGCCACGCCGCCGAATCTGATAGCCGTATCCGCGCTTACGCGCATGGAGGTTGATTACGGTCTGGCGCTCAACGCCGAGCGTGCCAAAAAGCTGGCGCCGATCCTGGACGCTTTTTTTTCGACCATTACTACGCTGCCGTTTGACGAAGCCGATGCGCAGGCTGCCGCGGCAATTCGCGCGGCCCTCAAATCCCAGGGGCAGCCGATCGGCGCCTATGATGTGCTGATAGCCGGAACCGGGCTGGCAAAGGGTTTGGTGGTGGTTACGTCGAATGTCGGAGAGTTCAAGCGGGTCAGCGGATTGCAGGTTGAGGATTGGAGATGACGTCGGCGATCCCGCCATACTCGGCACTGGCTTACGCTCCCGGCACGGGCGGTTTCCGGCTCGCCTTCACCGCATCCACATAGTCGGCATCGACGGTCAGGATGTGCTGGTAGAACCAGCCGTTGATCAGGTCCTCTATGCAGTCGGCGATTTCGTCCAGCGTCAGCCTGCGGGCTTCGTCGAGCAGGTCGCGCAGCATCTGGCGGAACTCCTGGTGCAGCAGCTTGTGCCCTGCCAGCCCGGAGTAGCCGATGGCGGCGAGCATGGCTTCCTCGTCCCCAGGTGGGTGTTGGCGTAGTCGCAAAGCATGGCCAGGGTTTTCATGACGCGGACCTGGTCGCCTTCGCCGCGAAAGCTGGCGGCCATGTCGAACAAGGCCTTGTGCTGGCTGTCGAGGGCTGGTGACCAGTTCGCCCTCGGATGCTTCCTGATCAGGCTCCCCAGGCTCAGCCGGGCAGGGGAATCGGCATCATGGTGACGATGCCGGTGGCGGCATAGGTGTCGCAACGCTCGACGAATTCGCGGGTGCTCTTGGGCATGGTGACGCGGGCACGCGTGATGTGGAAGATCAGGTCGCGGCCGTTGCAGATGAGCTGGGTGCCGAAGGAGGAGACGCGCTGTTCGCGCACGCTGTCCGGGTCATTCAGTATCGGGCGGAAGTTGGCGAGGCGCTCGCCGGCGGTGACCATCTCGGCCCAGATGTCGAAGATTTCGCGGTCGGTGCGCAGGGTTTCCACCTTGATGCGGGCGACGCGGGCGAAGTCGCGGATGGTCGGCTCGATGCCGGGGAACATCGCGGTGTCGAAGGTGCGGATCATGGCTTCGGCGATGGTGTCGATGTCGCGCATGGCCTGGGCCATCTTGACGTAGCGCGTGGCGTAGAAGTCGGCGAGCGGCACCGAGAAGGCGCGGAAGGGTTCGCCCCACAGCTCATCGATGCCCTCTTCGCCACTGCGGTGGAGCACAAGGGAACACAGGCTCAGGGCCTCCTTGAGGCAGTTGCCGCATTCGCGCATCAGGTCGTTGGAAGACGAGATCTCGACGCCGGCGGCCTGCAGGTCCACCAGCCGGGTGAAAATATCGGTGGCGCGGTTGAACATGGCCCCGGCATACATGGCGCCCTTGACCCGCTTCTTGCCGGGATCACTCTCGTCCAGGTAAGCCTGCTTGGCTTCGGCCAGGCGATGGCCGGGAACGTTGAGGCCGTGCTCGGTGTGGTTGAACAGGCGCCGGGTCAGCGCCTCGATCAGCCCGCGCTTGGCCTGGAGGGTGTTCTCGGGCGGCGGGTAGGTCTTGATCCAGTAGCCGTCGGTGTAACTGCGCTCGCGTCCGTCGATGACGCGCAAGGTGCCGTTGGGGATGCCCTGATCCATGTGGGGAACGATTTGCTTGAGTGGCTGACTACTCCATTCTGACGGATATCGAGCCGTGTCTCCAAATCGCGGACGCTTGCCGCGGGCGGTTCAGGCGGCCAGAGCATCTGCATTCCACTCCTGCAGCAAGTCGGCCAGCGTCGCTTCGACGATCTCGATTCCCTGACGCTTGCAGAAACGCCTTTCCTTGTCCGTGGGCTCGGCGATCAGCGCCCAGCCCGCAGGCTCTTTGGCGGAGTCGTAGATCAGGTCGGAAAACACCATGCGTTCCGAATCGCGGTTGAGCTTCATGCCCAGCAGCAGGTAGCGCTTTCCCCGGCGCGCGGCCTTGACGAAAGCCGGCACGGCGAAGCCGCCCATCAGCTCTGTGATGTAATCGACATAGTCGGCGTCAGAGGCGATGTAGCTGGATTTCGGCAGCGGCGCGCCCATCGGCTTGAACAGGATCGGCAGGTTCGGATCGGCCTGCGCCGGGTCGATGGCGACATAGCTGTCGCCGTCGTGGGAAAACAGCTTGAAGCGGTAGTCGCTGCCCCCCATGCGGGCGCAGCCGAGGATCAGCAGATGCGGCATGTGCGCATAGCTGTCCTGCAATTGGGTGTCGCGGTTGATGTCGATCACATAGGGCGGGAAGATCTCCGCCAGCCAGTCGTGCAATGCCGCACGCGTCCATTTCGTCGTGCCGTAGGTCGTGTCGAGGAAGCGGGTGACGGCGCTGCGGCCGCGCTTGAGCTCGATGTTCATCGCCGCGCGCGGAAACTCGTACATCAGCTTGGGCGCCATAGGCTGCCCGTTGTTCATGGCCAGGATCAACTGGTCGCTGGTGGCGGGCATGGCACGGCCATCGGTCTTCGCGGTGACATCGGCAAGCGCGCCGGGGCCGAGATAGGGGACGAGGCTGCCGTCGGCGAGGCCGGCTTGCCACTGGTCGAGAAGTTCGGAAGTGATCATTGAAGGGCGCTCCGGGTGGGATATTCCTGCTGGTGCAAGAAGCGCACCCGGCGCGAAACCCAGTGGCTGCGCGGGACGGAATCGGGATTGTCGGACTTGCTACAAAGAGGACGGCGCTGGCGATATGGCCCTCAAAGTGTCGCCAGGCGGACCCGATACAGCCCGCCGATCACCACGTGTTCATCCTCGGCCTTGAGCATGCCGGGCAGCAGGGCGCTGAAGAAGGCCAGCTTGGGCAGCGGCACATCGACGCCAAGAATGGTGTCGCCGAATTCGCCGGCACGCTCGCGCGAGCGGGAGAACGAACTGACATTGTTGAGCAGTACCACCTTTGTTCCGGGCCCGCCTTTCGCTTCGCCCTCGGCGATGACTTCGTGATCCAGAAGCCGATTGACGCCGCGATACAGGCGCAGGTGAGTGCGCTGCGGAAACTGTCTTGCCAGCTCGTACTGGCAATAGGCGTAAAGCAGATCGAGCTGGCTTTCGAGCGCGTTGGTGCCGTAGAGCCCCGCCGCGCGCATTGCGACATAGCGCTGCCAGGCCGGACTGCCGGGTTCGCGCAGCGATTCGCCGTGATGGCGTGGCAACAGGCCGAAACGGGACTCGACCCAGCCCTTGAGCACGGCGGCTTCGCGTCCGTCGGCATCGAAGGCCCAGCCGCGCACCACGCGCAGGTAAGTGGCCTTGGCGCGCTGCCGGGGGTGATGGGCGGTCAGGCCCGCCTGTGCTGGCTGCTCCAGGCTGAAGTGGGATGCCATGTAGCCGACAAAACGCTGCGCCCGTTCATCGACATTCTCGATGTCGTCGAGCAGATCGAACAAGGGACGGTGCAGGGTGGCGACGCCGTCGATGGCAAGCGGTGTTGGCGCCCGCTGGAAGGTCAGGCCGCCGAGAATTGCCGCGGGCAGATTGCAGCGGTTGATCGGCAGGCGGGCGGCCAATGGCAAACCCGGCAAACCCGGCAAACCCGCCGTCAGCGTTGGCGCGGCGGAAGATTCCTTGTCCGGGTCACGACAAATCGCCGCGTCGATGTCGTACGCCAAAGCCTTGGCGGATTTCTCGGGTATCGCGGAAAGCCTTGCCACGTCAGGGTTTCGGAGAATCCAGAAGTGCTGGCACGCTCCGTGCACTAGTAAAGCCGGGAGCATGGGAATCCCCCTCAGCTCTAAAGACTTCAACGCAGGACTTCAACAAGGAGCGCATCATGGCAAAACTTCGTCAGGCCGCCATTTATGGCAAAGGCGGAATCGGCAAGTCTACCACCACGCAAAATCTCGTCGCCGCGCTGGCCGAAGCCGGCAAG
>CAMBRI010000304.1 GCA_945870205.1 Sulfuritalea hydrogenivorans sk43H | reverse complement strand
TAGCACATTTCAATTGTCAAGCAAAACGACGAATTCGCCTGAAAGCCGAAACGCGTGCGGACAGCCTTCGAAAGCATTGCAGGCACCGCGGAATGCCCGAAATCCCTTGGCGCCTACGTAGATGCCGCAGTTTTCTGCGGGATTCACGGGTTGGCAGGCTTATTCCATAAGAGCAATATGGTTACCTCGTCACAGAGGCGGGTCGAGTCCGCCTCGCGCTTTCCTTTCCGCAATTCCTTTCCCAGTCACTTCGGAGAATCACACCATGTTGAATAACCTCAAAATCGGGGTACGGCTGGGCATCGGCTTTGCCGTCACCCTCGCCTTGCTGATTACCATTGCGGTAGTTGGCGTCACCCGCATTTCTTCGCTCAACGGGCAGATCGAGAACCTCGTCAATGACCAGTTTCCGAAAACTGTGCTCGCCAACGACATGGTCGATTCCATCAACACGATCGCCCGTCGCCTGCGCAATGCCTACATATTCACCGGCGCCGAAGCGCAGAAGGAACTCGATGCGATCCCGGAGCAGCGCAAGATCATCTCGGATCGCATCGAAAAGCTGGAGAAGGTCGTCACCAGCGAAAAGGGCAAGGAAACCCTCAAGCGGGTGACCACTGCCCGCCCGGCGTATGTCGCGCAGCAGGACAAGTACATCGAGGCACTCAAGGCGGGCAAGAAGGACGAAGCCTCCGCCCTGTTGTCGGGTGACCTGCGCAAGGCGCAACAGGATTACATGAGTGCCATTGTCGCTCTGGTCGACTTTCAGACCGAACTGGTGAACAAGACCGGCAAGGAGGCCGACGCCATGGCCGACAGCGCCGAGCGCCTGCTCGAAATCCTGGGCCTCGTCGCCACGATCCTCACCGTACTCTTCGCCTGGCTCGTCACCCGCAGCATCACGCGTCCCGTAGGCGAAGCGCTGGCAGTGACGCAGCGTCTTGCAGAAGGCGACCTGACCGTGACCATCGACGACATCAGCAAGGACGAAATCGGCCAGATGCTCGGCGCCCAGCAAGGCCTGATCGCGAAGCTGAACCAGATCATCGGCGAAGTGAAGAGTTCCGCCGACGCCCTGTCCAATGCCGCCGGCCAGGTCTCGGCCACCGCGCAATCGCTGTCGCAGTCGTCCTCCGAACAAGCCGCCTCGGTCGAAGAAACCACGGCGTCGATCGAACAGATGACCGCCAGCATCACCCAGAACACCGAGAACGCCAAGGTCACCGACAACATGGCCACCAAGTCCTCGACCGAAGCGGCGCAGGGCGGCACGGCAGTCAAGGAAACAGTCGAAGCCATGAAGTCGATCGCCGGCAAGATTGGCATCATCGACGACATCGCGTATCAAACGAACCTGCTGGCCCTGAATGCCGCGATCGAAGCCGCACGCGCCGGCGAGCACGGCAAGGGCTTCGCGGTGGTGGCCGCCGAAGTGCGCAAGCTGGCCGAACGCAGCCAGGTCGCCGCGCAGGAAATCGGGCAACTGGCTGGTTCCAGCGTGAAGATGGCCGAGCAAGCCGGCAAACTGCTCGACGAAATGGTGCCGAGCATCAAGAAGACCTCCGACCTCGTTCAGGAAATCGCCGCCGCATCGCAAGAGCAAAGTCAGGGCGTGGGCCAGATCAACGGCGCCATGGGCCAACTGAACAAGGCCACGCAGCAGAACGCCTCGGCCTCCGAAGAGCTCGCCGCCACCTCGGAAGAAATGGGCGGACAGGCCGCGCAACTGCAGGAGTTGATGGAGTTCTTCAAGATCGAAGATCAACGCGTCGGTGGCGGCAGTTCAGCCAAACGCGCCCGTCCGGCCGCAACGACGGCGGCTGCTCCCAAGGCAGCCAAGCGCACCGCGCGCCCGGCCGCGCTGGCGGCGGCCGAAGGCGATTTCGAGCGCTTCTGAGCGAGGGAGACTGATCATGGCCAATCTGGCAACCACACAGCAGTCGACCCAACAGGCGCTCACCGCGGCACGCCATCTGGCGGCAGCGGGCGAAGCGCACCAGTACCTCACCTTCCTGCTCTCCGGCGAGATGTACGCGGTGGGCATCCTCAACGTCAAGGAGATCATCGAGTACGGCAACCTGACCGAGATCCCGATGATGCCGGCCTTCATTCGCGGCGTGATCAATCTGCGCGGTTCCGTAGTGCCGGTGGTCGATCTGGCGGCCCGCTTCGGTCACGAGCAAAGCCTGGTCGGCAAGCGCACCTGCATCGTGATTGTGGAAGTGCGTCAGGGCGAGGACAGGCACGACCTGGGCATCATGGTCGATGCGGTGTCCGAGGTGCTGGAAATACCCGGCAGCGAGATCGAGCCGCCGCCTTCCTTTGGTGCCAAGATCCGCGCCGACTTCATCGCCGGCATGGGCAAGGTGGCGGGCAAGTTTGTCATCCTGCTCGACATCCAGCGCGTGCTGTCGGTGGATGAAATGGCCGTGCTGGCCACTGTCAGCGAGCAGACTACGCCGGAGGCCTGAAGCTTCTGCACCCGCCAGGCGCTTGATCCGCTCGACGCTTCACGGTACCAAGCGCCGCGCAGGCATCAAACGCCGTTCTGGCGCAGCCACGCCAGCATGCGCTTCCAGCCGTCCTCGGCGGCGTCCTTGCGATAGGTCGGCCGATAATCCGCGTGGAAGGCATGCGGCGCATCCGGATAGACATGGATCTGCGATTTGCTGCCGGCCTTGACCAGTTCGGAACGCATGTCCTCGACCTGGTCCGCGGATATGCCCTGATCCTTGCCAGCATACAAACCCAGCACCGGCGCCTTCATCTGCCCCACCAGATCGATCGGATGCTTGGGCTGGCCGGCGGTCGGCGAGCCTTCCAGGTGCCCGTACCAGGAGACCGCCGCCTTCAGCTGCGGATTGTGCGCGGCATACAACCACGTGGTTCGCCCGCCACGGCAGAAACCGGTCACCGCCAGGCGCTGCGGATCGCCACCATTCTTCGCGGCCCACGCCGCGCAGGCATCCAGATCGGCCATGTGCTCGGCGTCCGTGGCCGCCGCAACCGGCCCCGCGAGAATTTCCTGGACGTTGCTCATCTTGGCCGTTTCGCCGTGGCGTATGTACATGTCCACCGCAATCGCCAGATAGCCGGCCTTGGCCAGCCGACGGCAGACGTCGCGCAAATATTCATGGACGCCAAATATTTCGTGGATCACCAGAACCGTCGGCAGCCTTGACCCGCCGGCCGGCATGGCACGATAGCCCGGCAGTTCCCGATCGGCGGCAGGCACCTTGATGTCGCCAGCCACCAGGCCGTCAGTATTGGTGATGACCACGGTCTGCGCCGAAATCGGTTGCACGGCGAGGGCAAAGCCGGCACCGATGGCGGTGGCCATGAAACTGCGCCGGTTGAATGCTTCGCTCGGCAGCAAGCCGTCGAACTGCGCCTGCTCGTCGGTGGTCATGGCGGACAGCGGCCGGGACGTTTGCATGGGAGGCTCCTGAAGTTGTGGAGCCCGTAAAATACGCCCACCCGCCGGCCATTTCAATGGAGACATCATGAGCACGCCACCGATCAGCCGCTATCCCATCCCGAAACTGGACGAACTGCCCGCCGATATCCGCGCCCGCATCCTCGACGTGCAGGAAAAGTCCGGCTTCATCCCCAACGTGTTTCTTGCGCTGGCCCATCGCCCTGCCGAGTGGCGCGCCTTCTTCGCCTTCCATGACGCGCTGATGGAAAAGGACAGCGGACTCTCCAAGGCCGAGCGCGAGATGATCGTGGTGGCCACCTCCAACGCCAATGGCTGCCAGTACTGCGTGGTGGCCCACGGCGCCATCCTGCGCATCCGCGCCAAGAACCCGCTGGTCGCCGACCAGGTTGCGATCAATCACCGCAAGGCCGACATCACCCCGCGCCAGAAAGCCATGCTCGATTTCGCGATGAAGGTCGCGCTCGATTCCGCGGCGATCGGTGATGCCGATTTCGCCACCCTGCACGAGCACGGCTTCAACGACGAAGACATCTGGGACATTGGCGCGGTGGCTGCATTTTTCGGCCTCAGCAACCGCATGGCCAACATGACCGGGATGCGCGCCAATGACGAGTTCTACCTGATGGGGCGATTGCCCAGGCAGAAATAGGCGATGCGCGAAATCGGCAAGGATGAAAGAGCCCGGGCGCTCGGGCAAAAGCCCTGCGCGGTCTGGCTCACGGGACTCAGCGCCGCGGGAAAATCATCCATCGCCAGCGGCCTGCAGGCCAGCCTTTTCGATCGCGGCCTGCATTGCTATCTGCTCGATGGCGACACGGTCAGGCTGGGATTGAGCCGCGATCTCGGCTACTCGGACGTTGATCGCCAGGAGCACATCCGGCGCGTGGGCGAACTCGCCCGGCTGTTCGTCGATGCCGGACTGATTGTCCTGGTCGCGCTGATTTCGCCTTTCCGTGCCGAGCGCGGAGCGGTTCGCGCCTTGTTCGAGCCAGGCGAATTCGTCGAGGTTTTCGTCAATACGCCGCTGTCGGTCTGCGAACAACGCGACCCCAAGGGCTTGTACCGGCGGGCACGGGC
>CAMBRI010000303.1 GCA_945870205.1 Sulfuritalea hydrogenivorans sk43H | reverse complement strand
GGCATCAACCGCATCGACCCGTTCCAGATCGGACCGCTGAATTTCTCGAGTACCGACACGCTCGCCGGGCTGGTTTTCAGCGGCCCGATCAAGTACTACTACTTCCTGATGCTGGTGCTGCTGGCCGTCATCGTGATCAATCGGCGCCTGCAGGATTCGCGCATCGGACGCGCCTGGGTGGCCATTCGCGAGGACGAGATCGCGGCCAAGGCCAGTGGCATCAACACGCGCAACGTCAAGCTGCTGGCCTTCGCCATGGGCGCTTCCTTCGGCGGCATTGCCGGCGGCATGTTCGCCGCCCTGCAGACCTTCGTCAGCCCGGAAAGCTTCGTCCTCAATGAGTCCATCATGGTGCTGGCCATGGTAGTGCTGGGCGGCATGGGCAACATCTGGGGCGTGATCGCCGGCGCCGTACTGCTCTCCTTCGTCCCGGAATTGTTGCGCTACACCGTGGAGCCAGCGCAAATGGCCTTGTTCGGCAAACTGCTGGTCGATCCCGAAGTGCTGCGCATGCTGGTGTTCGGCCTGGCGCTGGTGCTGACCATGCGCTTTCGCCCCGCCGGCCTGTGGCCCGAAACCCGGCATCGCCGCGAGATGGACGAGAACAGGGCATGAACGCCGTTCTGCTCGAAGCCCGCAACATCGGCAAACGCTTCGGCGGCGTGCAGGCGCTGAAGGATGTCTCCCTGACCATACGCAGCGGCGAAATCTACGGCCTGATCGGACCCAACGGCGCCGGCAAGACCACGCTGTTCAACGTGTTCACCGGCCTCTACCCGCGCGATGACGGCGAGGTAATTTTTGCCGGCGCGCCGCTCGGCCTGGAAAGCCCGCATCAAGTGGCCGCCGCGGGAATCGCTCGCACCTTCCAGAACATCCGCCTGTTCGGCAACATGACGGCGCTGGAAAACGTCATGGTCGGCCGCCATGTACGCACGCGAGCCGGCGTGTTCAGCGCCATCCTGCGCACTCGCGCGGAGCGGGCCGAGGAAGCCGCGATCCGCCGCCGCGCGGATGAACTGCTGCATTACGTCGGCATCGCCGACCGGGCCGACGACCTGGCGCGCAACCTGTCCTATGGCGATCAGCGCCGACTGGAGATCGCGCGCGCGCTGGCCACCGACCCCAGACTGCTGGCGCTGGACGAGCCGGCCGCCGGCATGAATGCCACGGAAACTACGGCACTGCGCGGTCTGATCGAGGGACTGCGTGATGACGGATTGACCGTGCTGCTGATCGAGCACGATGTAAAGCTGGTGATGGGCCTGTGCGACCGGGTTGCGGTGCTCGACTACGGCGAAAAGATTGCCGAGGATATCCCTGAGGCAGTGCGTGCCAACCCGAAAGTGATCGAGGCCTACCTCGGTACGAGCCACTGACATGCCCTTGTCGAGTGCAGGCAGCGAACATGGTCACCCCCACCGTTCGGAATGGAACCCGGAGGATGGCCGTCCAATGCTTGGTGTAGTGAATCTTGAGATTCACTACGGCGGCATTGCCGCGGTAAAAGGCGTTTCCTTTGCAGTCGAAAAGAGCGAGATCGTCTGCCTGATCGGTGCCAACGGCGCCGGCAAGACATCAACACTCAAGGCCCTGGCGCGCATGATCCCGTCGCGCGGCGAGATCCACTATGGCAGCACGCGCATCGAGTCGCTTCCCAGTCACGACTTGATCGGCATGGGGCTGGCGCTGGTGCCTGAAGGAAGGGGTATTTTTGCGCGCCTGACTATTGCTGAAAACCTCGCCATGGGCGCCTACCATCGCAACGACGTCGCCGATATCGCATCGGATCTGGAACGTATTTACGAGCTTCTACCCCGCCTTCGGGAGCGCAGGAAGCAGGTCGCTGGCACCCTGTCCGGCGGCGAACAGCAGATGCTGGCCATCGGCCGCGCCCTGATGGGCCGCCCCAGACTGCTCTTGCTCGACGAACCCTCGATGGGTCTCGCGCCGCTGATGGTGGAAAAGGTTTTTGAAGTCGTTCGGGCGGTGGCCGCGGAGGGCATGACCATCCTGCTGGTCGAGCAAAATGCCCGGCTTGCGCTGGAGGTCTGTTCGCGTGGCTATGTCATGGAAAGCGGGTTGATCACGCTGGCCGACACATCGGCAGCGCTGCTCGCAGATTCGCGGGTGCGTACTGCCTATCTGGGCGAGTAATCGGCGGGGAAATACTGCTGCGCCATCCTCTGGCAATACGCAACCAGATTGCCGTGTCCGGCGGCAGCCGCCTTGATCGGCGTTTCCAGCGGTGCCATCAGGATATTGGCAAGAAAGGCGGTCGCGACCGCGTCGATCGACGTGGCCTGCGCGCCAAGAAAATACAGCTGATCCCCCAGCAGTTCAGCCAGGGCATCCACATCGGCCACGCCCAGCGCATGGATCTGCTCCCGTGTGTGGCGGCCCATGCCCTGCCCACGCAATTCAGCACGAATGCCGCGCCTTGCGACCCAAGGCACGATGACTCTCAGGGGCCAGGGCATGGCGCCGAAAAAGCCTGGTCGGGTCAGCGCCCATCCCGCCTCGGCAATCCAGCGGTCATGGAGCACAGTCCAGTACAAATGCTCTTCCAGCAGTCGCCTGATGGCCAGTGCCCGCGCATTCTGCAAGGGCGTCAGATCGCCATCGAGCGGGTCACCGTACTTGCGCTTCAGATAGTCGATGATCAGGCCCGAATCGGCCACCGCCGTGCCGCCGTCATCGATCCAGGGCAGCTTGCCCTTGGGCGCCCGGTGCAGCTCCAGAGTATAGCGATTGCGATAGGGCAGGCCCGCCATGCGCAGGTAGAGTTCGAGCTTGAGGCAGAAAGGGCTCGCATTGGGCAGCCCGAGCGCCGGCGGAAACTGGTGCAGGATGATCATGCGGGTACTGCGGCCGCCATGGCAGGGGCGGCGAAAGTGAAGGCGTCGGCGAAGAATTCTTCGGGCGGCAAACCATGCAAGGAAAACTCGGCGCGCGCGGCGTCGATCATGGCCGGCGCACCGCAGGCATAGACCTGAAACCCGGACAGGTCGGCATGGTCTTCCAGCACGGCGCGGTGCGCCAGGCCACTGCGCCCGCTCCAGGCATCCTGCGGAGTAGCGTCGGACAACACCGGCACGTAGCGGATATGGCTGTTCGCGCTGGCCCACGCAGGCGGCAGGTCCGGCAGATAGAGCCCGCTGCGGGTTCGTGCGCCCCAGTAAATTTCCAGCGGCCGCGTGATGTGACTGTGCATGGCATGCTCGACCAGCGCCTTGATCGGCGCGAAGCCTGTCCCGCCGGCCAGCAGGATCACCGGCTTGGCCGATTCCTCACGCAGGAAGAAGCTGCCGTAGGGGCCCTGAAAGCGCAGGATGTCCTTTTCCTTCATGCCGGCAAACACATGATGGGTGAATTCGCCGCCGGCAATCAGGCGCACATGCAGCTGCAGGAAGCCGTCGTCATGCGGTGCATTGGCAATGGAAAACGCCCGTCGCTTGCCATCTTTCAGAAGAAACTCGATGTACTGCCCGGCGAGAAATTGCAGGCGTTCGTTGGCCGGCAGCTTCAGGCTCAGCACAATGACATCGTCGGCAACCCGTTCGATCTTCTGCACGCGGCAGGGCATGATCTTGACCGGTATGTCCTTGGCCGTTCCGACCTCTCGACATTCGAGCACCAGGTCGGAAAGCGGCTTGGCGCAACAGAACAGCGCGAGCCCCCCAGCGCGGTCTGCGGTCGACAAGGCCTGGTCCTGAGCCGGGCCGTGATCCACCAGGCCGTCCTGCACCTTGCCCTTGCAGGCGCCGCAGGCACCGTTGCGGCAGCCGTAGGGCAGCGTCAGGCCGGCGTCGAGCGCCGCCTGCAACACGGAATCGCTGCCGTCAGTGGTGAAGCTGTGTCCGCTGGGCTGCAGGGTGACGCGAAATGGGGCGGCTGGGGCCATGCGATAATTGTCCGATGCGTAGATTACTGATCATTGGTTGTGGTGACGTCATGCGCCGTGCATTGCCGCAACTCGTGCGGCACTGGCACGTGCTGGCGCTGGTGCGGCAATGTGACCCGCAGCTGGAGGCCCTGGGCATCACGCAGATCGAGGGAAATCTCGACCAGCCCGACACCCTGAGGCGACTGGCCGGCATCGCGGATGCCGTGATTCACAGCGCGCCGCCACCGACGCAAGGCAAAACCGACACGCGCACCCGCAACCTGATCGCCACCCTGAAACGCGGGAAAAGTTTACCACGGCGGCTCGTCTACATAAGCACCAGCGGCGTCTACGGCGACTGTGGCGGCGCCACCGTCAGCGAAACACGAGCCGTCGCGGCGCAGTCGGCGCGGGCGGCGCGGCGGGTGGATGCCGAACAGCGCCTGCGTCAATTCGGGCGCGAGCCGGGACGTCATTGCCGCGTCAGCATCTTGCGCGCGCCGGGCATCTATGCGGCAGACCGCTTGCCGCTGGAGCGCCTGCGCCAGCGGCTGCCCCTGATCATTCACGCCGAAGACAGCTACACCAACCACATTCACGCCGACGACCTCGGCCGCGCCTGCTGTGCTGCCTTGGCGCGCGGGCGAGCCAATCGGGTCTACAACAT
>CAMBRI010000302.1 GCA_945870205.1 Sulfuritalea hydrogenivorans sk43H | reverse complement strand
CGCGTCACCACCACCCTGCTGCCGCATTCCTGCTTTACGCGCCTATCTCCCGAATTGAAGAACGGCTCGCGCACTGCCAGCGGCACCCCGGTGCGCATCCAGCTGCTGGGCTCCGACCCGGTGCTGATGGCGGCGAATGCGGCCCATGTCGCAATGCTCAATCCCTATGGCATCGACCTTAATTTCGGCTGCCCGACGCCGCTGGTGAACCGCAATCGCGGCGGCGCGGCGCTGCTCGACGAACCGGAACTTTTGCTGCGCATCGCCGCCGCGGTGCGCGCCGCCGTGCCGCGATCGATTCCCGTCACCGCCAAGATGCGGCTGGGCATCGAGGACACCGGTCGCGCGCTTGATTGCGCGCTGGCGCTCGAAGCCGGCGGCGTGCAGGAGCTGGTGGTGCATGCCCGCACCAAGGCCGACGGCTACCGGCCGCTGGTGCGCTGGGAATGGATCGCACGCATCCGCGAAGTAGTCAAACTGCCGCTGATCGCCAACGGCGAAGTGTGGACTGTTGCCGACTACCGCCGGATTTGCGCCGCCACGGGTTGCAGCGACGTCATGCTGGGTCGCGGCGCGGTGGCCGACCCGCTGCTGGCAAGGCGCATCCGCAATGGCGGCGAACACGCCACCGCTGCCGACTGGCAGGAAGTGCAGGGCATGATCGCGGAGTTCTGGGCGCGGGTGCAGACCAAGCTGAACCCGCAGCAGTCGCCGGGCCGACTCAAGCAGTGGCTGGGCATGATGCAGCGCAGCTATCCGCAGGCCGAACGCCTGTTCCGCGAAATCCGCGAGGCGCGAGGCGCGCCGGAAGTCAGCGCCGGACTGCAACGCAGTGACCCGCGGCACTGCGCCACGTTTATGTCATAAATTATCGATGCCGCCGTCCCATTGATGACGCACCGGCTTTTTCCAACAATTGTTGTCTTTGATCCATAGTATCGCCAATCCCGCCAATGCCGAATCGATCAACTGCTAAAGCGCATGCCGCCGGAAAATCCGGCCGCCCCGTATTCCCCGGTGACTTTCTGGGCCCGCTGACGGCCTCGCTGGTCAGCATTCCGGTGGAAGCCACCTACGGAATCATCGCCCTCGCCCCCCTGGGTTCGGGATTCATGGCGCTAGGCGTGCTGGCGGCGATCTATTGTTCGCTGATAAGCAATCTGGTCGCTGCGTTCAGCACCGCGCGCCCCGGATTGCTTGGCGGCACGCGGCCAACGCTGGTGCTGGCGGTCGCCGTGCTGATTGGCGACCTGGCTACCAGGCTGCGGGTGAATGACGCGCCCGACATCCCCCTGGTACTCGCATTCACCATGCTGACGCTGCTCATGGCCGGTATCGTGCAGGTGCTGATGAGCCTGGCGAATATCGGCCGACTGTTCAAGTACATGCCTTACCCGGTGCTTGCCGGTTTCATCAATGGCGCGGCGCTGCTGATCCTGGTGTCGGCCTTGCGTCCTTTGCTGGGCCTGCCCGCCGCCCACTCCTGGCATGGACTTCTTGACCCGTTGGGAACGGTGCAACCAGGGGCGGTGATCGTCGGCCTTGTCACCGCCGCAATCGGGCTGCGGCCGCCACGATTTGCGTCAAGGCTGCCGCCGCTGATGGTGGCGTTGGCCAGCGGCCTCCTGTTGCATTACCTGATAGCCGCGGCAGTTGGCCCGGAACGCGCCGGCGCCACGCTCGAGGTGGTCGCCACGAAATGGCCAGATCTCGACGTGCTGCGCGGGTTCAGCACCATCGTCAGCGAGCCGAGCTTGCTGGCGCTGGTGCCGTCGCTGATTCCCTCCGCCTTCGGCCTCGCCTTGCTCGCCACGGTGGAAACCCTGCTCACGGCTTCGGTGGTGGACGGCCTGCTGCACCAACGCCACAACGCGAACCGGGAACTGCTGTCGCAAGGCCTGGCCAATGTGCTGAGCGCCTGCGCTGGCGGCCTGCTGAGTGGCGCCGGCCTTTCGCGTTGCTCGAACAATGTTCGCGCCGGTGCGCGCACGCGCTGGTCAGCGCTGGTCTATGCGCTGATTGCGGCGGGCGTATTGTCCGCCAGCGAAATGATCGCTTATCTGCCCTTGTCCGTTTCCGGCGGCCTCCTCGTCGCGGTGTCGTGGACCATGGTGGACGAATGGAGCCGCCGCATGCCGCGGCAATTGCTGCTGGGTCACGGCCTGACGCGGAATCAGCACCGTGCCCTGCTGGGTAACTTTCTGGTGATGCTGACCGTGGTCATCACCGCCGTTGTGACAAACCTGATTTCAGCGGTGTTCGTTGGCGTGATCGCGGCGATGCTGCTCTTTGTCCGCCGCAACAGCGGCAGCGTGATTCGTCGCGAATTGCACGGCAATCAATTCCACTCACTGCGCCAGCGCAGCATCTCGCGCATGCGCGAACTGGAGCGCGAGGGTTGGCGCATCGTCCTGCTGGAACTGGACGGTGCCCTCTTCTTCGGCACGGCCGACCAGCTTGCGCGTGAAATCGAGCGCAGCGCGGCCCGTGCCGAATATCTGGTGCTGGACTTCCGCCGGATCACGGAAATCGATGTCACGGGTGCGCGGATACTGCAGCAGGCGACCCGCGAAATGTCGGCCAGGCATTGCCAACTGGTATTTGCCTCAATCAATCCGGATGGCGCCCGCGCCCGCATGCTGGCGATGCTGGGTGGCGGCGGCCTGCCGGAGCGGGACTTTTGGTTCGAAAACGCGGACGCAGCCTTGGAATGGGCAGAGGAAGACCTGCTGACCAGGTTCGACCTGTCGGAACCCCGCGGTCGACTGCTTTCGGTGCGCGAAACCCAACTCGGCCGCAACCTCGACAAAAGGGACCTGCAAATATTGCAGGACGCCCTGATCGAACTGCACATCCCGTGCCGTGCGCCCATATTTTCCACGGGCGATGCCGCAGACGGTCTCTACGTGGTGATTTCAGGCAGCGTCAGCGTTTACCTGCGCGGCGAATCCGGCCGCAAACGCGTCGCCTCGCTGGCGCCCGGCGTCATCTTCGGCGAGATGGGCCTGCTCGACGGCCTGCCACGCTCGGCTGACCTGAATGCCGACGAGGACAGCGTAGTGCTCAAGCTGACGCGAGAACATTTCGACGACATACGGCGCCGCCATCCAAATATCGCGGCGACCGTGCTGTTCAACCTGAGCACCGAAATGGCGACCCGACTGCGCTACATCAACCTGGAACTGCAGGCGGCGTCGCGCTAAATCGTTGCGGTTTGCGGCCCGAACCGCCGACAACCGTAACCGCCACGGCTCACGCCGGATGCTCGGCCGGCGGCCGAAAGCGAAGCGTCAGCCACAGCAGCAGCAGGCCGGCAGCCAGCCAGGCGAAGCCGGGCAGCCAGACCAGCAGCGCACTGACGGCCGGATCCTTGTTCAGCTGCGCGGCCACCAGCCCCATGCGCGTGAAAGTGGCGATCGCCAGCAGGGCGAAGAGGCCGCCGGTGGCCGCGCCTTCGCGACCGACATGACCGATGGCGATGGCGGCCGCCATGGCGCTCATCAGCACCGCCGCCCAGGCACCGCCGACGAGGAACTGCAGCGCCAGCAGGCTTTCCAGCGAAGGCGCAATGGCGGCCAATGCCGAGGCGAGCGCACCGAGCACGGCGCCCGCGGCCATGACCACGGTGCCGCCGAAGCGTTCGTTGGCGCGGCAGGCGGGAAAGATCAGCAGGTTGAAGCCGATCCAGAACACCGGCATCAAATAATCAAGTTCGGCGGGTTTGGCGAAGCGCAGGTAGAGCGGCGCCGAGTTGAGCGCGAAATGCGCCTGGAAGCCCAAGCCGAGCAGGGTCACGGCAGCGAAGAAAAGCACCACGCCTGCGCCTACCGGCTTCTTAGCCACGGGGTCCTGTGCCGCTTCCGCCGCTGTGCCCGCCAGATGCTTTTCGGCCCAGAGCATGGCGCTGACGGCGACGATCAGTGCGATCGAGGACAACGCAAAGGGCAAACGCGGATCGACGCCGCGCAGGCTCACCGTGAGGTAGGGTGCGCCGGCCCCGGCGATGCCCATGCCGAGCAGCGTCAGCGTCGATACCCAGGGCAGTTTCGGCGTCGGCACATACTTGCCCAGCAGCGCCATGGGCGGTGCGCGCAGGGCCGAGGAGGTCACGGCCCAGATCGCGATCAGTGACAGGAACAGCAGCGGCGAGCCCGAGGGCGCTGCCAGCGGCAAGAGCAGGAAGGCGATGCAGGACACCGCCGTCAGTGCCACCAGCAGGCGCCCGAGCCGACCCAGCACGCGCTGCACGCGGTCTGCCGCAACGCCCATCGCGAAATCCATCAGCGTGAAAATCGCCTGGTCGGCCATCAGGATGTAAATCACCCACTTCTTCTCGATGCCGGCTTGCGCCGCCAGCTGCGGCAGGAAGATCACATACACGGTCCAGCAGGTGACGAAGAGGAACTGGACTGCGGCGAAATAGATGCCGACGCGGGTCATGGCTTTCTCAGGCGGCGACCCGCGGCGCGGCAAGGATCTTGTCGCAATGGTCGGCAATCGCCGCGGCCAGGCGCGGCAGCAAGGCCTCGGGAAAATCGTGGCCCATGCCCTCGATCA
>CAMBRI010000301.1 GCA_945870205.1 Sulfuritalea hydrogenivorans sk43H | reverse complement strand
TCATCCAGTGCCTTTTTCAGCGAATCGCGTGCCTTCGTGGCTATCGCCCTGGCGGCTTTTAGCGCTTTCGGATCGGCAAGGTCAGGGGGGATGCCGGCTTCGCGCTCCGTGAGTTGACCAATCAGTTGCTGCAGCTTTTCTTGCGCAAGATGCGCGGCCGCTTCGGCTTCCTTTGATGCACCGTCGGCTTCTTTCGCGAGCCGTTCGGCGGCAGGGAGTCCGGCCTCGAGCAAAGCCATCTCATCTGCCGCGGCCTTGGCTGTTGCAAGCGCCACCCGCGCGGTCTCGGTTTGCGATTTGAGTTGCTCGGGAGGGATCCCTACTGCTTCACCGAGGGCGGCCCTGATTTCGCCGATACGCGCCTCGAGCACGCTGACGTCCCGCTGGTCGGTGGCGAGCTTCCTTTCTGCTTTTCGCTGTGCCGCCTCGGCCTTGGCGAGTTCGTCCTCAACCGCTTTCAAGGTGTCGTCGAGCACCAGTATGCCGTCAGCAGTCGCGGGGGCAGGGTGATCTGTCGCGCCGCAGACCGGGCAGGCCTGCCCATCCACAAGTTCGTGTGTAAGGCGTGCCGCCTGACTGGCGATCCATGCCTGACGTGTCTCCTCGCGCCGATGATGTGCCTTGGCGACAACGACCTCAGCGGTCTTCAGGGTGGACTCGCAGGCCGTGACCTGCGCTGCCAATTCGACACGCGTCCGATTCAGTTCGATCAGTGTGCCAGCTTGCTCAAGCTGTGTCTTGAGTCGGCCGTGGGTTTCGTTCAGACCTTCAATCCCTGCGGCTTGTACCCGATAGTTCTGAATCTGGATGGCAATCTTCTGCTGTGCATCCATCGCCGTCTTCAACGCTCGCTGTGCTTCCTGGAACGCTTCGGCGGCGAGTTTGCTCTTGGTGCCTGCGGCAGTGTGTTGCGCGCGCGTCTCCCCCAGCGAAGCGACCTTGTCGGCCAGCGCATCCAATTGGGCGATACGGGCGACCATTTGGTCGGCTTCCGGCGCACGCGCCTGTTCGCGCTTCAGCGCAGCGGCGGCCGTCGTGAGCGTGCCTGTTGCGGTGACGAGCTCTGCGGCGAGCTTCTTGCTGCGGTCGGCCTCCGCATCGAGGTGTTGGCCGAGTTCGACTAGCGCGACCTCATAAGGATGGATTGACGATGCCTGGCGGGCACCGGTGAGTTGCTCGCGTCGTTCTCCCCAAGCCGGCTGTTCTTGGCTTAAGGCTTTCAGTGCGGTGGTGGCCTTGTCAAATTCCTCGAAGCGGGCCGAGGCCAGACGTGCCTCGGCATAGGCCTTTTCCGCCACCTGCGCCGCAGCGGTGAATTGCTGTTCGCTGCTCCGGCGTGCAATGAGGTCTTCCGCTTGCTGCTGATGGCGGGCGTCGAGTAGCGCCTCGTTTCCCACCTGTGCCTGGTCAAGCAGCGTCTGGCGCTGCGTGCGCACTGTGTCTGCCTGCCGCGCCACGTCGTTTGCAGCGAGCTTCAGCGCTTCCTCTATGCGCTTGTATATCTCGGTGCCGAAAAGTGTCTGCAGGATCTTCTCGCGTTCCTGCGTGTTGCTCATCAGAAACTCGCGGAACTTGCCTTGCGGCAGCATGATGACTTGCCGGAATTGCTGGCTCTCGAACCCGAGCAGTTTGACGATTTCGCTGGTGACCTTGCTCCAGCCTGAAGCGAGCGGCTCTTCCACCTCTTCGCCCTCTGCCAACTGGATCTGCCATAGATCGGCGCTCTGATTCTGTTTCGTCTCGCCGCCGCCACGCCGGGCCTTGCGCATCTGTTCCGGAATGCGCTTGATGCGGTAGCGGTAAGTACCGAGCGCGAAGTCAAAACAGACTTCGGTCAGGGTCTCGTTGTCGGCGTGGTGGCTGCGCATCTGCCGACCGTCGCGCTCCCCGCCCGAACTGTCGCCGAAGAGCGCATAGCAAATGCCATCGAGGATGGTGGTCTTGCCGGAGCCGGTGGGTCCGTGTATCAGGAAAAAGTTCCTGTCACCGAGTTCCCTGAAATCGATCACCTGTTTGTGGGCGAACGGTCCGAATGCGTGCATCTCGAGCAGTATTGGTTTCATGACGCGTTCTCTTCGCGATTGCCGGCGACTGTATTCGCGGTCGTGTTGAATACCGCCAGCGCCGCTTCACCGACCTCCTGGCCGAGCATGTCGCGGTAAAACGCCCGGAAAAGATCCTCTGGCTGCCGACTCCGGTGGTCGCCACCAGCATGTGCCGCGGAATTACCGCTGGCGGGTCGCGCGAACTGGAGCTCCAGCATATTCGGATAGACCTCGCGCAGTCTTGCCATGGGGTCAAGCACTGGCTCGGTATCGGTGAGGTGAGCGCAGAGATAATCCTCACGGCTGCGATCCGGATCCGGGTTCGCCAGCAGCTCGGCCAACGTGCCGGTAATTATTCGGACGTCGCGTAGGGGTGTCAGCTCGATGTAGCGAATGGTCGGGGTCCCATCGGCGCCGATGTCGACGAGCGAGACGCTCTTGGTGTGCTCGGCCTCATTGAACGAATACTTGAGCAGAGAGCCCGCATAGTGAATCCGATCCGAACCGACCGTCTGCGGCCGATGCAAGTGACCGAGCGCAACGAAATCAAAGCCGGCGAAGGTGTCGGCCACAACCATGCCGGATCCACCCACCGAGAGGGGTCGCTCGGACTCGGATTCGCTGCCTCCGGCAACGAACGCGTGCCCCACCAGGATGTTACGCCGACTGGCTTGCTGCTGCGCGTTCAACATCGACACGACATGCGTCATTGCACTCTGATGGTCACCAACGTCCTCGCCTCCAGGAAGCGCCCGCGCAAAAATAGGTTCGACGTAGGGGAGGGGATGGAATGCGACGTCCCCATACTCGTCACTCAAGACCACCATTGAAAGATCGTCCAACGATCCGCGCAGAATTAGGCGCTGCTTCTCCAATATGCGGCCGCCGAATCCCAGGCGCTCCGCACTGTCATGGTTGCCGGCAATCAGAATGACCGGGATGCCGGCATCAACCACCAACTGCGCCAATACGTGGTCAAGCACCGCGACAGCGTCAGCGGGTGGCACGGATCGATCGTAGACGTCACCGGCGATGACAACGACGTCCACCTTCTCCTGCCGGGCGAGGCTGACGAACTGCGCCAGTACGTGAATCTGATCTTCGAGCAAAGAGACGCCGTGCAGGTAGCGGCCAAGATGCCAATCGGCGGTGTGAAGGATTTTCATCGGACTCCTGTTCTCTGCTTTCCTCGATGGCTCCCACCCAAGTTGGCGGGCGCGTCATGACTGCTGCATTCTACCGTTCGACTGTCGTGTTTCCGACAGGTACTCCCTGGGTGCATTTGCGAAACAT
Organism: Sulfuritalea hydrogenivorans sk43H; assembly: GCA_945870205.1. Lineage (GTDB taxonomy): Bacteria > Pseudomonadota > Gammaproteobacteria > Burkholderiales > Rhodocyclaceae > Sulfuritalea > Sulfuritalea hydrogenivorans_A. The sequence continues at coordinate 1,270 of CAMBRI010000301.1, read as the reverse complement.
CAGCGGTGTCGGCTACGGCCAAGAATAGCGGCCGTGTGGCGCACCTGGTGAGCCCGTGGCGGGTGAGTATTGGCGATCCTTGGCAAAACGCGCTACTAAATGAAACTCTATCAATCCAGTCCTGTCAGGTCGCAGCGAGCACAAAGACATTCGGTTCGTAAATCGGGAGTCCTTATGCTTCCTTCAATTCCGTGTCATGATTCACGTTTCAGGGCTCACCAGATAAGCCCCAGCTTTCTCGCGATCCCGACGGAGGTTGGCATGAGTAGCATGGAACGTATCTATCAGATCGACCAAATCCTGGCCGACCGCAAGTTTGTTCCCCGACAGGAGCTTCAGGAGCGGCTCGGGGTCTCCTGGGCTACATTGAAGCGCGATCTCAATTACTTGAAAGACCGCCTTAACGCGCCCATCATCTTCGATCGGGAGCTGGGTGGCTACCGGTTCGAAACCGAAAGCAAGCGCGTTGGACCCCAGTATGAACTCCCGGGGCTATGGTTCTCCGCTGAAGAAATTCATGCTCTGCTGACCATGCAGCACCTGCTATCGAATCTCGATACCGGCGGCTTGCTCGGGCCACAGATCAAGCCGCTTCTAGCCCGCCTCACCGGCTTGTTGGGTACGGCCGACAATCCGGCGGAGGAAGTGCAACGCCGGATCCGCATTCGCACGGTCGGGGCGAGGGAATTCCATCTCCAACATTTCCAGGCGGTCGGATCGGCATTGCTCAGGCGCAAGCGGTTGGTCATCCGCTACCACGCACGGGGCACCGATGAGACCACGGAGCGGGAGGTGTCCCCTCAGCGTCTTGTCCACTACCGGGATAACTGGTACCTGGATGCCTGGTGCCATTTGCGAGAAGGCTTGCGGGCGTTTTCCGTGGATGCCATCGAATATGCCGAAATACTCGACAGACGTGCCAAGGACGTTGCCGAGAAACGCCTCGACGAAATTCTGGGCTCCAGCTACGGAATATTTTCCGGTGACGCTGTTTCCTGGGCGACCCTCCGCTTTTCCGCAGAGCGCGCGCGGTGGGTGGCCTCAGAGCGCTGGCATCTCAATCAGGAAGCGCGCTTGCTGAAGGACGGTACGTACGAGCTGAAGGTTCCCTATTCCGACGATAGGGAGCTGATCATGGACATCATGAAGTACGGTGGAGACTGCACTGTCATGGCTCCTGCCCCCCTAATAAAGCGAGTCGCAGCTGAATTGGAACGCGCACGCAGTCAATATCGCTAATTGGCCGAGAGGTTTTGTCACTGCTTGTTTC
>CAMBRI010000300.1 GCA_945870205.1 Sulfuritalea hydrogenivorans sk43H | reverse complement strand
GCTAAGCCGTTCCGGCGGCGGCCGTCTCCGCTTGTGCCTCGTTCGGTAGCCAAACCGTAAACACCGAGCCGCCGCCCGGCGGACAGTCGACGTCGATGCGGCCGCCGTAACGCTGCACCAGGCCGAGGCTGACCCACAGGCCGAGGCCGGTGCCGTCGCTGGTCTTGGTGGTGAAGAAGGGATCGAACAGGCGCTCGCGGTCGTGCGGCGCGATGCCCGGGCCGCTGTCGGCGACGGAGACAAAGCCGCCCCTGACGCCGCCCTCTTCGCGATCGCCGCTGGCCAACAGCAGCGTGCCGCCCTCGGGCATGGCCTGCAGGGCGTTCACGAACAGGTTGATCAATACCTGCTGAAGCTCGTTGCGGTTCACCGACACAGGCCGTGTGGCATGCATTTCCTGCATCACGGCGACACTGGTCTTCTTCATCTGGTGCGCCACCAGCACCAGGCTGTCCTGCACCACCTGATCGAGGCGCACCGGCTCCAGATAACCCGCATATTCCGCCGGCCGAGCGAACTGCAGCAGCTTGGTGACGATCAGGCGGATGCGGAACACCTGATCCTGGATCAGGCGGATCTCGGGCATCGCCGGTTCGGCCGCATCGCCCAGGGTTTCGCGCAGCACATCGAGATTGCCCTGGATCACTGCCACCGGATTGTTGATTTCATGTGCCACACCCGCCGCCAATTGGCCGATCGCGGCGAGTTTCTCCGACATGACCAGCCGCTGCTGCGCCGAACGCAGCGTCTGGTTGGCCGCCGCGAGTTCCTGCGTGCGCTCGGCCACCTTGCTGTCGAGTTCGCTGCCCCAGCGTTGCAAGGCGTCCGTCTGCGCCTCCAGACGGTCAAGCAGACGATCGAAGTGGGCGGCCAGTTCAGCCAGTTCGTCAGCGCCCGCCAGGTCCGGCAAATGCGTGCCGACACGCGCCTCGGTCTGACCGGATTCAATCGCGCTCATGGTGCCGTGCATGCGTTCCACCGGCCGCGAGACATGCCGCGCCAGGCGCAGGGAAACAAATGCGGCGACCGCCACGGTCAGCACGAACAGCAGGGCCACCGCCGCCAGTGCCAACTGCCGCGCGTGCTGGAAGGGCCCTTCGAGAAAGCCGACGTAGAGCATGCCGACCCGCTTGCCGCGACTGTCGATGACAGGCTCATAGGCCGACACATACCAGTCATTCACCACAAAAGCGCGGTCAAGCCAGGTACGGCCCAGATCAAGCACGGTGTGCCGCACCTCGGCTGAAACCCGTGTGCCGATGGCGCGCACGTTTTCAAACAGACGGACGTTGGTGGCGATCCGCACGTCATCGAGGAACAGGGTCGCGGTGCCGACGCTGCCCAACGGCAGCGCGCCTTCCGGGTAGACGATGTCGTTGATGCGATCGACGAACTCGAGGTTCTTGTTGAGCAGCAGGCCGCCTACCAGCACACCGGCGCTGGCGCCGCCCTCGCGCGTGACAGAGGCGATCGGGGCGGCGGCATGCATCACCATGCCGCGCGTTTCCTCGTTGCGCTGCGTGACTTGCGCGTTGCGCGTGGCGATCAGGGGCGTGCGTGCCTTTTCAGTCAGCGCCGGATCGATCACCGCCAGCTGAACGGCATCGAGGATATCCACCTCGGTCTCGGCGTGGCCGGAGAGCGCACGACGCACGACTTCCCACTCGGAATAGCTGCTACCGATGGCCGGGCCGCCCGTGGCGGCGCGCACGCGTCCGTTGCTGTCGAGCAGGATCAGGAAATCGATTTTCAATTGTTGCTGCATCTCGCGCAGCAATTCGCTCAGGGCCGCGGCCCCCGGCCGTTCGCGCAGCGCGCGGGCCAGCCGCTCGGAACCGGCCAGGGTTTCGACGCGACGACCGACGCCTTCCCTGACCTGATCGAAATAGCCGTGGGCGACGGCGAGATCGCTTTGCACCTTGGTGATCAGCAGGCGGTCGTAATACACCGCGCCCCAGCCGGCGAGGATGCCGATCAGGATCGGCACGGCCACCAGCAGGGGGCCGAGCGCCAGCGCCAGCAGCTTGAAGCGCAGCGAACCGCGAAAACGCGCGGCGATGCCGGTGAAAATGCCTAGACCCCCCACGCGGAGCACTTGCGCTCCAGCGTCTTGCGCGAGACGCCGAGACGTCTCGCCGCCTCGGATTTGTTGCCCTTGCAGGTTTCGAGTACGCCAAGGATGTGGCGACGCTCGATGGCGGCCAATGATTCCTCGTCATTCGGTGCAAAAGTCGGCGCTGGCGGGACGGCGACCTCCTCGTTTGGAGCGAAATCATCGGCGAAGTAGCCGAGGATCAAGGAGCGCTCGACCAGGTTCTTCAGTTCGCGCACATTGCCCGGCCAGCTGCAGCGCGCCAGACGCACCAGTGCAGCTTCGTCGTGCGGCAGTTCGGCCACGCCCAGGCGCGCCGCCAGTTGGCCGATGAAATAGTCAACCAGGTCGGGCAGGTCTTCGATCCGCTCGCGCAGCGGCGGCAGAACCACTTCGACCACCTGCAGCCGGTAGTACAAGTCGCGGCGAAAACGGCCGGCGGCAATCTCTTCGGCCAGATTGCGATTGGTGGCGGCGACCACGCGCACGTCCACCGGCACTTCCTGCTCCGAACCCACCGGGCGCACCTTGCGCTCTTCGAGTACGCGCAACAACTTTGCCTGCAGCGGCAAGGGCAATTCCGAGATTTCGTCGAGAAACAGCGTGCCGCCGCGGGCGTAATAAAACAGGCCTTCGCGGCCCGCCGTGGCGCCGGTAAAGGCGCCTTTGACATGGCCGAACAATTCGGACTCGATCAACTCTTCGGCGATCGCGGCACAGTTGATCGGTACGAACGGGCCGTCGGCGCGCAGGCTCATGCGATGCAGGGCGCGCGCGGCGAGTTCCTTGCCGGTGCCCGATTCACCATGGATCAGCACGGTCGATGGCGTCGGCGCGATGCGCTTGATGCGGGCACAGACATCACGGATCGAGGCCGATTTGCCGACCATGCCCTCGACGCTGTCGTCGCGCTGATCGAGCTCGCGGCGCAGGACGAAGTTTTCCCGGCGCAGCGAAGATCGTTCGAAGCAGCGCTTCACGGCGTTGAGCATCTGCGCCACCGAAAACGGCTTCAGCAGAAAGTCCGAGGCTCCGGCACGCAGGGCATCAATCGCGGTTTCGAGGTCGGCATAGGCCGTCATCAGCACCACGTCGCCGGCGAAGCCCTGAGCGCGAAGGTCATGGAGCCACTCGACGCCGGAGCGGCCGGGCAGCGCAATGTCGAGCACGATCAGGTCGAAGTGGCGACGATTGAGCAGTTCCGCGGCTTCTTCCACACTGCCGGCGGTCGCCACCCAGCCGCAGCGCAAGGCCAGCGAGCGATGCAGAAAGCTGACCATGCCTGGCTCGTCATCGACCACCAGCACCGACTGATGCTGCCACGGCGAAAGCTCGGCGCTGGCGACCGCAGGAACCGAATTCAAATGTCTCCCCCTCATTGAACTGCTCTTATGGCCGCAATGATCGTCAATTCGGGGGGGCTTGGCAATGAGCGTCGAAGGCGACGACAAAATGTCCCATCTGCCCCAATCCGGTTTGGACATTTTGTCCCGTCCGGATTGCTGCGGCGCGGTAAGTACTTGTCCTTACTCGCCGCATTGAATTGGCGCATAAATTGCATTGATTGGCGGCTAGTATACAAAAAGGAGGAGTCAAAAAATGCAAGTCACACGGCGGCAGTTCTTCAAGGTCTGCGGCGCCGGTCTGAGCGGGTCTTCCATCGCACTGATGGGATTCTCACCCACATCGGCCCTGGCGGAGGTGCGCAGCTACAAACTCGCCCGCGCCACGGAAACCCGCAATATGTGCCCCTACTGCTCAGTCAGTTGCGGGGTCCTGATCTACACCACGGGCGACAAGTCCAAGAATTCGAAAGCGGACATCATCCACATCGAGGGCGATCCGGATAATCCCGTGAATCGAGGCACGCTGTGCGCCAAGGGCGCGGGCCTGCTCGACATGGTCAAGAGCACCAACCGGCTCAAGTATCCGGAAGTGCGCGAAGCCGGCAGCAACGAGTGGAAGCGCATTTCGTGGGACGACGCGATCACGCGCATCACCACCCACATGAAGAAGGACCGCGATGCCAACCTGATCGAGAAGAACGCCGATGGCGTGACGGTGAACCGCTGGAACACCACCGGTTTCCTCGCTTCATCCGCCGCCAATAACGAGTCCGGTTACATCACGGTCAAGATCCTTCGCAACCTCGGTATCGTCGCACTCGACACGCAAGCACGTATTTGACACGCCCCCACGGTATCCAGTCTGGGTCCGACATTTGGGCGTGGTGCAATGACCAATCATTGGGTCGATCTGAAGAATTCAGACCTGGTGATCGTCATGGGCGGCAATGCCGCCGAAGCGCATCCCTGCGGCTTTAAATGGGTGATCGAAGCGAAGAAGGACCGCAAGGCCAAGCTGATCGTGGTCGACCCGCGCTACACGCGGTCCGCCGCCGTTTCAGACTTCTATGCGCCGATTCGCGCCGGTAGCGACATCGCCTTCCTCGGCGGCGTCATCAACTACCTGCTGTCGAAAGACAAGATTCATCACGAGTACGTCAAGAACTACACCAA
>CAMBRI010000299.1 GCA_945870205.1 Sulfuritalea hydrogenivorans sk43H | reverse complement strand
CGGACGTGCAGCCGGGCGTCACCATCGCCATCGGCGCCGGCACCGAGATCATCGCCGGGGAGGGCATGATCCTCACCGCCGGCGGCATCGACTCGCACACCCATTTCATCTGCCCGCAGCAGATCGAAGAAGCCTTGATGTCCGGCGTCACCACCATGCTCGGCGGCGGCACCGGGCCGGCCACCGGGACCTTCGCCACCACCTGCACGCCGGGGCCGTGGCACATCCATTCAATGCTTGCCGCCGCCGAGGCCTTCCCGATGAACCTCGGTTTCTTGGGCAAGGGCAACGCTTCGCTGCCGGGGTCGCTGGCCGAGCAGGTCGCCGCCGGTGCAATGGGCCTGAAACTGCACGAGGACTGGGGCACCACGCCGGCCGCGATCGACAACTGCCTCTCGGTGGCTGATCAGATGGATGTGCAGGTGGCGATTCACACCGATACCTTGAACGAATCGGGCTTCGTCGAGGCCACGCTGGCCGCCTTCAAGGGCCGCACGATCCATACCTTCCATACCGAAGGCGCGGGCGGCGGACATGCGCCGGACATCATCAAGGCGGCGGGAATGCCCAATGTGCTGCCATCGTCAACAAATCCGACCATGCCGTACACGGTGAACACCATCGACGAGCACCTCGATATGCTGATGGTCTGCCACCACCTCGACCCGGCGATCGCCGAAGACATCGCCTTCGCCGAATCGCGCATCCGGCGTGAGACCATCGCTGCCGAAGACATCCTGCATGACCTCGGCGCCTTCTCCATGATGAGCTCGGATTCGCAGGCCATGGGCCGCGTCGGCGAGGTGCTGATCCGCACCTGGCAGACCGCGCACAAGATGAAGCTGCAGCGCGGCGCGCTGAAGGAGGACACGGCGAGGAACGACAACCAGCGCGTCAAACGTTACATCGCCAAGTACACCATCAACCCGGCCATCACACATGGCATCGGCCATGTCGTCGGTTCCATCGAGCCGGGCAAGCTGGCCGACCTGGTGCTGTGGCGGCCGGCCTTCTTCGGCGTCAAGCCCAGCCTGATCCTCAAGGGCGGCATGATCGCAGCGGCGGCAATGGGCGACCCGAATGCCTCGATTCCGACGCCGCAGCCGGTGCATTACCGGCCGATGTTCGGCAGCTTTGGCCGCGCGCTGAAGACCTCGATCACCTTCGTCTCGCAGGCCGCGCTGCTGAACCCGGCGGTGCTCGCACTGGGTCTGGCCAAGCGCCTGGAGCCGGTCAAGAATTGTCGCCGCATCACCAAGGCCGACATGCTGCACAACAGCGCGACGCCGGTGATCGAAGTCGATAGCGAAACCTATGCCGTACGCGCTGACGGCGAGCTGCTGGTTTGCGAACCGGCCGCGACGCTTCCAATGACGCAGAAATATTTCCTGTTTTGAGTTCCCCACCACCCCAAGGAGCCATCATGCCCAACAGACCCGTTAGCCAGCTGGTAAAGAACCAGCGCATTCTCACCGCAACTGCGACCATGTCGGTGGCCGACGCCGCCGCCGCCATGCGCGACGCGAGAGTCGGCGCCATCATGGTCCTCAGCGGACCGCGTCTGGCCGGCATCTTTACAGAACGCGATGCACTCTACCGGGTTCTTGCCGCCGGAAAGGACCCGAAACGGATAACGCTGGGCGAAGTGATGACCGCTGACCCCACGACCATTGCCGCCGACAAGCCTTTCGGCCATGCCCTGCACATGATGTACGAACGCGGCTTCCGCCATGTTCCGGTGGTGGAAAACGGACTGCCGATAGGCATGGTGTCGGCGCGCGACGCGCTGGGGCCGGAAATGGAGCAGTTCGAAGCGGAATTGCGTGAGCGCGAGCACCTAACGGAAATCCTCGGTTGAAACCAGACCGGGAGTGCCCGCCGCCAAGCCGGGCCATGAGGCGGCGATGCTGCTGATTGAATCCCTCGCCACCGCAGACGGCACGGCCAGCGAGCGCTTGCTGCTGCCCTTTGACATGCGCTGCAAGAGTCGCCTGCGCACGCGCCTGGCCTCGGGCGAGGAATGCGGCCTTTTCCTGCCGCGAGGCACGGTGCTGCGCGGCGGCGACCGGCTGCTGGCCAGCGACGGCCGTATCGTAGCGGTGGTGGCCGCGCCGGAAGCGCTGATGGCGGCGGCGAGCGACGACCCGCTGCAACTGGCGCGGGCGGCATACCACCTGGGTAACCGCCATATCGCCGTGCAGATACTGCCCGGCAGCCTGCGTTTTGGCCGCGATCATGTGTTGGGCGAGATGCTGCGTGGCCTTGGGCTGCCGGTGACCGAGATCGAGGAAGCCTTCGAGCCCGAAGCCGGAGCCTACGGCGCGCATGGCGGGCACGGCCATAGCGCCGATGGCGACGGCGAGTTGGCCAAACCTCGGCCCCGCATTCACGACCACTTTCAACCCAAATGAGCCAGCCGAAATGAGCACTGCTCTGGTCCGCTTGCTGCAGCTCGCCAGCCCGGCCCTGCCGGTGGGGACCTACACCTATTCGCAGGGGTTGGAGTGGGCGGTCGAGGCGGGCACGGTAACGGACGAAGCCGGTGCCTTGCGGTGGGTCGGTGACCAGCTTGAATGGAACCTCGGCCGCTACGAGGCGCCGCTGCTGGTTCGCATGCTGGACGCGTGGTCCGCAGCTGGCAAAGATGCAGTGCTGGAACTCGACGCCGAGTATCTGGCGACGCGCGAGACAGCCGAACTGCGCGCCGAGACCCTGCAGATGGGTTATTCGATGAAGCGCCTGCTGCACGAACTGGGCGACTTCCCGCCGCCGCTGCTGGACAGCATCGGCGTGTCGCCGACGCCGACTTTCCCCTATGTCTGGACCTGCGCTGCCGCAGCGTGGCAGATTCCCGCCGGGGACGCGCTTACCGCCTGGCTCTGGAGCTGGGCCGAAAACCAGACCATGGCGGCGCTCAAGGCCGTGCCGCTGGGCCAGGCCGCGGGCCAGCGCCTGCTGCAGGAAATCGGCCGACGCATTCCCGCCGTGGCCGAACGGGCGCTGACGCTTGCGGCAGCCGACTATTCCAATTTCGCGCCGGGCTTTGCCATTGCCTGCTGCAATCACGAAACCAAATACACGAGGCTTTTCAGATCATGAGCGTGACCCCGAACAAACAAGCCCTCAGAGTCGGGATAGGCGGCCCTGTCGGTTCCGGCAAGACCGCCCTGACCCTGGCCCTGTGCCTGGCCTTGCGTGAGCGCTACAACATCGCGGTGGTCACCAACGACATCTACACCGAAGAGGATGCCCAGTTCCTGGTCAGGAACGAAGCCCTGGCACCGGAACGCATCATCGGCGTCGAGACCGGTGGTTGTCCGCACACGGCGATCCGCGAGGATGCCTCGATCAACCTTGAAGCCGTGGATCGCCTCAACCGGCGCTTTGTTGGGCTCGATGTCATTTTCATCGAAAGCGGCGGCGACAACCTCGCCGCGACCTTCAGCCCGGAACTTTCCGACCTGACGCTCTACGTCATCGACGTCGCGGCGGGCGAGAAAATTCCGCGCAAGGGCGGCCCCGGCATCACCCGTTCGGATTTGCTGGTGATCAACAAGATCGACCTCGCGCCCATGGTCGGTGCATCGCTGGAGGTCATGGCGACCGATTCCAAGCGCATGCGCGGCGAGCGGCCCTTCATCTTCAGCAACCTCAAGTCCGGTCAGGGGCTGCCGGAGATCATCACCTTCATCGAGAAGCAGGGTCTGCTGCAACCCTGATTGGGGTCGGGCCCGGCCAGCGAGCCGATCGATCAGGTCGTGGCAAAACGCCCGCGCAGATACTCGATGATGGCGCCGGATTCATACATCCACTGGCTGTTGCCTGCCTGATCGGTGATCTTCAGGCAAGGCACCTTGGCCTGCCCGCCGCCGCGCACCAGTTCGTCGCGGTTCTTGCCTTCCTGCTGGGTGTCCAGGGTGGCGATATTCAGCGACAAGCGCCGCATTTCCCGCCGCACTTTCATGCAGAACGGACAGGTTCTGTACTGATACAGGACGATGTTCCGGCATTGCTGATCGACCTGCTCCTGTGATCCTGGCTGACGCACGGTTCCCTTCGGGCGGCTGATGAATTCCCACAGCAGCATGAGCGGACCGACGATGATCCGAATCGTTTTGAAGAAAAATCTGACAATGGTTTTCATGGCTGATACCGGGAATGCATTCGGGATTGAGTTCGCTGGGCCGGCAGGACAGCGCTCGGTTCGACACGAAGTGCCCATGCGCAGAATAGCCGGGGACGATGTGAAGGCGCTTACGCCGGCCGTCCCTGATGAGCGCAAGTTTAACGCGGCAGGGCTTTGCTTCCGGACTTTTATGCATGAACCTCTTTTGATTGCAGTCGATGGCGACATTGATGCCGGTACACTCTGTACTTGGGCTGGTGGCGGGTCCGCCGCGTACTGCACCGCCCGAGTCTTCGCTTAAGGACAAAACAGAGGAGCAGGCCCAATGAACGTCAGACGCATTGCCGTGATTCCCGGAGACGGAATAGGACGCGAGGTAATGCCCGAGGGCTTGCGCGTATTGCAGGCGGCCGCCTGCCGCTTTGACCTGAACTTGCAGTGGGATGAGTTCGACTGGAGTTGCGACTACTACCTGAAGCACGGCCGCATGATGCCCGAGGACTGGAAGCAGCAGAT
>CAMBRI010000298.1 GCA_945870205.1 Sulfuritalea hydrogenivorans sk43H | reverse complement strand
TCGAACAGCTTCATGATGAACTCGGGTGCCGTCCGCGACAGGATCAGTTGCGGGCCTCTTGCCTGGCGGTCGATTTTCATCAGCCAGGCACGCACGCGGTCGCCGGGACGCAGATTTTCCTTGGGAATCATCTGGTCGCGCGGCAACAGGGCCTCGATGCGACCGGCTTCGATGATGGCACTGCCGCGCTCCATGCGCTTGACGGTACCGCTGACCAGGAATTCCTTGCGATCAAGGAAATCATTGAGCAATTGCTCCCGCTCGGCATCGCGAATCTTTTGCAGGATGACCTGCTTTGCCGCCTGGGCGCCGATGCGACCGAAATCGATGGGCTCCAGCCCTTCCTCGATGTAGTCTTCGAGCACGATGTCGGAAAGCTGTTGTTGTGCCGCGGTCAGGCCGATCTGCTGCTCGGGATTCTCGACCATGTCGTCGGCTACCACCAGCCAGCGGCGGAAGGACTCATATTCGCCTGTCTCGCGGTCGATATCTACACGCACGTCGGCTTCGTCATTGGTACGCTTCTTGGTCGCCGACGCCAGGGCCAACTCAAGTGCACCAAAGACGATGTCCCGCGGAACGTTTTTCTCGCGGGCCAGGGCATCGACCAACAACAGCAATTCACGGCTCATGTGAGTCCTCCAGCATTAATCAGAACTTAGGCACCAGGCGCGCGCGGTCGATATTCTCGAGCGCGAACTGATGCAGTGTTTCATTCATTCGCAGGCATACCGTTTCAACTCCGCCTTCTTCTTTCAGGCCCTCCAGCACACCGCTGAAGTTGCGCTGATTGCCTAGAGGAACGCGCAGTTTGACCTGCACCTCCTGGCCGGCGAAGCGCCGATAGTCCGCAGCTTTCACCAGCGGTCGATCGAGTCCGGGAGATGAGACTTCAAGGCGGTCATAGTCGACGTTTTCGACCATGAACACCCGGCTGAGCTGACTGCTCACCGTCGCGCAATCTTCGACGCTGATGCCACGCTTATCGGTCTGCGCGCTTTCCGGCCTGTCGATAAAGACGCGCAGCAGCCGAGCCCGCGGACTGGTCTCGAATTCAACCAGTTCGTAACCCAAGCCAACAACAGTCGTTTCAATCAATTCAAGCAGTTGCATGAAAACTCACAAACCCATCGCACAAATAGAAAATGGGCCAAAAAGCCCATTCCTTCTCTCTCCCGAGAACACGGTGCCAACCAAAGCCGCACGATTATAGCAGAGGCCCTATTTCTCTGCCAAATCAAATTGATCGCCATCGGCAGCGACGTCCTGTTCGAATCCGTCGTCACCACCCGGATACGCCCCCTCCGCTTCAGACGGCGTGGTCTTGCGCTCCGGCGGCAGCAGCTTCAGCAGTTCCTGCACCTCGCCTTGCTCCAGATCGAGACACTGGCCGCGTTTTAGGCGCGGCGACAGATGTACCGGGCCGTAGCGCACGCGCATCAGGCGGCTGACCATCAGGCCAACGGCCTCGAACATGCGCCGCACTTCGCGATTGCGCCCTTCCGTCAGGACCACGCGATACCAGCGGTTGGAACCCTCGCCACCGGCTTCGGCGATCAGGCCGAAACTGGCCAGGCCATCTTCGAGCTGGACGCCGCTGCGCAAGCGTTCCAGCATTTCCGGCGTCGCCTCACCAAGGACCCGCACGGCGTATTCGCGCTCAATTTCATAGCGCGGATGCATCATGCGATTGGCCAGCCCGCCATCGTTGGTGAACAACAGCAGACCGCAGGAATTGAAATCCAGCCGTCCAATGGACACCCAGCGCCCGCTCTTGAGCCGAGGTAACTTGGCAAATACGCTCGGGCGGCCATCGGGATCGTCCTTGGAAACGATCTCACCTTCAGGCTTGTGGTAGACCAGCACACGGGGCAGGCGCAGCAGGAACTTGAGCTGCACCAACTTGCCATTGAGGCGGATCTTGTCTTCAGGACCGACGCGCTGACCGACATGTGCGGGCAATCCGTTGACGCTGACGCGCCCGGCGACGATCCACTCCTCAATTTCGCGCCGCGAGCCGAAGCCGGCGTCGGCCAGGGCCTTGTGCAGCTTGGGTGGATCGATAAAGACCGCTTCGTTGCGCCGCCGGGCGTGGGCCGGCAAGGCCGAGCCGCCGCGCAGGCGCGGCGGCTCAATCTGCGACTTGGGCGGTCCCTGTGGCGACCTGAACGGGCTAGCCTTGCGATTCTGGCGATGCGGCGGGCCCTTCGGCTTGCCGCCCGGCGAGGTCGAGTTGCCCGTCGAAGGCGAACTCGACTGATGACTGCCCTGACGGGCGCCCTGATCCTGCGTGCTCGGTGCCCGATTCTTGAGCCCGCGCCTGGACCGGGGGGGCTTCGGGGATTGCGGATTGTCCAAGGTCCATCACCCTTTCAATTTCAGTCAGTGGCGGCAGCTCAGTGAGACTGCGCAAGCCGAGGTCGTCGAGAAACCTTCGTGTCGTTGCATACAACGCGGGCCGTCCCGGGGCATCACGATGCCCGACAGCATCGATCCAGCCACGCCCTTCAAGGGTCTTGAGAATGTTGGGCGAAACCGCGACGCCCCGAATGTCTTCGATGTCGCCACGTGTCACAGGCTGACGGTAGGCAATAATTGCCAGCGTCTCCATTACCGCACGGGAATACTTCGGCGGCTTGTCGTTCTTCAGCCGGTCTATGTAGGACTGGTATTCGGGACGGGTCTGAAAGCGCCAGCCGGAGGCCAGTTGCACCAGTTCGGCGCCACGATTGGCCCAGTCGCGGCGCAAGTCGTCCAGCAGTGTACGCCAGGTGTCGTCGTCGAACTCCTGATCGAAGAGCTTTTTCAACTCGGACAGGGGCAGGGGCTCGGCAGCCACCAGCAGCGCGGTTTCCAGCACGCGCTTGTAGTCGTCGGGTTTATAGAGCGGCAGCATCGGGCAGCTTCACGTAAATAGGCGCCAGGGCCTCGTTCTGGGTGATTTCGATCAGCCCTTCGCGCGCCAGTTCAAGCATGGCGAGAAAGCTCACCACCAGCCCCTGGGCACCCAACGTCAGATCGAACAACTGGTCGAATACCACGTAAACGCCCCCCTGCAGCCTCCGCAGGATGATGCTCATGTGTTCTCGCACCGACAGTTCCTCGCGATGAATCTTGTGGTGTTGATGCACTTTCGCCTGTTTCATCAGCGACAGCCAGGCAACTTGCAAGTCATGCAGGCTGACATCGGGCTGGCGCTCGACCACCTTGTCGGAGATCCACAGGGTAATCCATTCGTAATCGCGCCCCACTTGTGGCATTTCATCCAGCTTCGCCGCCGAGGCCTTCATGCGTTCGTATTCGATCAGGCGCCGCACCAGCTCTGCGCGCGGATCTTCGGGCTCGCCATTCTCCGCCTTGGGTGGCCGTGGCAGGAGCATGCGCGACTTGATCGCGATCAGCATGGCGGCCATCAGCAAGTACTCGGCCGCAAGTTCCAGGTTGCCCTTGCGCATGGCCTCGACATACACCAGATACTGCGCCGTGAGCGGCGCCATGGGGATATCCAGAACATTCACATTGGCGCGACGAATCAGGTAAAGCAACAGGTCCAGCGGGCCCTCGAAGGAATCGAGAATGATCTCCAGCGCATCCGGCGGGATGTAGAGGTCGCGTGGCATTTCCGCCATGAGCTCGCCATAGACCCGGGGCAGGTGAGCTGCAACGGCCTCAATGGTCGGCACTGGCGAAACGGCCATGCGCGCGGAGTCGGGCGCAGCAGCCTGATCCGGAATGGCGCTTTCGATCACGAGTAGTCGAGTCCTATCGCTTCGCGCACATCGCGCATCGTGTCCTGCGCCAACTTGCGCGCCCGTTCACAGCCGTCGGCAATGATGTTCTTGACCAGTTGCGGGTCTTCCTCGTACATCTTGGCCCGTTCGCGCATTGGCTCCTGCTCCCGCAGCACGCCGTCGATCACTGGCTGCTTGCACTCAATGCAGCCGATACCGGCCGAGCGGCAGCCGCTTTGCACCCAGCTCTTGACGTCCTCGCCGGAATAAATCAGATGGAACTGCCACACCGGACACTTGTCCGGGTCACCGGCATCCGTGCGCCGCACACGCGCAGGGTCAGTCTGCATGGTGCGGATCTTCCGGGTGACGGCGTCCGCATCTTCGCGCATGGTGATCGTGTTGCCGTAGGACTTGGACATCTTCTGGCCGTCCAGTCCGGGCATGCGAGAGGCGTGGGTGAGCAGCGCGTCAGGCTCGACCAGAATCATCTTGCGCGTACCTTCAAGCCAGCCAAACAGCCGCTCGCGATCGCCCAAAGAGAGGCTTTGCGCCTCATTCAGCAATTCGTGGGCCCGCACCAGCGCGTCACTCTCGCCGCGTTCCTGGTAGGCGTTGCGCAACTCGTCGTAGAGCTTGGCGCGCTTGTTGCCAAGCTTCTTGACCGCTTCGCGCGCCTTGTCCTCAAAGCCGGGTTCGCGGCCATACAGGTGATTGAAGCGGCGCGCGATCTCTCGCGTGAATTCGACGTGGGGTACCTGATCATCGCCTACCGGCACGCGATTGGCGCGATAAATCAGAATATCCGCAGCCTGCAACAAGGGATAGCCAAGAAAGCCATAGGTCGTCAAATCCTTGTGCGACAGCTTTTCCTGCTGGTCCTTGTAGGTCGGTACGCGCTCGAGCCAGCCCAACGGCGTCATCATCGACAGCAGCAGGTGCAGTTCGGCGTGTTCGGG
>CAMBRI010000297.1 GCA_945870205.1 Sulfuritalea hydrogenivorans sk43H | reverse complement strand
CTCGCGCCGGCGTTGAGCGCCGACAGTGCCATGGTCGCCAGGCCGTAGATATGCGACAAGGGCAGCACGGCATAGACGGTGTCGGCCGGGCTTTGGCGACGCATGCAGCGGCCGTTCTCGGCGATGAACAGCAGGTTCCGGTGAGTCAGCATCACCGCCTTGGGGGCGCCCGATGTACCCGATGTGTAGATCAGCGCCGCGACCTGCTCGGCGCCCGAGGCGGCGACCGGTTCGGGCTGAACGTCGGCTTTGCTGGCGGTCAGGTGAAAACGCCCGATCCCCGGCCAATCCTGCGCGGTGGCGCCAAGTCGCGCGGCATGGGCCGCGGCATCGACGGAAACGGCTGAAGTCAAGGCCACCAGGCGCGCGCCGCAGTGTTCGAGGAAGGTGTCAATCTCGCGCAGCGACAGGCGCGCATTGACCGGCACCAGCCAGACATCGAGCCGGCTGCAGGCCAGGGCCAGAACCACCACCGGAATGCTGTTCTCGGCCACCAGCAGCAGGCGGTCGCCGGGGCGCAGGCCGTGTTCGGCGAGGCGGCGCGCCGTCTCGGCCACTGCCGCATCGAGTGCCGCGAAACTCATGACCGCGTCGTCCTGACGCAGCGCAGCGGCGTCGGGCTGGACGATCACCCAGGGGTCGATGATCTGGTGAATGCGCGAAGGCAAGTCATCCCGTGGGACGAAATCGGTACTGCACGGCAGGGCAGGAATGGCAGTCATGCGGTGCAAAGTTGATTTCGACGGGACTCGGAAACCGGGATGGTGTTCCGAATGGTGGCACAACGCCGTTTGATGAGTCAAGCCTGAACGGTGCTCTCCGGGCCCGTTTCAACCGGCGTTTTGCGGCTCAATATCTCGTACTTATTGACATTCCGGCCAAGTCCTAGAAGAATCCGGACTGCACATTTTTTACAGAACACAGTTCTGCAGAGCGGTTCTTTAAAGCGCTTTTCAACCCCACGGACCAAATTCGACGCCTGCCCATGGACCTGAACTTCAGCCCCGAAGAAAATGCCTTCCGCGAGGAAGTACGCCACTTCGTCAAAGACCACCTGCCGGCCCACATCCGCGACAAGGTGATGAACGGCGTGCACCTCGAGCGCGAGGAGCATGTGCTCTGGCAGCGCACCCTGCACCAGCGCGGCTGGGGCGGCCCCGGCTGGCCGAAAGAGTTTGGCGGCCCCGGCTGGACTCCGGCCGAGCAATACATTTTCGAAGAAGAATGCGCAGCGGCCGGCGCTCCGCGCCTCATTTCCTTCGGCCTCAAGATGATCGCGCCGGTGCTGATGGCTTTCGGCAATCCGGCCCAGCAACAGCGCTACCTGCCGAAGATCCTGTCGGCCGAGGAATGGTGGTGCCAGGGCTATTCGGAACCCGGCGCCGGCTCCGACCTGGCTTCGGTGAAAACCCGCGCAGTGCGGGAGGGAAATCACTACGTCGTCAACGGCCAAAAAACCTGGACCACGCTCGGCCAGCATGCGGATTGGATCTTCTGCCTGGTGCGCACCGATCCCGAGGCGAAGAAGCAGAGCGGAATCTCTTTCATGCTGATCGACATGAAGACGCCGGGCGTTACCGTACGCCCTATCATCACCCTGGACGGCGCCCACGAGGTCAACGAGGTCTGGCTCGAAGAGGTCAAGGTTCCGGTCGAAAACCTGATCGGCGAAGAAAACAAGGGCTGGACCTATGCCAAGTTCCTGCTCGGCCACGAGCGCACCAACATCGCCGGCATCGGCATTGCCAAGCGCGAACTGGTACGCCTGAAACGCATCGCGGGCGCAGAAGGCCGACTCGACGACCCACTCTTCGCGGCACGTGTGGCGCAGGTCGAGATCGACCTGATGGCGCTCGAAATCACCAACCTGCGCGTCGTCTCCGCCGAGCGTGAAAAGAAGGCGCCGGGACCGGAAGCCTCGATCCTCAAGATCAAGGGCACCGAAATCCAGCAGGCGATTTCGGAACTGATGATGCAGGCCGTCGGCCCCTATGCCCTGCCCTTCAAACAGAACGATGTCGGCCCGGATTACGCCGCCAACCTGGGCGCCGGCTACTGCAACCTGCGCAAGCTGTCGATCTTCGGTGGCTCCAACGAAATCCAGAAAAACATCATCTCGCAGATGATCATGGGACTGTGAGGCTCGGATCATGAACTTCGACTACAACGAAGACCAGCGCGCACTGGCAGATACCGTGCAGCGTTTCGTCGCCAAAGACTACACATTCGAAAAGCGCCGCGCCATCCTTGATTCCGCCACCGGCTGGAGCCGCGAGGTCTGGCAGGAGCTGGCCGACCTCGGCGTGCTGGCGCTCAACATCGACGAGGATTACGGCGGCCTCGCCTACGGCCCCCAGGAAACCGGACTGGTGATGGGCGCATTCGGCGCCGGCCTGTTGCTCGAGCCCTATCTAGCTGCGGCGGTGATTGCGCCGGCCCTGATCCGCCGTGTCGCCAGCGCCGACGTTCAGGAGCAATGGCTGCCGAACATCGCCACGGGCGAATCCATCGTCGTGCTGGCCCATGCCGATGCGCGTAACGAACCGGTAAGGGAAATCGGCGGCAGTCTGACCGGGCGCAAGGCGGTGGTCGCCCATGGCGCCTGCGCCGACCTGTTGCTGGTCTCGGCGCAAACGGCTGGCGGCGAGACGGGGCTTTTCGCCGTAACGCCGGGCATCGAGGGCGTCAGCCTGCGCGACTACCCGACGCTAGACGGCCAGCACGCGGCAGACCTCATTTTGAGCGACGCGCCGGCAACACGGCTGGACGCGGGTGGCGCGCCCGATGCAACGCAGTTGGCAATCGAGGCAGCGCTGGACATCGGCCTTGCCGCGCTGTGCGCCGAAGCCGTCGGCATCATGGAAGCCACCGTAGCCGCCACCACGGAATACCTCAAGACTCGACAGCAGTTCGGCCAGCCGATCGGCCGCTTCCAGGCCTTGCAGCACCGCATGGCCGACATGCTTTTGCACCAGGAGCAGGCGCGCTCCATGAGCTATCTCGCCGCCCTGCATTGCACCGACAAGGACCAGGCGTCACGCCAGCGCACGCTATCTGCGGCCAAGGTCACCGTCGGCCAGGCCTGCCGTTTCATAGCGCAGAACGCCGTGCAGCTGCACGGCGGCATGGGCATGACGGACGAATTGATGCTGAGCCACTGGTTCAAGCGCCTCACCGCGATCGAGATGAGCTTCGGCGATACCGATTTTCACCTGCAGCGTTTCGCCACGCATTTGTCACAAGCGTCGCGCGCGGCATGACCGCTGCACTGCGCTTCGGCGAGCTGCAACGCCCGGGCACCGAGATCGACCAGCGCGCGGTGCGCCTGGCCGGCGGCCTTGCCGCCCTTGGCGTCGCCGACGGCGATGCGGTCGCCGTAATGCTGAGGAACGACCCCGCCTACGTCGACATCATCCAGGGCTGCCGCATCGCGGGCAGCTACTACTGCCAGATCAACTGGCACTTCAAGACCGACGAGGCGGGATTCATCCTCAACGACTGCGGCGCGAAAGTGCTGTTCATCCAGCCCGACCTGCTGGCCGCGATCGCCGCGGCGATTCCGCCAAGTGTCAGAACCATCGTCGTCGGCGCCGGCCCGGGCCACATCGACGACTTCGACACCTGGCTCGCTGCGCAGGCACTCTACGCCGGCCCGCCGCGCACGCCGCGTGGCCACATGGCCTACACCTCGGGCACCGCGGGCCGGCCCAAGGGCGTGCGCCGCCTGGCGCCGACGCCCGAGCAGCAGGCATTGGCCGCGCAGGTCGTGAAAGACGCCATGGGCATCTATCCGGGAGTGCGCACGCTGATCTCGGCGCCGCTCTACCACAGCGCCCCCAGCCTGTTCGCCCAGCAATCTCTGCTGCAGGGCTCGCTGATGGTGCTGGAAGAAAAGTTCGATGCCGAAGCCACGCTGGCCCTCATCGAGCGGCACCACATCGAGACCGCCTATCTGGTGCCGGTGATGTATGTGCGCCTGTTGCGCCTGCCGGCCGCAGTGAGGGCGCGTTACGATCTTTCCTCGCTGAAGTTCGTCGCCTCCACCGGCTCGCCCTGCGCGCCGGACGTCAAGAAGGCGATGATCGCCTGGCTGGGGCCGGTGATTTTCGAGACTTACGCATCAAGCGAAACCGGCCTGATCACCATCATGGATCCGGCGGACGCCGCACGCAAACCCGGCAGCGCCGGCCGACCCGTCGGACAGGCGAGCATCCGCATCCTCGACGAGGCCGGCCGCCAATTGCCGACCGGCGAAATCGGCGGCATCTATGTACGCCAGCCGGCTTATGCCGACTTCAGCTATCACGGCAACGACGCCGCACGCAGTGCCATCGAGCGCGACGGCTTCATCGGCATCGGCGACATGGGTTACGTCGACGACGAAGGCTTTCTCTTCATTTGCGACCGCGCCTCGGACATGGTGATCTCGGGCGGCGTGAACATCTACCCGGCCGAAATCGAGCATGTGCTGATCACCCTGCCCGGCGTCGCCGACTGCGCCGTGGTCGGCATTCCCGACGAGGAATATGGCGAAGCCCTGGCGGCGCAACTGGTTGCCGAAGCCGGTGCCACGCTCGACGCCGAGACCATCCGCAAGCACTTGGGCGAGCGCATCGCCGGCTACAAGGTGCCGCGCCGCATCGACATCGTGGATGCCCTGCCGCGCGACGACAACGGCAAGGTGGTCAAGCGCAAGATCCGTGACGCTTACTGGAGCGGCAAGGCCCGCAAGATATGAGCTCCCACCCCTTCGACACAGCCATCGCGCTA
>CAMBRI010000296.1 GCA_945870205.1 Sulfuritalea hydrogenivorans sk43H | reverse complement strand
CCCTGCTTTGCGATGCCGGTGGCCGGCACGGGCGGGTAAATCCAGATCGTGTTCTGTCCGTATTTCGCCGCGATGCGCTTGATCTCGCTGGCGATGAAGTCCAGCGCCTCGTCCCACGAAATGCGCTTCCACTGGCCCGAGCCGCGAGGCCCGACGCGCTTCATCGGGAACTTGACCCGGTTCGGCGAATAGACGCGGCGATGGTAGGTCGCGCCCTTCATGCAACCGCGCGGGTTGTACTCGTCGTCCGGGTAGTCGAGCGGTTGCTCGACGCGCTTGACGAGGCCGTCCTTGATGATGACATTCCATGCACACGACCCTGTGCAATTTGGCATGTTGATCGAACGCACGGTGCGCTCACCCTGGAACAGATTGCGGTAACCGTCTTCCCAGGGACGATCCTTGCGCTCGGCAAGGGCCGCAAACGCGGGCCGGCCGAGAGAAAATGGAAGCCCGGCAGCGGCGGCAACCGAAAGGCTACCCTTGATGAATTCGCGACGACTTATAGACATGATCTTTCCCCGACATGTTGGCAATTGGCAAAACGTCCCCGGATCGGCCAACGGCGCGCGCAGATCGGCGACGCGCCGTTTCCGGCCCGGCTTTCCTTAGTTCGCCATCGAAAGGGTCTTCACTACGTTTTCGAATGTCTGGATGGTTCCCATGACCGTCGGGCTGCCCCAGCGCACGTGGTACTTGTTCTCCGGCACCTTGGCCAAGGCCAGCATCAGGCTGTTGAAAGCGCCGAGATCGGCAGTCTCGAAGTAGGTGATGAAATCGGTGTCATCAAGTCCTGTCGAGTGGTAAAGCTTCCTCTTGACGTTCACCAGGTTCCCCAGCGTGGGCAGGGTGTGGGTTTCGATTTCCTTCAGACGCTGCTCGTCGCTAAGATTCCACCATTCCGCGTTCTTCTTCACCGGAATCATGAATGCGTAGCGCGGCGCCTCACCGCTATAGCTGGCGCTTGTCAGACCGGCATTGAGGGTTGGAGACTTGTCCTTGGTGACATAGTTCAACGCCTTGGTCATGCCGACCAGTTGTTCGGTAACGTCCGAGTACATGCCGAAGCGGGTGGCCCGGAAATCAACCAGAAAGGCCTGTGTCGCGGCCATGTCATAGGAATGCACCCGCAGGAAGTAATCGCTCTGGGCCTCGAAGCCGCGCGTCAGGTAGGCGTCGACGATGACTTTGTCCTTATGCTTGTCGACAACAGCGAGAACTTCGGCAACGGCACCCTTGCGTTCCGCAGCAGACATCCTGTAATAGTCGGGGCGAACCTTGTAGGTGGAAAAATTGCCGAAGACGCCTGGTGCCACCAGAATTTTCGCGCGATCGACCGGTGCGGGCATTGCAGCGCCCGCAGCCTGCTGCGCAAGCACACTGCCATTCACCAGCACGAGACCAGCCGCCAGTAGCGCTAGAGAAATCTTTTTCATGGCCAACTCCTATATTGATGTCAAGTAAATAATTTAATGACGAAACGCTTCTGATGCAACCGACGAATGCGCGAGTTGTTTCTCTTTACGTCACCTCATTTATTGACGCAGATCAATGAACTGTTAATATCGTTTGGCCTTTATTTTTACCTCCTGCTGTAACCAAAAGGCCCCTCTCAACGAATAGGTGAATAGGCGTGAAAGTGTGAGCGCGGAACGGTTGCAGGGTTTGCTGATACAGGGACTCGAGGGTGACTCTCAGGCCTACCGTGTATTCCTGTCGGACCTGACCGGATACCTACGGTCGTACCTGATGAGGCGCCTGTCCAGCCTGCCCGACGATGTTGAAGATCTTGTTCAGGAGTCCTTGCTTGCAATTCACAACAAACGTCACACCTATGACCGAAAGCAGCCGCTGGCCGCATGGGTGCACGCAATCGCAAGGTACAAACTGGTGGACTTCCTTCGAGGACGGGCAATCAGGGATTCGCTCAACACGTTTCTGGACGAAGAGGATGCGTTTTTTGCCACGTCCAGTACGGATGCGACGGAGGCTCGCCGGGACATCATGAAACTGCTGGATCAATTGCCGGAAAAGCAGCGTATGGCGATCATCCATACCAAACTGGACGGATTGTCGGTCGAAGAAGCTGCGCAGATGAACGGGATGTCCGAGTCAGCCCTGAAAGTTGGGGTGCACCGCGGAATGAAGGCCCTCGCAGCAATGGTAGGTGAAACGAGATGAAGACCAATGACCTCATAGACATGCTTGCCACCGGCGCCAACCTCGAACAAGCAGGCGACCCTTGGCGCCGGCTGGTTCATGCCATCGGATTCGGCACGCTGGTTTCCACCATCCTGATGGTGAAGGCAATCCCCGTGAATCCCGATCTTGCAAATGTGATGCAGCTGCTGGCATTTTGGGAAAAGCTGGGATTTGCCGCGGCCATTGCGGCCGTGGCCTTGCTGATGGTTTTCCGCCTTTCCACGCCGGGAGTGCGCCTTGGAAACCTGTTTCCGGCCCTGATGGCGCCGATTCTGGCGATATGGATCCTGGCCGGTATAGCGCTTGCCTCTGCAGAGCCAGGAGCAAGAGCATCACTGTTCTTTGGCAATACCTGGAAGGTATGCCCCTTTCTCATAACGATGCTCGCAACGCCTGTCTTCGCCGCAAGCTTTTGGGCGATGCGCGACCTCGCGCCCACCAATCTCAGGCTGGCCGGTGCCGCCGCCGGCCTGTTCTCGGGCGCCGTCGGAGCGGTGGTTTATTGCTTTCACTGCCCAGAACTGACAGCTCCGTTTATCGCTTTTTGGTATCTGCTCGGCATCCTGATCCCGACGGCGGTCGGCGCCGTGGTAGGGGAAAGGCTGCTCCGCTGGTAGGCACGCTGGTCACATGCAATCCCAAAAATAAGCGCATACCATCCCGCCCAAATAACGGCGACATCCGGGGATACCGCACTGAGGGGGGTGGCGCAGGACAAAAAAAAAGGGTGCGCAACGCGCACCCCTAACCCCAACAGAGAGCCTTCCGGTAACGGCGCGAAGCCATCACCATAAAACCCGTCCCGAGTATGGTTACTTTTCACCGGCAGCGCTTTGATCTGGGTCAACAATGCTGCCGCTTTTCAGCACATCGGTGCGATCGTCGTCCATCAGGATGCGGTGGCCGGGCCCTTCCAGGTCCTCGTACTGCCCGCTCTTCAATGACCACCAGAACAGGGCGGCGATGACAAAGACCAGTACAAGCGAAAGCGGGATCAGGAGATACAGGATGTCCATTCAGTTTCTTTGCAAACGCAGAGCATTGAGCACCACCAAGAGCGAACTGGCCGACATGCCGATGCCCGCCATCCACGGAGTCACCCAGCCGGCCATGGCCAGAGGAATAGCCAGGAAATTGTAGGCGAAAGCCCACACCAGGTTCTGTTTCACGATGCGGACGGTGCGCCGCGCCAGCGCCAACCCTTGCGGCAGCGCCTGGAGGTCATTGCCGAGCAGCACGATGTCGGCGTTGGCTCGCGCCAGATCGGCACCGCCGCCCATGGCGATCGATATTTGCGCCTGCGCCAGTACCGGGGCGTCATTGACACCGTCGCCAACCATCGCCACGGTCTCGCCGGCGGCCTGCAGTGCCTTGAGCGCCGCATGCTTGTCTTCCGGCGAGAGGCCGCCACGGGAATCCACGATCCCCAGCGCCGAACCTACCCGCGCGGCCGCAGCCGGCGCGTCGCCGCTAAAGATCGACAGTTTGACGCCAGCGACAACGAGTTTGGTGGCCATCGTCGTTGCCTCCGGACGCAGGCTGTCGCTCAGACGGAAAAATGCCTGCCAACCATCGGCGTTGCCCAGCGCGATCACCGTGTCACCGGCATCCAGTATCGACTTGAGTTCAACCGGAATCGCCATGCCGTGCAATGCGGCGACGAACTCCGGCCGCCCCAGACGCCAGGCTCGCTGGTCGACCATGCCCTCGACACCGGCGCCGGTGGTGGCGCGCACTGCGCAAACCTCGACCCCGGCGTCTGCCGCTCCCGCAGCCAAGGCGCGGGCGATGGGATGTTCGGAGCCCCGCTCCAGAGCCGCCGCAACGCTCAGGGCGAACGTGGCCTCCCCGCGCACCGGAACGACCTCGACCAGTTCCATGCGCCCCACGGTCAATGTGCCGGTCTTGTCGAAAACGAAGCGATCTGCCCGCGCCAGCGCCTCGATGGCATGGCCCCGCGTCACCAGCACGCCGCGCGCGGCCAGCGCTCCGGTCGCCACCGTCAAGGCTGCGGGAGTAGCAAGGGAGAGCGCGCATGGGCAACTCACCACCAGCACGGCGACAAAAATCCACAGAGCCCGCGAGGGGTCGATCCACCACCAGGCCAGCGCCGTCACCACCGCCAGCAACAGCAAAGCCACGATGAAGCGCCCGGCAATGCGGTCGGCGATTTCCACCAGCCGCGGCTTTTCGGCGGCGGCACGTTCCATCAGGCGCTGGATGGCGGCCACGCGCGTAGCCTCGCCGACTCGCTCGACCCGCATCACCAGCGGGCTTGCGGTATTCACGCTGCCGCCGATCAGCGCATCGCCGGAACGCTTGGACACCGGACGGCTTTCGCCGGTCAGCAACGATTCGTCCGCTGCGCTTTCTCCGTCGAGCACGCAACCGTCGGCCGGTACCGTCTCGCCCGGTTTGATCTGCACCGCGTCACCGACGCGCAGCTCGGCCACGGCGACCCGCTCGCCCGCCGCATCGCTACCGGCAAGCGGCCATGACGCAAGGCGGGTGGCGAACGCCGGAATGGCACGAGCCAGGGTCTCGACACTGCGCGCCGCCTTCTGCCGCGCCATCATTTCCAGATAGCGACCCGA
>CAMBRI010000295.1 GCA_945870205.1 Sulfuritalea hydrogenivorans sk43H | reverse complement strand
ACGCCGAGGCTGCGCGCGAGGCCTATCGCCGTCGCGGTCGGGTAGCGCGCCGTGTCGGCATCGCTGGCGGCCAGCAGCAGCCGCAGGCGGCGGTCGCCGTCCGGCAACTGGCCGCTGTGGCAGGTGGCAAAGATGCGGGCCTTGCAGTGACGGCAGATTTCCGGGTCGAGCGTCCAGTAGAGCGCTTCGGTAGGTTTCGACTTCACCGGGAAGAAGGCGCCTTCGCCGATTTCGTGCACGTAATCGCCCTCGCGCAGCAGGCGATAGGGTTCGTCCTTCATGCGGTAGAAGTAAAGCCCTCCGCCGAGGCGCTTGCGCCGTCTTGCCTCCTGGGCAAACATCTCCGCGCCGGCGATGTCGACGAAGTTCATGCCCAGCGAAACGACCAGTACCGATTTCTGGCGCGGGTTTTCGAGGTCGATCTGCAGCAGCGCACTCTGGATGTGGTCGACGGCACCGAAATAGGCCGAGCCGTTGATGCGCACGATGCGCAGTTGCGGACATTCCGGTTTGCCGCGAGCCTCGACGAAGTGGTAACCGCCGGCATCATCGACCGGCACCAGCGGCTCGATGCCGGGTTTCGAAGTGCGGTTGAGGTAGATCAGCAGCGACACCAGCACACCGGCCGTGATGCCGGCTTCGAGGTTCATCAGGGTACCTATGACGGTGACCCAGAGGATGAATGATTCCTGCCGACTGGTCTTCCAGATCGACCCGATGTGGTGGAAATCGATCAGGCCCCAGGCCACCAGGAAGAGGATGCCGGCCATGGCCGCATTCGGCAAATAGGCTGCAAGCGGCGCCACGAGCAGCAGGATCACGAGCAGGAACACGGACGCGAAAATGGTCGCCAGCGGCGTGCGCGCGCCGGCTTCGTAATTCACCCCGGAGCGATTGAAGGAGCCCGAAGAGGCATAGCCCGAGAAGAAGGCGCCGACGATGTTCGACAGCCCCTGGCCGATGAATTCCTGGTTGCCGTCGATGCGCTGTTCCGATCGCACGGCGATCGCGCGGGCAATCGAGACGGCCTCGGTCAGCGCCAGCATGGTGATCACCAGCGCCGGGCCAAAGGTTTTTTTCAGCGCGGCGAACGAGAAGTCGGGCAGCAGGAAGGGAGGCAGTCCGGCGGGCAGCGCGCCAACCGTCTTGATGCCGGTTTCGGCCTGTCCGATCATGGTGTTGAGCACGTAGGCGACGACACTGCCGACCAGCATCGCGGCGATCATGTAGGGGAACTTCTTCCAGTAGCGTTTGGTCAGGATGCCCGCCACCAGCGTGGCGACGCCGACGCCCGCGACCCAGGGATTGATGCGGTCGAACTGCAGCGCGAACTGGTGCAGGATCTCGTAGAAGGGCAGGCCGCGCGCGATCTCGACGCCGAAGAAGGCGCGGATCTGGCTCGCCGCGATCAGCACCGCGGCACCGGTGGTGAAGCCGATCACCACGGTATGCGAAATGAAATTTACCAGCGCGCCCATGCGCGCCATGCCGAGCGCCAGCTGAAAAATGCCGACTTGCAGCGTCAGGGTGAGGATCATCCCGACATACTGTGGGGTGCCCGGCTCGGCCAGATGGTGGATGGCGCCGTAGATGGCAATCGAGATCGCGGTGGTCGGCCCGGACACCAGGTGCCAGGAGGAGCCGAACAGCGCGGCGACGATGGCCGGCATCATGGCCGCATACAGGCCGTATTCCGGCGGCAGGCCGGCAATCGTGGCGAAGGCCACGCCCTGCGGCAGCACGATCAGCGCACCGGTCAGGCCGGCCAGCAGGTCGTCCTTCAGTGTGCGCCGCGTGACCAGCGGCCACCACAGCAGGAAGGGGAAAAGCTTGCGCAGCCAGGACGGTGAAAGAGGGGTCATTACGGGGTGGAGCAGGGTGACGGCAAGCGGCGGGAGCATGGAATATTAGCAGATAACAATATTCGGCGGCCAGCCCATCTGGGCGCAGGCGTGGCTCCAATCCCCGCAACGCTCAATTTGTGTCCCTAATTTATCGATAGAAAACCTCTTACGGAAGTGGATTAGCCGACTGCTAATATTCGACGCTCCATCAGCTATTTTTCGAGCCGCAGCGCCGGGCTCCGCCCGACCTGCCGATCATGAACGTGTCGCCCCGACTTCAGCGCCTGCTGCCTTTCCTGCGTTGGCTGCCCTACGGCGGGCCGGCGCTGCGCGCCGATTTCCTTGCCGGGCTTACGGTTGCACTGGTGCTGGTGCCGCAGTCGATGGCCTATGCCCAGTTGGCCGGCATGCCGCCTTATTACGGCCTGTACGCGGCTTTCCTGCCGGTGATGGTGGCCGCGCTGTGGGGCTCCTCGAACCAGCTCGGCACCGGGCCGGTGGCGGTGGTCTCGCTGCTGACGGCGTCGGCGCTGACGCCACTGGCGGCGCCCGGGTCCGAGCATTTCGTCGCCCTGGCGATCATGCTGGCCCTGCTGGTCGGCATCGTTCAGCTGACCCTCGGCGTATTCAAGCTCGGGGTCATCGTCAACTTCCTGTCGCATCCGGTCATCGTCGGTTTTACCAATGCGGCCGCGATCATCATCGCGCTGTCGCAGGTCAACAAATTGATCGGCGTGCCGATGGGGCGCTCGGAACGTTTCATCGAGGATATCTGGGGCGTGGCCAAGCAGGTGGGCGATACCCACCTGCCGACGCTCGCAATGGGCGCGACGGCGATTGCCATCATGTGGGTGATCCGCAAGAAAGCGCCGAAGCTCCCGGGGGTGCTGATCGCCGTGGCAGTAACGACGGCGGCCTCGTGGCTGATCGGTTTCGAGCAGAACGCCACCGTCACGATCGACCGGGTCGCGGAGCCCGAAGCCCGGGCCCTGCTCACCGAGTTTGTCCGCACCGAGACCCGTATCAAGGAAATCAACGATCAGGTCGGCACCAAGGCGGCCGAGCTGAAGGTTTTGCGCAAGGAGCGCGGTGAGTTGTCCCATGAAGTAGTGACCACCAACTACGAAGTGGAATTGCTGCGCCTGCAACTGAAAGACCGGGAGGACGAGAACCGCCGCCGCAACCGGGTCATTCGCAGCTTCGTCTTCGAGCGTGTCGCGGCGTCCGGCGGCCAGCCGGCAGAACTATATGCCGAGGGCCGGGTGCCGGCCGGCAAAGTCGCGGACGGACACCGCTGGCGCATTGTCCGTGCCGCCCAGGGCGAGATGAAGCTGATTGGCGGTGGCGAGGTCGTCGGCAAGGTGCCGCAAGGCCTGCCCTCGGTCGGCATGCCGGCTGTGTCGTGGGACATGCTTGCCAGCCTGCTCTCGGCCGCCATCGTCATTTCGTTGGTGGGCTTCATGGAAGCGATTTCCATTGCCAAGGCCATTGCGGCCAAGACCAAGCAGAAGATCGACCCCAACCAGGAACTGATTGGCCAGGGCCTGGCCAACCTCGTCGGCTGCGCCACCCAGGCTTTTCCCGTATCCGGTTCCTTCTCGCGTTCGGCGGTGAACATCAATGCCGGGGCGATGACCGGCATGTCGTCCGTGTTTACTGGATTGTTCGTGCTGCTGACGCTGCTGTTCCTGACGCCCCTGCTCTACCACCTGCCGCAGGCGGTACTCGCCGCGGTGATCATCATGGCGGTGATCGGTCTGATCAACGTCGAGGCCGTGAAGCATGCCTGGAAGGCCGGCCGTCACGACGGTATTGCGGCCGTGGCCACTTTCATCGCCACCCTGCTGTTCGCGCCACACCTCGACAAGGGCATCATTGTCGGCGCCGGGCTGGCCATCGGGTTGTATCTGTACCGCACCATGACGCCGCGCGTGGCGATTCTCGGCCGCCATGCCGACGGCAGCTTGCGCGATGCGGCGGTAAATGAACTGCCGGCCTCCGATGTGGTGACGGCCGTGCGCTTCGACGGGCGCCTGTATTTTGCCAATGTGTCCTTCTTCGAGGACGCGATTCTCGATGCCGTGGCGGCCAATCCGAAAGCGCCCTATCTGCTGGTGGTCGGCAACGGCATCAACGAACTCGACGCGTCCGGAGAAGAGGTCATGCACCATCTCGTGGAGCGCCTGCGCGGCAATGGCGTCACGGTGGTCTTCTCGGGCCTCAAGAAGCAGGTGATCGACGTCATGCGCGCCACCGGCCTATTCGACTACATCTCGCAGCAACACATCTTCGCTACTGCCGACATGGCACTGGAAGCAATCCATGTCTGGGCAGCCGAGCGCGGCGGGGAAGAAGTTGCCAGCCCCTTGCGCCCCTTGCCGGTGAAGCGCTTTGGCTGAAGCCTTAGCCCGGTCGAGCTTGCTTTCCCCGCGTTGCCGATCAAGCCGCCAAGGGCAAGCGTTCCCGTCGCGACGCATCGGGCCGTCGTCGGCGCAAGGGCGGTTCGGCCGCGGAGTCCGCTGATAGAATCGCGCGTCTTTCCGCCGTGACCACATGACCAGCCTCCTGCCCATCGACCTCCTGCTGATAGCCGCCTGCGCCTGGCTGGCCATCGGGCTGCTCGGACTGCTCGCGCCGCGTGATACCGACGTCATCAGCAAGGTCCTGTTCCCGCTCGGCGCACTGGTCGGGATGCTGGTCGGCGTGGTGGCGCTGGGTGCTCTCGGCGGCCCGGTGCAGACCGCCGTGCTGGTGATCGGACTGCCGGATCTGCCCTTCCACCTGCGGCTGGATAACCTGTCTGCCGTGTTCGCCCTGCTGCTTGGTTTTGCATCGGCGGGCATTTCCATCTACTCGGCAGGCTATTTTCGCAAGGAAGACGGCACCCCGCTCGGGCTGCTTTGCCTCGAATACCACATCTTTCTCGCCAGCATGCTGATGGTACTGATGGCCGACGATGCCTACG
>CAMBRI010000294.1 GCA_945870205.1 Sulfuritalea hydrogenivorans sk43H | reverse complement strand
ATCCTGCGCGATGTGAGTTTCGAGGCGCCGATCGGCAAGGTGACGACCGTGCTCGGCCGCAACGGTGTCGGCAAGACGACGCTGCTGAAGTGTCTGACGGGTCTGGTGCCGTCCCGGACCGGCGTCATTTCATTCGAGGGCAAGGACCTTACGCGCGCGCCTTCGCATGAACGGGTCAAGGCCGGCATCGGCTATGTGCCACAGGGCCGCGAGATCTTTCCGCGCCTCACGGTGCTGGAAAACCTGCAGATGGGGCTCGCCACACGCCCCGGCGGCACGCCGATTCCGGAGCGTATTTTCGACATGTTCCCGGTGCTCAAACAGATGCTCAAGCGCCGCGGCGGCGATCTTTCCGGCGGCCAGCAGCAGCAGCTCGCCATCGGCCGCGCCCTGGCTTTCGGGCCGCGCATGCTGATCCTCGACGAGCCGACCGAAGGCATCCAGCCCTCGATCATCAAGGACATCGAGCGCGCCATCCGCACCCTGGCGGCCGAGGGCAATATGGCCATCCTGCTGGTCGAGCAGTACTACGACTTCGCCGAGAGTCTTGCCGACCAGTACCTGGTCATGGAACGCGGCGAAATCATCAAGCGTGGCGCGGGCGCCGACATGGCTGCCGATGGAGTGCGGGAACTTCTCGCGGTGTAAAGCGGCGCTATGATCCGTCGATGCTGCATTGCCCACCCTACGCCGATCCGATCACATCCTGCTGGCCGGCCGCGCTCGATCTCGGCTTCGAGCGGTGCGGCGAGACCACGCGGCTGGTGCGCCGTGAACATCGCGGTCCGCTGCGCGTGCAGAAGGCGCTCTATCCGGAGGGGCCGCAGCTGTGCCACTCCATCGTGCTGCATCCGCCGGCCGGCATCGCCGGTGGCGACCGTCTTGCCATCGGCATCGAGCTCGGTGTCGGGGCACAGGCTCTGCTTACCACGCCCGGCGCGGGAAAGTGGTACCGCTCGGCCGGATCGATAGCGGAGCAGGTCGTGACCATAAAAGTCCGCGCTGGCGCCACGGCGGAATGGCTGCCGCAGGAGAGCATCGTGTTTTCGGGTGCGCTGGCGCACATCCGTACCGACGTTGATCTGGAAGCGGGAGCAAGATTTATCGGTATCGAAACCCTCTGTTTTGGCCGTCGTGCCAGCGGCGAGACCTTCGACCGCGGCAGCCTGCATCTCGGCACCGACGTTCGCCTCGACGGCCGCATGTTGTGGCGCGAGCGCGGCGCGGTCGATGGCGGTTCGGCCCTGCTGCAGTCTCCGATCGGCCTGGCTGGTTTCAGCGTCTGCAGCACAGTGCTGATCGCGGGTAGTGACGTCGACGTGGACGCGCTGCGCGCCTGCCGTGGTGTGGCCGCGAGCGAAGTTGGCGCCCGCTGCGGGGTCAGCGTGCTGCCGCAACTTTTCGTCGGCCGCTATCTCGGCCATTCGGCGCAGGCCGCGCGTGCATGGTTTGTCGCACTCTGGCAACATTTGCGGCCGACAATCATTGGCCGTGAGGCAGTCGTGCCGCGCATCTGGAATACCTAGGGAAAAGCCATGGAACTTACACCCAGAGAAAAAGACAAGCTGCTGATCTTCACCGCCGCTTTGCTCGCCGAACGGCGCAAGGGACGCGGCCTCAAGCTCAACTACCCCGAAGCGGTGGCCTTCATCACGGCCGGCATCCTCGAAGGCGCCCGCGACGGCCGGACGGTGGCCGAACTCATGAGCTACGGCACGACGCTGCTCAAGCGCGACGAAGTCATGGAAGGCGTGCCGGAGATGATTCCCGATATTCAGGTGGAAGCCACGTTCCCCGACGGCACCAAGCTCGTCACCGTTCACAACCCAATCGTTTAGGGGGCCGAGATGATTCCAGGCGAAATGAAAATCGAAGCCGGCGAAATCGAACTCAACGTCGGCCGCCGCACGCTGAGCATCGAAGTCGCCAACGCCGGCGACCGGCCGATACAGGTCGGCTCGCACTATCATTTTTTCGAGACCAACGAGGCGCTGGCCTTTGATCGAAAGGCGGCGCGAGGCATGCGGCTCAACATCGCCGCCGGCACGGCGGTGCGTTTCGAGCCGGGGCAGACGCGTACCGTCGAACTGGTCGACTACGCGGGCGAGCGCAAGGTTTATGGGTTCCAGGGCAAGGTCATGGGGGCGCTGTCATGAAGATCACGCGACAGGCTTACGCTGAAATGTTCGGCCCTACTGTTGGTGACCGCGTCCGCCTGGCCGATACAGAACTCTGGATCGAGGTCGAGATGGACTACACCATACCCGGCGAGGAAGTGAAGTTCGGCGGCGGCAAGGTGATTCGCGACGGCATGGGCCAGGGCCAGCGCATGTCGTGCGAGGTGGCCGACACGGTGATCACCAACGCGCTGATCGTCGATGCGGTACAGGGCATCGTCAAGGCCGATGTCGGCCTCAAGGGCGGCATGATCCTGGCCATCGGCAAGGCCGGCAACCCGGACGTGCAGCCGGGCGTCACCATCGTCATCGGCGCCGGCACCGAGATCATCGCCGGTGAAGGCATGATCCTCACCGCCGGCGGCATCGATACCCACATCCACTTTATCTGCCCGCAGCAGATCGAGGAGGCGCTGATGTCTGGCGTCACCACCATGCTCGGCGGCGGCACCGGGCCGGCGACGGGAACGTTCGCCACGACCTGCACGCCGGGGCCCTGGCACATTCATGCCATGCTTGCGGCAGCCGAGGCCTTCCCGATGAACCTGGGTTTTCTCGGCAAGGGCAATGTCTCGCTGCCGGGCCCACTGCGGGAGCAGGTCGAGGCGGGCGCCATGGGGCTCAAGCTGCACGAGGACTGGGGCACCACGCCAGCCGCGATCGACAACTGCCTGACGGTGGCCGACGAAATGGACGTGCAGGTGGCGATCCATACCGACACCTTGAACGAATCCGGCTTCGTCGAAGCCACGCTGGCCGCCTTCAAGGGCCGCACGATTCACACCTTTCATACCGAGGGCGCCGGTGGCGGCCATGCGCCGGACATCATCAAGGCGGCCGGCCTGCCCAACGTGCTGCCCTCGTCGACCAACCCGACCATGCCGTTCACGGTGAATACCATCGACGAGCATCTCGACATGCTGATGGTCTGCCACCACCTCGATCCGGCCATCGCCGAGGACGTCGCCTTCGCCGAATCGCGCATCCGCCGCGAGACGATCGCCGCCGAAGACATTCTCCATGACCTCGGCGCCTTCTCGATGATGTCGTCCGATTCGCAGGCCATGGGCCGTGTCGGCGAGGTGCTGATCCGCACCTGGCAGACCGCGCACAAGATGAAGCTGCAGCGCGGCGTGCTTAAGGAAGACACGGCAAGAAACGATAATCAGCGAGTCAGGCGCTACATCGCCAAGTACACCATCAACCCTGCCGTCACCCACGGCATCGGCCATGTGGTCGGCTCCATCGAGGTTGGCAAGCTGGCCGATCTGGTGCTGTGGAAGCCGCCTTTCTTCGGTGTGAAGCCCAGCCTGATCCTCAAGGGCGGCATGATCGCGGCGGCGGCGATGGGCGACCCGAATGCCTCGATCCCGACACCGCAGCCGGTGCATTACAGGCCAATGTTCGGCGCATACGGCCGCGCGCTGAAAACTTCGATCACCTTCGTCTCGCAGGCGGCGCTGAAGAATCCGGCGGTGCTGGCGCTAGGCCTCGCCAAGCGGCTGGAGCCGGTGAAGGACTGCCGCCATGTGACCAAGGCCGACATGATGCACAACAGCGCCACGCCGGTGATCGAGGTCGATAGCGAAACCTATGCCGTGCGCGCCGACGGCGAACTGCTGGTCTGCGAGCCGGCAGCGACGCTTCCAATGACGCAGAGATATTTCCTGTTTTGAGTTCCCCACCACCCCAAGGAGCCATCATGCCCAACAGACCCGTTAGCCAGCTGGTAAAGAACCAGCGCATTCTCACCGCAACTGCGACCATGTCGGTGGCCGACGCTGCCGCCGCCATGCGCGACGCGAGAGTCGGCGCCATCATGGTCCTCAGCGGACCGCGTCTGGCCGGCATCTTTACAGAACGCGATGCACTCTACCGGGTTCTCGCTGCCGGAAAGGACCCGAAGCGGATAACGCTGGGCGAAGTGATGACCGCTGACCCCACGACCATTGCCGCCGACAAGCCTTTCGGCCATGCTCTGCACCTGATGTACGAACGCGGCTTCCGCCATGTTCCGGTGGTGGAAAACGGACTGCCGATAGGCATGGTGTCGGCGCGCGACGCGCTGGGGCCGGAAATGGAACAGTTCGAAGCGGAACTGCGTGAGCGCGAGCACCTGACGGAAATCCTCGGTTGAAACAAGACAGGGGCCTGTCGCTCAGCCGGACCAGGCGGCGGCGATGCTGCTGATTGAATCACTCGCCACTGCGGGTTGCACGACGGGCGAGCAGTTGCTGCTGCCCTTCGACATGCGCTGCAAGAGCCGCCTGCGCACGCGTCTGGCCTCGGGCGAGGAATGCGGACTGTTCCTGCCGCGCGGCACGATCTTGCGGGGTGGCGACCGGTTGCTGGCCAGCGACGGCCGCGTGGTCGAGGTGGTGGCCGCGCCGGAAGCGCTGATGGCAGCGGTGAGCGACGACCCGCTGCAAATGGCGCGCGCCGCTTACCACCTGGGCAACCGCCACATTGCCGTGCAGGTATTGCCCGGCAGCCTGCGTTTTGGCCGCGACCATGTGCTGGGTGAGATGTTGCGTGGCCTTGGGCTGCCGGTGACCGAGATCGAGGCAGCCTTCGAGCCCGAAGCCGGAGCCTATGGCGCTCATGGCGGTCACGGCCATAGTGCCGATGGCGACGGCGAGTTGGCCAAACC
>CAMBRI010000293.1 GCA_945870205.1 Sulfuritalea hydrogenivorans sk43H | reverse complement strand
GACGAGTACCAGGACACCAATCGCGGCCAGTACCGCCTGCTGCAACTGCTGACGCAGGGCCGCGATTCCTTCACCGCCGTGGGCGACGACGACCAGTCGATCTACGCCTGGCGCGGCGCCGACAGTGAAAACCTGCGCTTGCTGAAAGACGACTACCCAAGCCTGAAGGTAGTCAAGCTGGAACAGAACTACCGCTCCACCGCACGCATCCTGAACGCCGCCAACACGCTGATCGCCAACAATCCCAAGCTGTTCGAAAAGAAGCTGTGGTCCGAGCACGGCCAGGGCGATGCGATCCACGTGCAAACTTGCCGCGACGGCGAGCACGAAGCCGAGTGGGTCGGCTCGCGGCTTTCGGCGCATCGTTTCGAGCGACGTACCAAATTCTCGGATTACGCCATCCTCTATCGCGGCAACCACCAGGCGCGCGTCATAGAGCAGCAGCTGCGCGCACAGCGGATTCCCTATGTCATTTCCGGCGGCCAATCCTTCTTCGATCGCGCCGAGATCAAGGACATCACCTGCTATCTGCGTATTCTGGCCAACCAGGAGGATGACCCCGCCTTCATTCGGGCCGTGACCACGCCCAAGCGCGGCATCGGCGGTACCACGCTGGAGGCGCTCGGCCGTGCCGCCGGGCGGCGGCATCAGAGCCTGTTCGCCAGCATCTTCGCGCCGGGGCTGGATGCCGAACTCGGCGCCAAACAGCGCACCGCCTTGCGCGAATTCGGCGACTTCATCAATCGGATCGAGGCCAGGGCGGCGAAGGAACCCGCCGGTCAGGTGCTGAACGAATTGATCAAGGCCATCGGCTACGAGAGCTGGTTGTTCGAATCGCTCGAGGTGCGCGAGGCGGAAGGCAAGTGGGCCAATGTCTGCGATTTCGTCGAGTGGCTGGGAAGGAAGGGCGAGGAGGAAGGCAAGACCCTGCTCGAACTGGCCCAGTCCGTCGCCCTGCTCTCGATGCTGGACAAGAACGACGAGGAGCAGGACGCCGTGCAACTCGCCACTTTGCATGCCGCCAAGGGCCTCGAGTTTCGGCATGTATTCCTGGTCGGCGTCGAGGAGGGCTTGCTGCCGCATCGCGACTCGCTCGAAGCGGCCAAGCTGGAGGAGGAGCGCCGCCTTATGTATGTCGGCATCACGCGGGCGCAGGCCAGCCTCACCGTGAGCTGGTGCGAGCGGCGCAAGCAGGGCCGCGAATCAATGCCGCGCGAACCCTCGCGTTTCATCGCCGAAATGGGCGAGGCAGCACAGAAAGCGCTGGCGCAAGGGAACACCGTACCGGATGCCGATACCGCGCGCGCCAAGGCGGCACGCTTGCGCGCCATGCTGGCCGGCAAGCCTTGATCAATGCTCATGGAGTCCGGTGCCAGGGCTCCCGGACGCGCTGCCTGGTCGCCACCAAAACAAAAGGGACCGCAGAGGTCCCTTTTGCCGCCCAGCCTTGAAGGGCCGATTACTTCGCCGCAGGTTCCTTGAGGTTGCCCCCGGACTTGTTGGCGAGATAGACAATGGCGCGGGCCAGTTCTAGCGGGTTGGCATCCGAACCGCCTTTGGGCGGCATGGCATTCTTGCCGACTGTCGCCGATTTAACCAAGCCATCGAGCCCTTGCGCCAGACGCGGCGCCCAGGCGGCCTTGTCGCCCAGCTTGGGTGCGTTGGCGACGCCGGCGTCATGGCAGGCATTGCAGACGATTTTGTAAATCTGCTCGCCACTGCGATCACCGCTGGCTGCTGCCGCTGCGGCAGCAAGTTCGACGCGGGCCACCGGGGCAATGCGCTTGTTGGTGCCTTCGTCATCGCCCTTGGGACGGCTGCCCATGGCAAAAACGCTGACGGAGAGTGCAAGCAGGCCCGCGGCAGCGAGGGCACGATTATTCAAATGGAACATGAGCGGCCTTCCCGGAGTAGTCGAACGGAGCGCCCGATTATAGCGGATTCACCTGGCCGCAATGGACGCCTGTCGCCGCACGCCGGGTCGGGAGGATGAGTTCCTGCGCTCCGGCGACGGTTCGCAAATAACCTGACGAAGCCGGCTGCAGGGCCTTGCCGCACATATAATCAACCCAGCTTGTGCTTGTCTTCCGGCCGACTTTTCTGGATTCGCCATGGACACTCCCGTTCGACAAATCGGCAATGTACGCGTGGTCGCCCCGCAAGGCCGGGTGGATCAGGCCACGGCGGAGGCATTGCGCCTTTCCCTCGAGCCGCACCTCGCCGCCTGCACAGCCAATGCGGCACCACTGATCCTGGATTTTTCCGGCGTGCCTTACATCAGCAGTGTCGGCCTGCGTGTGCTGATGCTGGCGGGCCGGCAGGTCACTGCGCAGCAGGGGCGCCTGGCGATCGCCGCCCTGCAGCCGGTGGTCAGGGAAGTGTTCCAGATCAGCCGCTTCGACATGGTGTTCAAGCTTTATGACAGCGTCGATGCCGCGGCCGCGGCGCTGGCGACATGAAAATCCGTTTCTGGGGCACCCGCGGCTCGATTCCGGTCGCGCTCACCAGCGAGCAAATCCGCGGCAAGCTGATCGCGGCCCTTAACGCGGCATGCGGCAAGAGCCTCGACAGTCCCGCGGCAATCGAGAACTTCGTCGATGGACTTCCCTTCGCCGTACGCGGCACCTACGGCGGCCATTCGAGTTCCCTTGAGGTCGAACGCGGCAACGAGGCGGTCAGCAACAGCCACATCCTGTTCGATTTCGGCAGCGGTGCGCGCGCCCTGGGCCAGGCCATGCTCGCCCGTCACGGCACGACCCCGCAAACCTACCATGTCTTCATGTCCCACCTGCACTGGGACCACATCATGGGTTTTCCCTTCTTTGCCCCGGCCTACATTCCCGGCAACCGCATCGTGATCCACAGCGGTCACGCCCGGGCCGCCGAAGCCTTTACCCGCCAGCAGGAGGACCCCGGGTTCCCCGTGGGCTTCGACCATTTCGGGGCGCAGATCGAATTTGACGTAATCGAACCCGGGCGCCGTATCGCCATCGCCGACTTTCATGTCACCGCGAAGAAGCAGCGCCACGGCGGCGACTCTTACGGCTGGCGGCTCGAATGCGATGAGCGCGTGTGCGTCTATTCGACCGACTCCGAACACCGCCTCGAAGACCTCGATGAGCGCAGCGCCTTCGGCGAGTTCTTCGCCGGCGCCGATCTCGTGGTGTTCGACGCCATGTACTCGCTGGCCGACGCAATCTCGGTCAAGGCCGACTGGGGCCATTCCTCGAACATCGTCGGGGTCGAGCTGTGCCAGCTTGCGTGCGCCCGGCGCCTCGCCCTGTTCCATCACGAGCCGAGTTCCGATGACGCGCAGATCGACGGCGTGCTACAGGAGACGCGGCGCTTCGAGGCGCTGACCCGCGAGAATGAAGCGCTCGAAATATTCAGCGCCTGCGACGGGCTCGTGATCGACCTGTGAAGCGCATTATCGATTTCCTGCAGCAGATCTTCCTTGCCGGCGGCGGGCGTCCCGTCGCGCTGCTGATCCTGGTAGTGCTGACCACGCTGAGCCTGCTGAGCGAGGCGCCGCACCTGCCGGCCGACACCGGCACATGGAGCGAACGCCAGCTCGGCGCGCTGACCCAGCCCTTTCGAGGCGGCCGGGAATTCCTCTTCGATCGCTACCAGCAGTTGTCGCCCCGGATCCGTACTGCGCAACCGGTGACCATCGTCGAGATCGACGAAGACAGCCTCAAGCGGATCGGTCAATGGCCGTGGCCACGCAACCGCCTTGCCGAGCTGGTCGACGCCATCAACTTCCTGCAGCCCGCGGCGATCGGCCTCGACATGTACATGCCCGAGCCGGATGCCACCTCGCCGGCGCAGGTGGCGGCCAACCTGCCGCCCGATCGCAAGCAGCTCGCCGCGGAATTGAGGACTTTGCCCAGCCACGAGTCGCGCCTTGCCGCTTCGCTGCGCGCGGCGCCCAGTGTGCTCGGTGCGGCCGGCTTCGACTTCGCCGCGCAGACCACCAGCAGTAGCATGAAGTCGGTTCCGGTGATGAGCCGCGGCGAAGACGCGGCGCCGCACCTGCGGCACTTCCCGTGGGTGCTCGCCAGCCTGCCCGAGCTGCAGGCGGCGGCCCACGGCCAGGTCCTGCTCTCGGTCAGCCTGGAGGATTCGATCGTGCGCCGGATTCCGCTGCTGATGACGGTCGGCGACAAGGTGGTGCCCTCGATGGCTCTGGAAATGCTGCGTGTCGGCACGGGCGCCACGGCCATCGAAGCCGGCGTCGGCCCGCTCGGCGTCCAGACCGTCGCCGTTGCCGACCTCGAAATCCCGGTGCAGTCCGGCGCAGAAATCTGGCTGCATTTCGCCGAGCGCGCCAAATCGGTACCGCGCCAGGTATCCGCCGCCGCCGTACTCGAAGGCAAGGTGGCGGCCGAACTGATCGAGAACAAGCTGGTCCTGGTCGGACTTACCGGTTCTGGCCTGCAGGACATGCGCACCACGCCGCTGCGCGAACTGGTGCCCGGCATCGAGATCCAGGCGCAGGTCATCGAAAGCCTGTTCGACCGCGACGTCCTGCATCGCCCGGCCTGGCTCAAGACCACCGAAGTGCTGCTGCTGGCCGGCACCGGCCTGCTGATGATCTGGCTGATCCCGCGCCGCAGCGGCCGGCTGGCCGCCGTTCTGACCAGCAATCAGAAGGCATCGACCTGGTTCGTCACCGGCCTCAACGCGATCTGCCTTGGCGCAGGTTTCGTGCTGTTCAAATACAGCGGCCTGCTGTTCGATGCGGCCGGACTGTTCATCGGCTTTTCGAGCCTGCTGGCAAGCTTGGTATCCAGTGCGATGATCGAGATCGAACTCGAAAACAAGCGGCTCGCCGAAGACCAGCAACGGCTGCG
>CAMBRI010000292.1 GCA_945870205.1 Sulfuritalea hydrogenivorans sk43H | reverse complement strand
GCTGATGCTGGCGTTTTGTACCGCTGAATTCTTGCCCTGATAGTCGCCGCCGACCAGAATGCGGCCGCCACCGGTCTCGCCGCTGGCGTCGATTTCGGCCTTGTCCATGACCGCGACGCGATTGCCGAGAACCTCGACGCTGCCACCCTTGGTGCCGGTGGTGACGATGCGGCCATTGCCATCGACGTAGGCGTCCTGGCTGGCCTTGAGGAATATCCGCCCGCCTTCGGCTACGACACTGCTGGCGCTGATGCGCCCGCTGTTCCTGACGATGACGCCGGCGATGCCGACGCGACCGGCTTCGGCGGTGATCTCGCCCAGGTTGGTGACATTGCCGGCGGCGCCGGTGATATCGACCTTGACCCCAGGCGTGGCACTATCAATAAGGCTGACCGTGGCGCCGGCGGCAAGGATGGTTTCGCCCTTGGGCGTGGTGATGATGCCTTCGTTGCTGACATTGCTGCCGATCAGATAAACGCTGCCCCCGGACGGCGTCTTTATTTCGCCCTGGTTGATGACGTCTTTGGCACCGCCGTCATTGACGAACAGGTGTCGCCCGGCGAGGAAGTCTTCGTTGCGGATGTTCAGTGTGCTGGCGACAAAGGCGGCCGTGTCGATCCGGCCACTGGCACCGACCATGATTCCGGCCGGGTTGATCAGCCAGACACGACCGTTGGAACTCAGGGTGCCGTAGATCGCCGTCGGGTCGTTGAGCACCCGGTTCATGACCATGCTCGAGGCCGAGGGTTGCTCGAAGCGGGTGGTTTCGCCGGCTTTGATCGAGAACTTGTCCCAGTTGATGATGGCGCCGTTGCTGTTGGTCACCGTCAGGACGTTGCCGGCCTGATTGAAGGTCGCCGTTCCATTGACTACCGTGGGATTGACCGGATTCGGCAGCACCGGGCTGGAAATGAAGCAGGCGGCGACGGCCGCTACGCAAAGGCGGACCGGCGTGGATAGCCTGGATCGGCGCTTGCGGGAAGGAATTGGGTAACTCATAGCAAACTCCAAAGCGGAACAGCCGCCCGTATATCGTCTGTTTATAGCTCTAAAACCATTGGTGTGCGAGGGAGTAAGTCACACCCGAATCAAATGGACGTCTGGATCAGAAACCGAAGGCGAGGCCAAAGTGACCGCGAATGTCGCCCGGCTTGGCGGCTTCGGCGGTGCCGGGGAGCGGTTGATGGCCCTCGATGACGCGGGCAAGGTCAAAACGCGCCGAAATGTCTTTTTTCAGGTTGTAGCGAAAGCCGATGCCTGCCGACGCGACATTGGCGCGGGCAAAGCCGGTGGCGAGGGCGGCAATGTTGTGTCCGCTCGCCCAGTCGTAGAAGACGACACCCTTGAGCGAGCCTTCGAGACCCATTGGTCCTGCGTAATCCGGCGAATAGACCTCGAGGTTGGCGACGTAGCCGCGATCAGCCGAAACCGCGCGTTCGAGAAAGCCACGCACGCTGCCGCTGCCCGCCAGGCCGATCTGCTCGCCGGCAGGTAGCGGGTTTTGCGCATATTGGCCATTGAAGGCGGCTCGGCCCAGCCATTCGCCGGTGATCGCTGCCGAATAGCTGCCGCCCAGGCGCAGCGCGGTAAAAGTGTCGGTGCCGGGACGCGTGGTGACGAAGGAATAGCGGTCGCTGCTGGGGCCGCCCACCGGGAAGGGATAGCGGCTACCCATGGGGAACAGGTGATGGATGAAGCCGAGATTGAAGTCTATGGCTTCGCCGGGTTTCTGCCATTGCCCGCTGTAAGTGGCGGTTACCGGACGCAGGGTATAAGGGGTGCAACTGGAGGTGAGCCCGGGAGCGCCAGGATCGATCGGGTTCGGCGAACCATTGGTCGTGCAGCGCGAATTCATGTATTTGTAATCGAAACCGAGAACAAGTTTGGACGTGAACTCACCTTCGCGCGGAAAGATATGGTTGTAGCGCAGGCCGATCACTTCGCCCTTGCCATTCAGGGCCAGCGGACTATTTACGGCCAGCACCGAAGCCGGCGTATTGGTGCTCGAATTGCCGTAAATGAAATCGATGCTGTCGCCAATCGAATACAGGGGCAGGCGGAAACCGATACTGTAAATATCCACCTTTACGCCGCTCGGCGCATCCATCGCCGTGGTGTAGGCCACGGTCAGCACCTGGTCGCTGTTGTGCACATTGGCATTCTGATAGGAGACGCCGATGCGATGCTTGCCGCTGGCTTTGGTGCCGGTAT
Source organism: Sulfuritalea hydrogenivorans sk43H (assembly GCA_945870205.1). Lineage (GTDB taxonomy): Bacteria > Pseudomonadota > Gammaproteobacteria > Burkholderiales > Rhodocyclaceae > Sulfuritalea > Sulfuritalea hydrogenivorans_A. The sequence goes on along the minus strand of CAMBRI010000292.1, from coordinate 2,667 downwards.
TGTCAATGGTCATATAGACGCGATCCGGATCTTCTTCCTTGACCTCGACCTTGACGTCGACCTTGCCTTCCTCTTCGCTGACGCCCAGGGTGACTTCAAGCTGTTTCGCCGGATTCTCGTTGGTCAACTGGATGTTTTCGGACAGCTGGCGCATGTTGGGCGCGGTGCCTTCCTTGAGATGCGGCAGGCTGGCGCGAACATTTGCTTCGTTGAAATACTTGTTGCCAGTGATGGTGACCTTGCCCACTACACCCTCGCTGACTTGCAAGCGAACTACCCCGGTGGTGAGTTCCTGTTCCGGCACATAGACCTGCACCGTGCCGTAACCGAGACGGCGAAACTCTCCTTCGAGCGCCTCCAGTGCCTTTTGCACATCACCGTAGGTCTTGCCGCTCCCGACAAAGGGCGCCACCAGTTCCTGGGCGCGCTGGGTGGACAACAAGGAATTGCCTTCGATCTGGAACCGCGCGATTTCAAAACGGGCATCCTGCGCGCTGGCTGAATTCAGCGACCCGAGCGCCATAAAAATGGCGGCGGCCAATAGCTTGGCGATCGCTTTTTTCATAAACAAATCCTTAATGGAATCATCAACAAATGAACCGTTGACCAGATTCGATTCGACTGCCCAAAAAGTAGCAGAAGTCGAGTCTATCAGCAACGGCTAAATAAACATATTACCTTCACATGTAAAGCATGGGCGGCGGGGTGCGGTTTCCAGGCGCGGTGCCGTCTCAAGGGCATGGCATGTTCATTTATAGCCCTTGTGCCAGGAGCAGTGCAAAGAAGCACGGATCATGGCATTGGGCCTTCCAATGCCGAACACGTCTTGGTGAAAACTCTTCAGAATCAGCGCCCCCGGTCGCGCGGGATGTCACGGACATCCTGCGTGGGAGGATTTTTCAGATTGTCGTCGAGGCGCAGGCGCAGGCTGTCCTGCTCTGCCGACAAGGGCCTCAGCGGGACACCAACGGGCTTGCCCAACCAGAACCCGGTGCCGATTCCGGACGCCAGGGCCACCGCCGTGGCAGCCAGCAGGCGCCGATAGCCATGCGCCGATCTTTCAGCGGGCGCTTTCCGTTTGGACGCGCCAGGTTCCGCGTCGCTCGACTTCGCGGCAGCGAGTGCCTCGGCGATTTCTGCATGATGGGCTGATGCGGCGGCGGCCTCCGCTTCAGCTGCAATGCGCTCGGCGCGTGCCTGGGCGGCTTCATGCTCGGCTTCAAGACGCGCGGCGGCGGCTTTCCCGGCTTCGCTTTCCTGCTGGGCACGACGCCGCGCTTCCCATGCGGCCTCTTTCTCTGCGGCCACCACTGATAGCGCAGCGGCTTCTGCGACCTGTTCGGCGCGCACTTTCTCGCTTGCCTGACTGGCCTCGCGTCGTTCGGTTTCGGCCCGCTCGCGGGCAAGCGCGGCGAGTTCCTGCTCCTTTTTGGCTCTGGCGGCGGCCGCATTGGCCAGTTCCGATGTAGCGAATTCGCGACGCTGAGCTTCCGCCAGCGAAGCCTTCTCGGCCTTGATCCGCGCGCGAAGCGCTGCTTCAGCGTCCTGTTCCTCATGCCGGAGAGCCTCTCGCTTCGCTATTTCTTCTTGCTCCAGGCGCGACAGCGTTGCTGCCTCCGCGCTCTGCTCGGCACGCAGTTGCTCGGCCAGCTGGTCGGCAGCGCGGCGATCGGCCGCCGCCCTTTGGGCAGCCAGTTGCGCCAACTCGTCCTCTTTCCTGGCGCGCGCTGCCGCGAGCTTTGCCCGTTCCGCGGCGGCGTTCTCATTGCGTTGGGCTTCGGCAATAGCGTGTTGCTCGGCATCGAGCCGGGTGCGCAAGGCGGCTTCGGCCAGTTGCTCGGCCTGTGCCGCACTGGCTTGCTGTTCGGCAGCGTGCTGCTCGGCGGCGGCCCGCTCTCTGCCCACGCGTTCGAGCGCCATTCCCCTGGCGGCCTTTTCGGACGCTGAGCGGGCCAGTTCGGCAGCCGCGCGTTCAGCTTGCTGGGCTTCGGCAAGCGCCGCCGCTTCGGCCTCGATCTGTTGGCGCGAAGCGGTCTTTTCCAAACGCTCGTCAAACTCGCGGCGTTGTGCCGCCACCACGGCGCTCTGCTCGACTTCGATCCGGCTGCGCAACGCGGCTTCGGCAAGGCGCTCGGCCTGCAGTTGTTGAGCGGCAGCGAGGGCGATTTCCGCCGCCGTGCGTTCGGTCTGGGCAGCGATGACGGCACGCTCGGCATCGACACGCGCAACAGCGGCCGATCCGGCTTCGGTTTCCTGTTTGGCTCGATTTCGGGCGTCCTGTGCCGCTTGCCGTTCGGCCTCGACACGGGCCCGGGCAGCGGCTTCGGCTTCCTGTTCTACGCGCTGCTGAACGGCAAACTGCCCGGCGGCCTGGCGGTCAGCATCCGCCCGCTCTGCCTCAGCACGGCCCAATTCGGCCTCTTTTTCGGCACGGGCTGCGGCGGCACTGGCGAGTTCGGCGGCGGCAAGCTCGCGACGACTTGCCTCCGCCAGGGCACTTTGCTCCGCTTCAATCCGGCTTTGCAGCGCCGCGGCAGCAGTGCGTTCGGCATTCGCCCGGTCGGCGTCGACCTTGGCTTCAGCAGCGCTGCGTGTCGCCTGGGCGGACGCCGCCTCACGCTCGGCTTCGATTCTCGCGGTAGCGGCGCGCGTGACCTCCGCTTCCTG
>CAMBRI010000291.1 GCA_945870205.1 Sulfuritalea hydrogenivorans sk43H | reverse complement strand
CCCGTCAATACGAGCGTAGCGAGCCGATCAGTAACCCCCGCGAGCGGGAAGGGGCGGGACTGTTATTGCTTGTTTGACTTTAACGATCGTGAAAGTCAAACAATATCCAGGTGCTGGATCCCGGCGTTGCGATCCATGGCCGCCGAATCCTTGCTGTGCAGCTTGATCATCAGGCGCACTTCATTCATCGAATCTGCAAAGCGCAGCGCATCGTCATAGCTGATGCGGCCTTCCTCGAACAGGTCGAAGAGCGCCATGTCGAAGGTTTTCATGCCGAGTTCCTTCGACTTCTTCATGATTTCCTTGATGCCGTGAATCTCGCCCTTGAAAATCAGGTCGGCAATCAGCGGCGAATTCAGCAATACCTCCACGGCCGCCGCGCGCCCCTTGCCTTCTTTTACCGGAATCAGGCGTTGCGATACGACGGCCTTGAGATTGAGCGACAGGTCCATCAGCAATTGCGGCCGACGCTCTTCGGGGAAGAAGTTGATGATGCGGTCAATCGCCTGGTTGGCATTGTTGGCGTGCAGCGTGCCCATCGCCAGGTGCCCGGTTTCGGCAAAGGCAATGGCGTGCTCCATCACTTCCCGGTCGCGAATTTCGCCGATCAGGATCACGTCGGGCGCCTGGCGCAGGGTGTTTTTCAGCGCGATTTCCCATGAGTCGGTATCGACGCCCACCTCACGCTGGGTGATCACGCAGTTGCGATGGTCATGGACGTACTCGACCGGATCTTCGATGGTAATGATGTGGCCATAACTGTTCTGGTTGCGATAGCCGATCATCGCCGCCAGCGAGGTGGACTTGCCGGAACCCGTGCCGCCGACGAAGAGCACCAGGCCGCGCTTGGTCATCGTCACGTCCTTCAGCACCGGCGGCAGCTTGAGGTCGTCGATCTCGGGGATCTGCACGTTGATGGTGCGCAGGATCATGCCCACCCGACCCTGCTGGACAAAGGCATTGACCCGGAAGCGGCCAATGCTCGCCGGTGAAATAGCGAAATTGCATTCCTTGGTCGCCTCGAATTCGGCGGCCTGCTTGTCGTTCATGATGGCGCGCGCCAGTTCCTGCGTGTGCTGCTGTGACAGCGGTTGCGTGGTGGCCGGCGTCATCTTGCCGTCGATCTTCATGGCCGGCGGGAAGCCGGAGGTAATGAACAAGTCCGAACCCTTCTTCTGCATCATCATCGTCAGAAGCTGGTACATGAACTTAAGGCCTTCGTCGCGTTCCATAGTGCAAATCTCCGGTCGTTTCTTCTTACTCTAGCCGCGTCAGCGGCTCCAACTAGTAGCCTCCCCGCGAGGGGAGGACGGGAGGGGCGGGTGTATCAATTCCGAAGGACAACTTCCCTGGCGTCAGCCAGGGAAGTTGTCCTTGTTGGCGGCCTTGCTGCGCGCCTCACTGGGAGCGATGATTTTTCTCTTGACGAGATCCTGCAGGTTCTGGTCCAGCGTCTGCATGCCGTATTGCTGACCGGTCTGAATTGCCGAGTACATCTGCGCCACCTTGGCCTCACGGATCAGATTGCGAATGGCCGGCGTACCGACCATGATCTCGTGCGCAGCAACGCGGCCCTTGCCGTCCATTGTTTTGCACAGGGTCTGCGAGATCACCGCCTTGAGTGATTCCGAAAGCATGGCTCGGATCATTTCCTTTTCCGCGGCGGGGAACACGTCGATGATTCGGTCGATGGTCTTCGCCGCCGAAGACGTGTGCAGCGTACCGAATACCAGGTGGCCCGTTTCGGCGCCGGACATGGCCAGGCGAATGGTTTCCAGGTCGCGCATTTCACCCACCAGAATCACGTCAGGGTCTTCGCGCAGAGCAGAGCGCAGGGCGTTGTTGAAGGACAGGGTGTGGGGTCCGACCTCGCGCTGGTTGATCAGGCACTTCTTCGATTCATGGACGAACTCGATCGGGTCCTCCACGGTAAGGATGTGACCGTATTCAACTTCATTCTTGTGATTGACCATGGCCGCCAGCGTGGTCGATTTGCCGGACCCGGTCGGCCCGGTCACCAGCACCAGACCGCGCGGCTGGTCGGCCAGCTCTTCGAAGATCTTCGGTGCGCCGAGGTCTTCCAGCGACAGAATCTTGGAAGGAATGGTCCGCATTACCGCCGCCGCACCGCGATTCTGGACGAAGGCATTGACCCGGAAGCGAGCCAGATTGGGCACGGCAAAGGAAAAGTCGCACTCGAGGTTTTCTTCGTAAATCTTGCGCTGCCCGTCATTCATGATGTCATAGATCATGGCATGCACATCCTTGTGTTCCATGGCCGGCAGGTTGATGCGCCGGATGTCGCCATTGACACGGATCATCGGCGGCAGGCCGGATGAGAGGTGCAGGTCGGATGCCTTGTTCTTGACAATGAAGGTGAGCAGTTCGGTGATGTCCATGAGCGCTTTCCTGTAGATGGGGTGCGATATACTTTGCAACCGCTATATGACATCAATCGCCGCCAACTTGCAAGCTGTGCGTGCACGCATCGCCGCTGCCTGCGTTGCCGCCGGGCGCGAGGCGGATTCCGTGCAATTGCTGGCCGTTTCCAAGACCTGGCCGGCGTCCAGCGTGCGCGAGGCAGCCGCGGTCGGACAGCGTGCATTCGGCGAGAACTATGTGCAGGAAGCCTGCAACAAGGCCGCGGAACTGGCCGACCCCGGCCTCGAGTGGCATTTCATCGGGCCGCTGCAAAGCAACAAGACACGGCAGATAGCGGAGAACTTCGCCTGGGTGCATTCGGTGGATCGCCTGAAAATTGCCGAACGCCTGGCAACCCAACGCCCGCAAGAACTGCCTGCACTTCAGGTATGCATCCAGGTGAATGTTTCCGCAGAAGCCTCCAAGAGCGGTTGCACGCCAGACGATCTGGCGGCCCTGGCGCACGCTGTCGCGGCACTGCCCAGGCTGCGCCTGCGCGGCCTGATGGCGATTCCCGAGCCAAGCGACGACAGCCGCCTGCAGCGCAGCCGCTTCGCCTTGTTGCGGCAACTGCGCGAGCGGCTCAATAGCGAAGGCCTGGTACTGGATACACTTTCGATGGGCATGTCGCATGACCTCGAGGCCGCCATAATGGAGGGCGCGACGCTGGTCAGAGTCGGTACGGCAATCTTTGGAGAACGGAACTCAGCATGAAAATCACATTCATCGGCGGCGGCAACATGGCCGTCGCGCTTATCGGTGGCCTGCGCAAGCAGGGCTTTTCGGCAGCCGGAATACAGGTGGTGGAACCCTTTGCGGCATCCCGCGAGAAGCTGACTGAAACCTTCGGCGTGCGCTGCACGGAGGCAGCCGATGCGGCGGCGCTGAACTGCGAAGCCATGGTGCTGGCCGTCAAACCCCAGCAACTCAAGGAGGCAGTGGCGCCATTTCGCGGCAAGCTCGACAATCAACTGGTGATCAGCATCGCCGCCGGACTGCGCATGGCCGACATCTCCCGCTGGCTGGGCAATTACCGCAAACTGGTGCGCACCATGCCCAACACACCGGCCCTGATTGGCGCCGGCATTACCGGCATGTGCGCCGACCCGAGCGTGGACCTCGAAGGGCGCACCAATGCCGAAAAAATTCTCAAGGCCGTGGGCAGCACCGTGTGGATCAAGGACGAAGCGCAGATGGACGCCGTCACTGCGGTATCGGGCAGCGGCCCGGCCTATGTGTTCTATTTCATCGAAGCCATGGAAACGGCCGCGCTCAAACTGGGCTTCGACGCCGCTGCGGCACGCCGCATGAGCGTGGAAACCTTTCTTGGCGCCACCCGCCTGGCAGAGCAGAGCAGCGAGTCGATCGCGACCTTGCGCGAACGGGTGACGTCGAAAGGGGGTACCACCGAAGCGGCGCTGATGTCGTTTGCCGCCAGCGGCATAGCCGACGCCATAGGGCAAGGCATCCTCGCAGCCGATGCGCGGGGTCGCGAGCTGGGCGACGTGCTGGGTAAAGACTGATGCTCACGCAGATCATTCTCTTCATCCTTGATACCGTCTGCGGCTTCATGACGCTGGCGTTGCTGGTGCGCTTCGCGATGCAATGGGCGCGCGTTCCCTTTCGCAATCCGCTGGGGCAGTTCATCGTCGCCGTCACCGACTGGATGGTGCGTCCGCTGCGCCGCCTGATTCCGGGCCTGTTTGGCCTCGACATGGCGAGTCTCTTTCTGGCCTGGCTATGGCAGGTCGCCTACCAGGGCATCGCACTGGGTTTCACCGGAGTCCTGGTCGCCGTGTCCGCAGCACCCGCTATTGTGGTGGCCCTGCTGGCGCTGCTGGAGGTGGCGAAGATCAGCCTCTATCTGGTGATCGGCGCAGTGATTGTTTCAGCCGTGTTTTCCTGGGTGAACCCCTATGCACCGCTGGCCGACGTATTCAATACCCTGACGCGACCGCTGCTGAGACCTTTCCGCCGGGTCATTCCTGCGGTAGGCGGGGTCGACCTCTCACCGCTGGCCTTGCTGCTGGTGTTGCAGATAGCCCTGTTCGTGATCGCCAGCCTGCGCCACAGCGTGATGCCCTTGATGCTGCTTTCGTGACCTGGCTGGTCGCCGACGGCGAGGGTGTGACGCTGCGGCTGCACATCCAGCCCGGCGCGAAGAAAACCGAAGTGGTGGGCCTGCACGGCGAGGCACTGAAGATTCGCCTCGCGGCACCCCCGGTGGATGGCAAGGCCAACGCCTGCCTGATCGCGTTTCTCGCGGATCGACTTGGTGTCGCCAGGGCCGCGATCAGCCTCTTGAGCGGCGAGTCATCCCGCGCCAAGCGGGTGCATGTCAGCGGCGTTACGGACGCCGAAGCAAGAGCCCGCCTCGCTTAACGCTCATTGCAGCGAGTGCCACCCGCAGAGGATGAAACACGCGAAAACGAAGTTTCAGTGGAGGCTAACGCCAGCATCATCGGCGTTAAGCGCAGCGGCCGTAGCTAAAA
>CAMBRI010000290.1 GCA_945870205.1 Sulfuritalea hydrogenivorans sk43H | reverse complement strand
ACCGACATCCATTCCATCCTGATCATCGGCGCCGGGCCGATCATCATCGGCCAGGCCTGCGAGTTCGACTATTCGGGGGCCCAGGCCTGCAAGGCGCTGCGCGAAGAGGGCTACCGCGTCATCCTGGTGAACTCCAATCCGGCAACGATCATGACCGATCCAGAGATGGCCGATGTCACCTACATCGAGCCGATTACCTGGCGCGTGCTGGAGAACATCATCGCCAAGGAGCGGCCCGACGCTGTGCTGCCGACCATGGGTGGACAGACGGCGCTGAACTGCGCGCTCGACCTCGCCAAGCACGGCGTTTTGGAAAAGTACGGCGTCGAGATGATCGGCGCCTCGCGCGAGGCCATCGACATGGCCGAGGACCGCGAAAAATTCAAGCAGGCCATGACCCGCATCGGCCTCGGTTCGGCGCGCTCCGGAATTGCCCACAGCATGGAAGAGGCGCAGCAGGTGCAGGGCGCCATGGGCTTTCCCACCATCATCCGGCCGTCGTTCACCATGGGCGGTTCCGGCGGCGGCATCGCCTACAACCAGGAAGAATTCGTCGAAATCTGCAAACGCGGCCTCGAAGCCAGTCCGACCAAGGAACTCCTGATCGAGGAATCCCTGCTTGGCTGGAAAGAGTACGAAATGGAAGTGGTGCGCGACCACAAGGACAACTGCATCATCGTCTGTTCGATCGAGAACCTCGATCCGATGGGTGTGCATACCGGTGACTCGATTACCGTCGCCCCGGCGCAGACGCTCACCGACCGCGAATACCAGATCATGCGCAACGCCAGCATCGCCGTGTTGCGCGAGATCGGGGTCGATACCGGCGGTTCCAACGTGCAGTTCGCCATCAACCCGAAGAACGGCGAGATGGTTGTGATCGAGATGAATCCGCGCGTGTCGCGTTCCTCGGCGCTGGCCTCGAAGGCGACCGGTTTCCCGATTGCCAAGGTGGCGGCCAAACTGGCGGTCGGCTACACCCTGGACGAGCTCAAGAACGACATCACCGGTGGTGCCACGCCGGCATCCTTCGAGCCCTCGATCGATTACGTGGTAACCAAGGTGCCTCGCTTCGCCTTCGAGAAATTTCCGACGGCCAACGATCGCCTGACCACCCAGATGAAATCGGTGGGCGAAGTCATGGCGATCGGCCGCAGCTTTCAGGAATCGATGCAGAAGGCCTTGCGCGGGCTTGAGGTCAGCGTCTACGGATTCGACGAAATCGATGCCGATCCAGAGGAAATCAACCGCGAGCTGGCCAGTCCCGGTCCGCAGCGCATCTGGTACGTGGCCCAGGCGTTCCGCGAGGGTTACACGCTGCAACAGGTGTTCGATCTGACCAGCATCGATCCGTGGTTTCTGGTGCAGATCGAAGACATCATTACCACCGAAGGCTGGATGCGTTCGCAGAATCTGGACGACCTGGATGTCGCTACGTTGCGCAGTCTCAAGCGCAAAGGTTTTTCAGATCGCCGCATCGGCACGCTGGTCAATGCCAGCGCCGACCCAACGGCGGGCGCCAGCGGCGAGACGGCAGTGCGCGAGCGTCGCCACGCCCTTGGCGTGCGTCCGGTGTACAAGCGGGTCGACACCTGTGCCGCCGAGTTCTCGACGGCTACCGCCTACATGTATTCGACTTACGAAGAGGAGTGCGAAGCACGTCCGACCTCGCGCAAGAAGATCATGGTGCTGGGAGGAGGCCCCAACCGCATCGGCCAGGGCATCGAATTCGACTACTGCTGCGTGCATGCCGCGCTCGCCATGCGCGAGGACGGCTATGAAACCATCATGGTCAACTGCAATCCGGAGACCGTGTCCACCGACTATGACACCTCGGACCGCCTCTACTTCGAGCCGGTGACGCTGGAGGACATCCTCGAAATCGTTCATGTCGAGCAGCCGACCGGCGTCATCGTCCAGTTCGGTGGCCAGACGCCCCTGAAGCGGGCGCGCGAACTCGAAGCCAACGGCGTACCCATCATCGGCACCAGCCCCGACATGATCGATGCCGCCGAGGATCGCGAGCGCTTCCAGAAACTGCTGCACGATCTGGGCCTTAAGCAGCCGCCGAATCGTACTGCGCGCACCGAACCGGATGCGATTCGCCTCGCGGCGGAGATCGGCTATCCGCTGGTTGTCCGCCCTTCCTACGTGCTGGGCGGCCGGGCCATGGAAATCGTCCATGGACAGAAGGACCTCGAGCGTTACATGCGCGAGGCGATCAAGGTCTCATTCGATTCTCCGGTGCTGCTTGATCGTTTCCTCAACGACGCCACCGAGGTCGATGTCGATGCCCTCTCGGATGGAACGCAAGTGTTGATCGGCGGCATCATGGAACACATCGAGCAGGCCGGCGTGCACTCCGGCGACTCGGCCTGTTCGTTGCCGCCGTTTTCACTGTGCCCGGAAATCCAGGACGAATTGCGCCGCCAGACCGAGATGATGGCCAAGGGACTGAACGTGGTCGGCCTGATGAACGTGCAGTTCGCTATCCAGGGACGCGGCGACGACGCGGTGGTCTACGTGCTCGAAGTCAATCCGCGCGCCTCGCGCACCGTGCCCTTCGTTTCCAAGGCCACCAGTCTGCCGCTGGCGAAGATTGCCGCGCGCTGCATGGCGGGGCGTAGTCTGGCCGACCAGGGGGTGACGCGTGAAATCATCCCGCCCTACTATTCGGTGAAGGAGGCGGTGTTTCCCTTCATCAAGTTTCCGGGAGTCGATACCATCCTTGGACCGGAAATGAAATCCACGGGCGAGGTCATGGGCGTCGGCCGCAGTTTCGGCGAAGCCTTCGTCAAGTCACAACTTGCCGCCGGTACGCGCTTGCCGAAATCCGGCAAGGTTTTCATCAGCGTCAAACCCTCTGATCGGCCCAAAGCGGTGGATGTCGCGCGCGAATTGCACGAACTCGGATTTGCCCTGGTCGCCACCCGTGGCACCGGCGGGGCGATTGAGGCCGCCGGCATGCCGGTCAGCATGGTGAACAAGGTCACCGAAGGACGGCCGCACATCGTCGACATGATCAAGAACGGCGAGATCGTCCTCATCATCAACACTGTCGAGGAAAAGCGGACCGCGATTGCCGATTCCCGCTCCATTCGCACCTCCGCGCTGGGGGCGAAAGTCACGCTGTTCACCACCATCGAAGGCGGACGTGCGGCGTGTGCCGGCATGCGCCACGATGGCCTCGAAACCTATTCCCTGCAGGATTTGCACGCCGAGCTAGACAGGGAAGTTTCAGTGCAGGCTAACGCCGGCGTTCCGGCATTTGACGACGTGGCCGGAACCAAAGTATGAGCGGAAAATTTCCCATTACCCTGCGCGGCGCGGAACTGCTGCGGAAAGAATTGCAGCGATTGAAGACCGTCGACCGGCCGGCTGTGATCGCGGCGATCGCGGAGGCGCGCTCGCATGGCGACTTGTCGGAAAACGCCGAGTACGATGCCGCCAAGGAACGCCAGGGCTTTATCGAAGGTCGCCTGAAGGAGGTCGAGGGCAAGCTGGGCAATGCGCAGATCATCGATCCGGCATCGCTCGATGCCGATGGCCGCGTCGTATTCGGGTCTACGGTCGAGCTTGAGGACATGGACAGCGGCAGCAAGGTGATCTACCAGATCGTCGGCGATGACGAAGCCGATATCAAGGCCGGCATGCTTTCCCTCAATTCACCGGTGGCGCGTGCGCTGATTGGCAAGTTCGCCGGCGACGTCGCCGAAGTGCAGACGCCCGGCGGGCGGCGAGAATACGAAATACTCGACGTCAAATACATTTGACATGAGGGGCCTGGCGTCGGCGATCTACAACACGGCCGTTGCCGTCTGGGTGGGCGGTTTGCTGGCAATCGGGTTCATCGCCGCGCCTGTGCTGTTCGCCCAGTTGGCGGATCGCGCTATTGCGGGCAATATTGCCGGCGCCATGTTTGGCGTCATGGCTTGGGTCGGTCTGGTCTGTGGTGGCTACCTGATACTAGTCGTGGTCATTGCCAAGGGATGGCGCGCCATAAAGTCCGGCGTGTTCTGGATCCTGCTCGCGATGCTGGCGCTGACCGTCGCCGGCCACTTCGGCGTTCAGCCGATACTGGCCCAACTCAAGGCCGACGCAATGCCGCGACAGGTGATGGAAAGCGCCTTGCGCGATCGTTTTACCACCTGGCACGGCGTGTCGAGTGCGCTATATCTGGTGCAATCTCTGCTCGGGATTGCGTTGGCGATCCTGCAGGAGCGCGGCAAGGCGCGCTAGATCAGCGTTTACGGTTGCGTGCTTCGCTGCGCGCCGCCGCCTGTTTTTTGGTAGCCGGTGCGGACTTCCTGCGCTTCTCAGGAGCAAATTCTGCCGTGATGGCCTCTTTCGGGTTCTCGCGCCACAGCACCAGCAGGTTGCCGATGTGCTGCACCTCGGCGCACTTGAGCGCGGTGCAGATTTCCGCGAACAGGGCGGCGCGGGTTTCCCGCTCGATGCCGTAAAGTCGCAGCTTGATCAGTTCGTGGGCGGTGAGGCAACGGTCGATCTCGGCCAGCACGGACGGCGTCAGGCCCTTCTGGCTGATGGAAACGACAGGATTCAGATGGTGCGCGGCGGCCCTCAGGGTGCGGCGCTGGGTTGGGCTCAGCGGGGTTGTATTTTCAGTCATGGCGGGATTGTAACGTGAGCGGGAAGATCGAGAGCAACAAGAAGGTCAAGAAGAACAAGACCACCAAGGCCTGGATCACCGAGCACGTCAATGACGCCTACGTGCAGCGTGCCCGGGTCGAGGGTTGGCGCTCGCGCGCTGCGTTCAAGCTGACCGAAATCGACGACAAGGACAAACTGCTGAAGCCCGGCATGACGGTGGTTGACCTCGGTTCGGCGCCGGGCAGTTGGTCCCAGGTTGCCGCCAGGCGCGTGGCCCCTGGCGGGCGTTTGATCGCGCTCGATCTGCTGCCGATGGA
>CAMBRI010000289.1 GCA_945870205.1 Sulfuritalea hydrogenivorans sk43H | reverse complement strand
TTCAAAAAGCCATGCTCTTGAGCAAGGACGATGCGGAACGCATATTGGCGCGGATGCGCAAGAAGATAGTGCGCAGACTGGAGCATGAAACAATTGATCCGCTAGCCGCTGTGGCATTGCAGCTGCAGCTGGAGGATGAGCAGCTCAATGAATGGCGCCAGAAGATGTCTGAACTGAGGGAAATGGACAAGGGCTAGCACTGCGGTCGGACGCTTTTGGCCCTGCTTTCAGCTTTTTGCGTACGGTCTCAATGACCTCCAGAGCCAGCAGGGCCGTCGTGACCATGGCGCTGTTCCGATGACCGCCGGTCATGGCACCTCGCCCGTTGCCACCCGGTTACAACTGGCCCGCAGATACATGCGGCCGCCGCGCCAGAGTCAGCGTCAGCACTGCGACGCGAGCCACCTCAAGTTGCTGTCTTCAGTCGTGACCAATATCGTCGAGCCGTTGCTTGAGCGCGCCTCGGTCGAGTTTTTCCAGAGGCAGATTGACGAAAATCATCAGTCGATGAAACAGCTGGTTATAGGAGGTAAAAAAGGCCTTGCGCTTTGCTTCATCACTGCCTCCCACCACCGCCGGATCGGTTCCGCTCCAGTGCGCCGCAATGGGCTGCCCGGGCCAGACGGGACACGCCAGGTCGGCGACGTTGTCGCCAACGATGATCACGTAATCGAGTTCCGGCGCGCCGGGTGCGGCAAACTCGTCCCAACTCTTGCTGCGCAGCTGTGCGGTGTCCAGGCGGTTCTTCTGCAGCAATTCAATGGCAAAGGGACTTACCGTGCCAGCCGGAAGGCTGCCTGCCGAATATGCCCTGAACCGGCCGCCGCCGACGGCGCCGAGAATGCCTTCGGCCATGATCGAGCAAGCAGAGTTGCCCATGCAGAGGAACAGCACGTTGAGCGGACGACTGGTAGCCATGGGAGAAGCCTCAAAGAGATTTGGTCCCGCCAGATTAATCATCACGTGTTACAAGAAAAAGTCGGTGTGGGTGGGGCAGCGCGGCTTCATAACCCCAACCACCCAGGGCGGGGTCCGTCAATAAACGCGCTGGTTCACATACAGGCTATTGCCCTTGATACCCTTGGCCTTCTTTTTCACTTCTGCAGCCACGACCGAAACTTCGAGGTGTGAGCGAAAAATTCCGGGTTTGACCTCGGCCACGCCGATCGACAGCGATGTCATGGAATGAAACTCCATTTCCCCCTTGCGGTTTTCCGTAAGGTAGCCGCCGCGCTCGATGTCATCGCGCGAAAAAAAGCCGAGGATCTCTTCGCCAAACAGCCTGAGTGCCCGCTCGCAGCGAGCTTGCCAATCCTCGCTGCGAAATACCAGCACAAAATCGTCGCCACCAATATGGCCGATGAAATCCTTTTCGGCGTCGCAAACCTCGGCGAGAATTCGCGCGGTCAGGCGGATGACATCGTCCCCGTGCACATAGCCATAGACGTCGTTGAAGGGCTTGAAATGATCCAGGTCGCCATAGGCGATGACACATGGCACCCCAACGGCCAGCAGGTTGTCGATGTGCTGGTTGATCGGCACGTTGCCCGGCAACTGGGTGAGCGGGTTGGCATACTTGGCGGCATCCATCTGCATCGAGGTCACCTCGCGTACCAGATCCTGCACCGAGCCGATGCCGAGATAACGCCCCGCGTCGGTGATGATGAAGCCGCTGACCAGATGGCGCGGATGGGCGCGCACCAGAATCTCGGAAAGTTCCGACAAGGGCAGACGAACATCGACGGTCAGGGGTTCCTGATCCATGAATCGTGTGCACGGTTTGCGTCCGTAGAGTTCGTGCCGAAAGGGGCGCGCCATGTTGTCCACCATGTCGTAGCGGACCAGCAGTCCGATCGGGGTGTCGTTCTTGACGACGGCGATGGCGCGCAGGTCCGGGCTGTGCTCGAACATGGCGAAGACTATGTCCGCCGGGGTCTCAGGCGTAACCGGCGCAGTGCGCTGCAGCATCTTTTCGAGAACATGGCCACCAACGCTTGGTTGGCTGACCTGCCCCAGGACCTTTTCGGCGATTGCCTTGTGCGCTGCTGCCGAAAGCGTGTGCGTCGGCACCGTCACCGCCTTGCCAATGAAATCGCCGGCGGCGCAAGGCACCTGCATTTCCTGCAAAACCTTGAGCAGTGCCAGGGAATCGATTCCGAGAGCGATCACGCGTCGCCCGCGTGCGACGGTTGCCGCGATCAGTTCGGCCTGCCGGCTGATGCGCAGTCGGTTGGGGTCAAAGCCCTCCAGGACGCCGTCCTCGACTATGACGAATTCCGGCCCAAGGGCGGACCACAACAGCTTTTCCGACCGCGGGCAGGTGAGCGCGTCGGCAGCAAGCCCGCAGCCGAGGCGGCGGATGCCCTGGGCTGCCGCGCGCGCACGTTCGAACGCATCACCGTCGAGACTGCCGACGCCGGGATGCACCACGATCACGCGCTCGCTGGCTAGTGCCGCCTCTTTCAGGGCCCGGGCCAGCATGTCGGCGCAGGCTTCACCCAATTCGCCCGCCCCGTCGAGCAGGGGCAGCAGCAGGTATCCCTGCCCCTGATTGACGACAAAGCCTTCAACCGCCGCCAGGAAATACTGACGGTACAAGTCCGGAGACTTTCCCAATCGCCTTGCGACGCCAAAGAGGCGCGAGGTCGAATACAGCATTTTTTCCGGCGGCCCATGGATGCTGGCGACATGGCCGAAGATGCCACCGCCAACCAGGTCGGCCACAGGCCGGTAACGCGCTACCAGGGCCGATTCAGGGCCGGCTGTTCGGTCTCGCGCGGCAAGAATATCCGCCAGTTCCTGCCCGCAGGATTCGCATCCTGCCGGGTTCGGTAAGGGGGACTTCGATGGACTCATGGTCGGGGAATACGGCGTATCGGCGCAGATCAGGAACTCCCGGGAGATCCGGCCGATGGCATAAAGGGAGTATCCGGATCACTATCCGCCCCCAGTGTTACAGGCAGATTAAGCCTTGGTGAATCCTTTCATGGGTCATCCATCTGTAACGAGCGTGTCACCTTGCCGACCCAAAATCGTGACAGCCCATACGCCAAATGTTCCCATGAACGCCCGCAACCCGCAGCCCGCTCCCGGGCCCGCTCCGACGATTCCAACGCTGATGGACCGTCTGGACCAAAAGATATTCGACGGCCTCTATAGCCGATCTCTGGTCTATAACACCTGCTGGGAAGACCCTGCCGTCGATCGCCAGGCACTGCGACTGGGCGTCGAAGACTCCGTGCTGGTCATCACCAGCGCCGGCTGCAACGCGCTCGACTACGCGCTGGAGGGGCCACGGAGCATCTACGCAGTGGATGCCAATCCGCGCCAGACCGCACTGCTCGAGCTCAAACTGGCCGGCATCCGCAAGCTGGAGTTCGACGACTACTTCCAGATTTTCGGCGATGGCTACCACAGCCGCTTCCGCGAACTCTATCGACAACGGCTGCGCGACGAATTGTCAGGCTTCGCCCGCAGCTTCTGGGACCGCTACTACCACTGGTTCTCCAGTCGCCATGGCAGCTTCTACTATCACGGGTTAGCCGGTTTCGTCGCACGCGGCTTTTGCAGCTATTTCCGCTTGCGGCCGCAGCTGGCTGGCGCCATCCGCGAGCTGTTTACCTGCAAGGATCTCGACGCCCAGCGCCGCATCTACGACGAACAGGTGTCGCCCGAGCTTTGGACGCCGACCATCAACTGGGTGCTCGGCCGGCAACTGACCATGAGTCTGATCGGCGTACCGCACCCGCAGCGACGCCTGGTCCAGGCCCAGCATCAGGACGGCGTAGCCGGCTTTATCCGCGACGCGATCGACTACGTGTTCCGCAACCTGCCCGCGAAAGACAACTATTTCTGGCGCGTGTATCTGTATGGCAGCTACACCCGCGAATGCTGCCCGGAATATCTCAAGCCCGACAACTTCGCGGCCCTGAAGAGCGGTCTGGTCGACTGCATCGAGCCGCATACCTGTACGGTGACCGAGTTCCTCGATAAAAGCGAGGATCCGATCTCGCGCTTCGTGCTGCTCGACCACATGGACTGGATGAGCAGCTACCACCCGGCGGCGCTGATCGACGAATGGACCGCGATCCTCGCTCATGCCAGGCCGGGCGCACGCATCCTGCTGCGCAGCGCACAGGCCAGGCCCGAGTTTCTCGACTGGGTCGAGGTTGGCGCACAGCACCGGCGCCTGCAGGAGGTCATGCAGTTCGACCACACGCGGGCGGCCCGCCTGCAAGGTCAGGACCGCGTGCATACCTATGCCGGCTTCGTGATCGCCGATGTTCCCGGCTGATCTTGCCGCCGATGCCCGCATCCTCTGGCGCCTGACCCGCGGCCAGCCACGACAAGGCGACCAGGCCACACGGCTGCAGGCCTTTTATGCCCCTCAGGCCGAGCGCTACGATGCCTTTCGCGAGCGCCTGCTCCATGGCCGCAGCGAGTTGATCGAGCGTCTGGAGATCGGCGCGGGCATGCGCGTCGTCGAACTCGGCTGCGGTACCGGGAGCAGCCTGCAGCGCATGGGTCCGGGCGCGCTCCGCTGCGCCAGCATTCAGCTGGTCGACCTCTGTCCGGCACTGCTCAACGTGGCGCGACAACGCGCGGCCGCGTACCGCAATGTCGAAGTCATCGAGGCCGATGCCACCCGCTGGCAACCGGGCGCAGCGGTGGACCGCGTCTTCCTGTCCTATGCCCTGACCATGATTCCGGACTGGCGCGGGGTAATCGACAACGCCGTGGCGATGCTCAAGCCCGGCGGCCGCCTGGGGGTGGTCGACTTCCACCTGCCCACCGTGGGCAGCAGGCTGGGCAACGGCTTCTGGCGCCACTGGTGTGGGCATGATGGCGTGTGTTTGTCGGCCGAACATCTGCCTGCCTTGAGCCGGTCGCTGACCGATACCTGGATGGACCAGCGGCGAGCGCCGGTACCCTACCTGCCGGGTGTGCTGGCACCCTATTACCTGTTCGTTGGCCGCCGCCGCGATCCTGCGCAGAATGTATCGATCACGCGATAGGCTGGTGGTTTTCGACGCCGACGGTACGACGATAGACGCTTTTCATGCCATCGAAACCGCCTTCCTGCGCCACGGCATGGACATCGGCGACC
>CAMBRI010000288.1 GCA_945870205.1 Sulfuritalea hydrogenivorans sk43H | reverse complement strand
GGCTATCACCTGCAATACCTTCTGTATGCGGTTGCGCTCGACCGCTATCTGCAACGGCGCATCCCCGGCTACCGCTACGAAACACACTTCGGCGGCGTGCTCTATCTCTTCGTCCGTGGCGTCCGACCCGCATGGCGCAACAGCGACGGCACCGCCGCCGGTGTCTATGCCCATGTCCCGCCGCATGAGGCGATCCAGCAACTGAATGCGCTGTTTGGTCAGCAGTTTGGTCACCTGTCTGCGGAGGTAGCGCCATGACCACTGATACCACTACGCTCTCGGGCCGCGTTCTGGCGGATGGCTTTGCCGACCGGATACGGCGCTGGTCTCTCGATGCCGGCGCACCGGAAAATGCCGTGCGGGTTGCACAGCGCGCTGCCTTCGTGGTCAGCATGGCAACCCTCGACGGCAATGTCTGTACCGATCTGTCCGATATCGCCGAAGCCCTGAACGACGGATCGGATACCGAGACTGTGCGGCAACGGCTGCTGGAGTCCGGCGTTACTGGCCAACCCGACTCGCGCGGTGCCATGCCCTTGATCCTCGACCAGGGCGGCCGGCTCTATCTGCACCGGTATTTCGACTACGAGTGCCGGCTCGCCCGCAGCCTCGCGGGACGACATGCCACGCAGGCCGCCCCCGAGATTCCTGCATCACTCGGCGCACGACTGACGTCACTATTTGCTGCCAACCACGCAAGCCTCGGCGACGCCGCCGACTGGCAACAGATCGCCGTCGCCATGGCGCTCCTGGGCAAGGTCACCATCATCAGCGGCGGCCCGGGAACCGGCAAGACCACCACCGTGGTCAGCCTGCTGGCCTGCCTGCTCGAACAGGACCCGGATTGCCGCATCGCCATGGCCGCACCCACCGGCAAGGCCGCCGCACGCATGACCGAGGCCGTGCGCCTTCGGGCCAGCCACCTGCCGACAGAAATCCAGGCACGGCTACCCACCGAGTCCTACACGATCCACCGGCTTCTCGGCGTAATGCCCGGCGGCGGCTTCCGTCACCACGCCGGCAACCGGCTGGCGATCGATGCCCTGGTGGTCGATGAAGCATCGATGCTCGACCTTGCGCTGGCAACCCGCTTGATCGAAGCGGTACCTGACGACGCACGGATCATCCTGTTGGGAGACAAAGACCAACTCGCCGCTGTCGAGTCCGGCGCGGTGTTCGCCGAACTAAGCGCCGACCCCTCGCTCTCGGTAGCGCGGATCGATCAGATCGCATCCCTGTGCGCCATGCCCGGTGCTGCCGTTCAGGCGCCCAGACCAGTGGCACAGAGCGGGCTGCAAGACCAGGTCGTCTGGCTCACGCGCAACTTCCGCTTTGCCAGCGACTCGGGCATCGGACAACTGGCCGCCGACATCAATTCTGGCGACAGCGCCGGTGCCATCGCCCGACTGGGATCGGATACGAGCAGCACCCTGCAATGGCTTGATGATGGCGGGTCCATACCGCGCGACGAATCGTCGCAAGCAATACTGGCCGGCTACGCGGGCTATCTCGATGCGCTGCGCGCCGATGGGAAGAATCCAGGTTCGGCGACGGCCGCCTTCGCACGCTTCCGCACACTGTGCGCGGTCCGCGACGGTGCGCGCGGCGTCGAGGCGATCAATCGCCTGGTCAGCAAGCATTTCCGCTCCGCCCTCAAGCACCCCCTCGATCCCGGCGAGCAGTCGGAGTGGTACCCCGGCCGGCCCGTGATGGTCCTGCGCAACGACTACGTGCTGAAGCTCTTCAACGGCGACATCGGCATCGTCATGCCCGACGAGTCAGGTGCGCTGATGGTGTTCTTCCCGGAGGGCGATGCTGGATTCCGCGCCATGGCCCTGGTTCGCCTGCCCGCGCACGAGACCGCTTTTGCGATGACGGTGCACAAGTCGCAGGGGTCCGAGTTCGACCAGGTACTTGTCCTCCTTCCCGAGGACCACAACGCGGTGCTGACTCGAGAACTGGTCTATACCGCCGTGACCCGTGCACGCTTGCGTGTGACGTTGGTCAGCGGGGCTGCCGTGCTGGAGAAAGCCATACAGACGCCGACACGTCGCCGTTCCGGACTGCCCGCGCGGTTCCTCGAACTGCAGATCG
This sequence comes from Sulfuritalea hydrogenivorans sk43H, assembly GCA_945870205.1. Lineage (GTDB taxonomy): Bacteria > Pseudomonadota > Gammaproteobacteria > Burkholderiales > Rhodocyclaceae > Sulfuritalea > Sulfuritalea hydrogenivorans_A. The sequence goes on along the minus strand of CAMBRI010000288.1, from coordinate 3,070 downwards.
AAGACTGTCCGGAATGAAAAGGCCATTTGTGTCCTGTACATTGCCGGCAGTGCGCATCCGAGAATCAACTTGCCGTCTTTGACCGGGACGGAATTCCAGTTTCACCAGGCCATACTTTCATCATTCCGTGCCAACATATGGGTCCTTTCCAAAAACTACTCGCACAAAGCGGAGTGACCCTTGCAGCAATCACTTTACTTGCTTTACTTGCTTTCAAAGGACGCCAAGAAAATGAAACTGCCAAATCGAAGTGATCCCGAGTTTCAACACGAACTCCTAAAAGCAATTGCAAAGCACGAAGATGGCTTCGCTATCGCCGAAGAATTGCGTCCAGAAATTGAAGGTGCGATGAAGCTTTCTGTACCACCAGCCGACAAACAAAGGTGGAAAAACGAAATCTCATGGACATTGATAGTGATGAGACGACAAAAGAAATGGCTGCAGACCCCATTTTTTGACTATGAAAAGGAGAATGGTGGCCCTACGCCGGATGACAGGAAATGGATTCTCATGAACAGGAAAGGGCTTAATCCAAGTCAACGAGTTTGGCAATTAACTGATGCCGGTCGGAAAAAAGCCGTGGAATTAGGATTAGATATTCCATGGAAACCTCCTGTAGAACTGGATCTCATAGCAGAAGTTGAAGATAAAAGGGGTAGTTTTGATCCTAAGAATGACGCCGAAGCGAAAGAGAGAGTCCTCAGATCGATAGTACTTAGGAGAGGCCAGCCTAAGTTTCGTCAAGATTTGTTAGATACCTACAAACGATGCTTGATTTCAGGTTGCACCGCAGAAAACGCATTAGAAGCGGCGCACATCCAACCATTCGCGTCAGGTGGAACAAACAACATTTCAAACGGCCTCCTGCTGAGGGCTGACTTGCATACGCTTTTCGATCTTGACTTGATCAGGATTGACCCCGACGACATGACTGTTTTCGTGACGCCTCCACTATTGGGATCTGAATATAAGGATTTTCAAAAGAAGCCCCTTTTGCTTCCAAAAAACGCTGACGTCAATCTGGACAAAGAAGCCCTTAAGAACAGGTGGGCTAAGAAACCGGGGGCATAAACCTCAGTGCAACCAAATATCGCTACGAAATCAAATGAGCAGGCCCAACGAATAAGGTTAGATCGTGCTTGCCACGATCTGAACCGTTTAACGACTGCGTTCCAAGGGACCCTGCACGATAAATGCGCGGAGCGCCGGTGACTTCTATGTAATTGCTATGGAAACCACCTGCTGTTGCACTTTTTTTCCTGATTAGCAATGAACGTCAGCCAACCGAATCGAGCGCCGGGGTTGGGGCGCGCAGCCGGCAGCGGCGATCAGCAGACGCTGGTGCAGGGTGCGCAGGTCGAATCGTCGATTGAAGCGATAGCAGAACGCCGCAAGGTAACGAGCCGCATACTTCCGAAAGTCGAACGCATGGTAGGCGCCCGAAAGGCTGGTCTTGAGATTGCCGAGAATGGTGTTGATCCATTTGAACTCGGGCACGTCTTTGGGTTTGCGTCCAGCCATGACCGTTGGCTGATGGCTACAGCCTACTTCGGTAACCGCTCCGAAGCAGGCCAGTCCGTCAGAGAAGACCACGCTGGCAGGGGCAAGATGATCTTTCGCCCACACCGAAATTGCCTTGAGGGTAAAGCCGGATACGGGCGTCAGTTTGATGCGCAACGGGCGGCCATCTTCGCTGAGCGATACGGCAGCGACAAACGGCACCTTGTTCTCCGAGCCACGGCCGACCTTGCCGCCACTGCGTTCACCGCCGAGATAGGCATCATCGACTTGAACGTTTCCTTCAAGCACATAGCGATCTTCGCGCGCGGCCATCACCTGCATAAGTTTGTGGTGAATCAACCACGCCGTGGGGTAACTCAAGCCCAGTTGTCGCTTCAATGCCAAGGCCGACAGCCCGGTCTTGGCCTGGCTGATCAGGTATATCGCCAGGAACCAGATCGTCAGTGGCAGCTTCGTGCCCTGAAACACTGTTCCGGCAATCAGCGAGGCTTGATGCCGGCAAGCGTTGCACTGAAAGAACTTGCGCACGCCATCCCGCAGAACGTAATGCGCCGCGTGACCGCATCGCGGACAGCCAAAGCCGTTCGGCCAGCGAATGGCTTCAAGCGCCTGCTCGCATTGCCCTTCGGTTCCATAGTCCTTCAGAAAGTCCGGCATCGACAGTCCCGGTTGAAATTGAATTCGATTCATCGCCATTGCAAGTCCCTCCAATTGTGCTGTGGAGGTCACTTTACGGTCAGCCAAGCTCACCAGATGAGCCTAGCTGACGTTCGTTGCTAATCAGGCTTTTTTTAATGCAATGCTCATGATAATTCTTGATTGGTTATCCCACCATGCAAATGATCCGTCCCACTCTCGAAGATATTCACTCCCTTCTTGACGAGCACTGTGCCGAGCATCGACGCCTGCCCGAAAGCGCGCGCGTCCGAGACCTCGGTGCCGAACGCACCGTTTGGCGAGACTACGACGGCCGTGTCGTCTACGAGTTGCTCCAAAACGCGCTCGACCGGGCCGATTGCCGGATAGAGATATGTTGGCGACAGAACGGTGAAACTGGGACTCTGACCGTTGCAAACGACGGGCTCGCCGTTTCCGCATACCCGCGCCCCAAGGACGAATCGACGAAGCGCAGCGATCTGCACGCGATTCTGTCGCTTCACTCAAGCGCCAAGAGCGCCGGCGAGAGCGTAGGGAACAAGGGCATCGGCTTCCGCTCGGTGTTCGCTGTTTCCCCAGATGTCGAGCTGTGGAGTCGGACCCGTAACCACGCGTGGTGGGGGATTAGGCTGCGCCACCCATCGATCCTCATTCCTGACCCTGCTAACGCGTGGAATTGTCACGAAGCAGCCTCCTTCTATGCGCCCGAGTTTCTAAAAGGCGAACCCGTAGACAGTCCGAATCTAGTAGTTCGTTCCATCAATAACATTACATAATAGTCTATACTGATCATGACCCTTGTACAACTTCTGACGGGAGTGATCATGGCCAGAAAGACGAAGCGTGCGGCACTGGTATTGACGAGTGAGCAGCGAGCAATGCTCGCGGAACT
>CAMBRI010000287.1 GCA_945870205.1 Sulfuritalea hydrogenivorans sk43H | reverse complement strand
GACACCATGGCCCGCAACCTAGATGCCAAGTGCCGCCAGTGCCGCCGCGAGGGCGAAAAGCTGTTCCTCAAAGGCGAGAAGTGCTTCACTGACAAATGTTCCGTCGAGCGCCGTGCCTACGCGCCCGGCCAGCACGGCCAGAAGTCCGGCCAACGTTTGTCCGGTTACGGTACGCAACTGCGCGAAAAGCAAAAAATCCGTCGCATTTACGGCGTTCTCGAGCGGCAGTTCCGCAAGGTGTTCGCCGATGCAGAAAGCAAGAAGGGACAGACCGGCGAGAATCTGCTCAAGTTGCTCGAAGGGCGTCTTGACACCGTGGCCTACCGCATGGGTTTTGGCGTATCACGTGCAGAAGCGCGCCAAGTGGTCCGCCACAACGGTGTGTTGATAAATGGCAAGCGGGTTGACATTCCATCGTACAGCGTGCGTCCCGGTGACGTCATCCAACTGCTTGAGGGCACCCGTGGCCATCTGCGCACCAAGGCCGCTCTCGAAGCTGCCGAATCGCGTGGCTTCCCGGCATGGCTCGAGGTCGATGTCAAGGCCGGCAAGGGTGTTTTCAAGTCGTATCCTGCACGCGAGGACCTGCCGCCGTCGATCAATGAAGGCCTGGTTGTCGAACTGTATTCGCGCTAACACGTAGTTTTACGCCTGGCGTCCTTCGGACGCCAGGCGTTGTTCATTTGAAGGAATGCACATGCACACACTTCTGAAACCCCGCAGTATCGATGTCCAGCAGCTTTCGCCGGTGCATGCCCGTGTGGTCATGGAGCCGTTCGAACGCGGTTACGGCCATACGCTGGGCAATGCCCTGCGCCGTATCCTGCTTTCCTCGATGGAGGGAGTAGCTCCGACCGAAGTTTCCATCGAAGGCGTGCTCCACGAGTACTCGACGCTGGATGGCGTTCGCGAAGACGTGGTCGACGTGCTGCTGAATCTCAAGGGCGTGGTGCTGAAGATGCACAATCGCCGCGAGGCAACACTTACCCTTTCCCGCAACGGCGAAGGCGTGGTGACGGCGCGCGATATTGAAACCACGCACGACGTCGAAATCGTCAATCCCGATCACGTGATCGCCCACATCGCACCGGGCGGCAAGCTCAACATGCAGATTCGCGTCGAATCCGGCCGCGGCTATGTGCCGGCGAATCAGCGCGAAATTGCCCGCGAAAACCGTGCCATCGGCCAGATCATGCTTGACGCGTCGTTCAGCCCGGTGCGCCGCGTAAGCTATTCGGTCGAGTCCGCCCGTGTCGAGCAGCGCACCGACCTCGACAAGCTGATTCTAGACATCGAGACCAACGGCGCGATCGACAACGCAGAGGAAGCCGTTCGCACTGCGGCACGCATCCTTATGGAGCAGCTGTCGGTTTTTGCCGACCTTGAAGGTACGCCGATGTCCGCGGAAACCCCCAAGCAGACCTCGGTGGATCCCGTACTGGTGCGCCCTGTTGATGATCTGGAGTTGACCGTACGTTCCGCGAACTGCCTCAAGGCCGAGAACATTTATTACATTGGTGATCTGATTCAGCGCACCGAAACCGAACTTCTGAAGACGCCGAACCTGGGCCGCAAGTCGCTCAACGAGATCAAGGAAGTGCTTGCGTCGCGCGGCCTGACCCTCGGCATGAAGCTTGAAAGCTGGCCGCCGGCCGGGCTGGAAAAGCTGGCAGGATAATTTTCACACCGGGCTTTGGCCCGGTCGCGTTGTCTGACTGTTTCATTTGTTTCACTTGCAACACTGATTTACCTACTCTCGATAACCATTAACCGGCCATTTGCCTTGCGCGATGACCGCAAAAAAACGAGGACATCAAAATGCGTCACGGTAACGGACTTCGCAAGCTCAATCGCACTTCAGCGCATCGCCAGGCGATGCTGCGCAACATGGCGGTCTCGCTGTTGCGCCATGAGGCCATCAAGACTACCCTGCCCAAGGCCAAGGAATTGCGCCGCGTGGTGGAACCCCTTATAACGCTTGGCAAGAAGCCCAGTCTGGCCAATCGCCGCCTGGCCTTCGACCGCACGCGCGACCGCGAAATCGTCGGTAAATTGTTTGACGAACTCGGCCCGCGCTATGCTGCCCGCAACGGTGGTTACCTGCGGATACTGAAAATGGGCTTCCGCGTTGGCGACAACGCGCCTATGGCCTTTGTCGAATTGCTGGATCGTCCGGCAGGCGACGTGGCTGAGGCCCCCGCTGTCGAGTAAGCCATTTTCGGGAGTCAACAAAAAGGCCAGGCGTTGCCTGGCCTTTTTGCTTTCAGGCGACCAACTGTTACAGAATCATGCCTGCACCCACGGTGTTGTTGGTTGTTTCGTCGATTACGATGAAAGCCCCGGTGGAGCGGTTCTCGGCGTAAGCATCGACGCACAGCGGCCGTGCCAGCTTGAAGATTACGTATGCGATGTCGTTCATGCCCAGGTGCTCGGCAGGCATCTGCTGCAGGGTATTGATGTCGAGCCGGTAGCTGATCGCCTCGATCGCCGCTTTGGTTTCTCGCGTGGTCTGGCGAATCAGGTATTTTCGCCCCGGATCGAGCGCCGTTTCACCTAGCCAGCAGAGCATGGTCTCGATTCGCCGTGTCACCCGCGCCGACTTTTCGACGTGCACGATCATGTCGCCACGCGAAACGTCGATCTCATCTTCAAGCAGCAGTGTGACCGACTGCTCCGCGATCGCACGCGGCAGTGAGCGGCCATGGATCTCGATGGCCTTGACGCGCGAGCGTTGTTCCGAGGGCAGAACCAGTACTTCGTCGCCGACAACAACCTCGCCTGATTCGACGCGACCCATGAAACCGCGATAGTCGTGTAGCTTCGGGTCGCCCGATCGCTGCGGTCGGCAGACGAACTGGACCGGGAAGCGGAAGCGCTCGTCGCGTTCGCTGTGGGCGCCAGGGGCGCTCTCCAGAAGGTCGAGCAGCGTCGGCCCCCCATACCAGTCAAGATTCTCGCCCCGATCGACAATCATGTCGCCGTTGAGCGCTGACAATGGAATGAAGGTGACGTCGCCGATACCAAGCGTGGCGGCGAATTCAAGATATTCGCCCCGGATACGTTCATAGATTGCGTGGTCGTAATCGACCAGATCCATCTTGTTGATCGCGACCACGACATGCGGAATGCCCAGCAGGTGGGCCAGATAGGAATGGCGCCGGGTCTGGGTAAGAACACCTTTGCGTGCATCGATCAGGATGATCGCCAGATTCGCGGTCGAGGCGGCGGTGACCATGTTGCGCGTGTACTGCTCGTGACCCGGGGCATCGGCGATGATGTATTTGCGCCGCCCGGTCGTGAAGTAACGGTAGGCGACATCGATCGTGATGCCCTGCTCGCGCTCGGCGCTGAGGCCGTCGGTCAAAAGGGACAGATCAACCGCTTCCAGTCCGCGTCGTGCGGAAGTACGCGCCATGGCGTGCAGCGTGTCGGCCAGGATGGCCTTGGTGTCAAACAACAGCCTGCCGATCAGGGTGCTCTTGCCGTCATCTACACTGCCGCAGGTGAGGAAGCGCAGCAGGCCATTATCGATCCCCGGCAGGCTTTCAATAGCGCTCATTAGAAATACCCTTCCTTCTTGCGTTGTTCCATCGAGGCTTCAGAGGTCTGGTCGTCGAGACGTGTCTCGCCGCGTTCCGTGATCGTGGTTGTCGCTGTTTCCTCGATGATCCGTGCGACGCTGTCCGCAGTGGATTCGACCGGCGCCGTGCAGGTAATGTCGCCGACCGTGCGAAAGCGCACGGAGAGTTCCTCGACGACGTCGCCGGGGCGTGCCGGCGTAAGTTCCGTCACCGGTTGCAGCAATCCGTTCTTCCTCACGACGGAGCGCCTGTGCGCAAAGTAGATCGATGGCAGTTGCAGCTCTTCCCGCTCGATGTACTGCCAGACGTCCAGTTCGGTCCAGTTCGAAATGGGGAAGGCGCGGATGTTCTCGCCCTTGTGCACTTTTGCGTTGAACAGGTCCCACAACTCGGGGCGCTGGTTCTTCGGATCCCACTGGCCGAATTCGTCGCGGAAGGAGAAGATGCGTTCCTTGGCGCGGGCCTTTTCCTCATCGCGCCGGGCGCCGCCGATGCAGCAGTCGAAGCCGAACTCCTCGATCGCTTCGAGCAAGGTCACCGACTGGTGCTTGTTACGCGATTCCCCCGCAGACTTGAGCACCACAGAGCCGCGCTGCATCGAATCCTCGACCGAACGCACAATCAGTCGCTCGTTGAGCTGGCAGGCGCGAAGGTCTCGGAAGTCGATAACCTCCGTGTAATTGTGGCCGGTATCGATGTTGAGCAGGGGGAAGGGAAAACGTCCCGGGCGAAAAGCCTTTTCCGCGAGACGCAGCAGCACCAGCGAGTCCTTGCCGCCGGAGAACAGCAATGCCGGATTTGCGCACTGTCCTGCCACTTCCCGCAGGATATGGATGGATTCGGACTCCAGCCAATCGAGGTGCGACAGCGTGGCGTGCTGCTGAAGGGCCAGCGTGCTCATGCATCTGCTCCCTGGGTTGCGACGCGCTGCAGCCGGCCGTCCACGACATGCAATCCGCATTCCTTGGTTTCCGGAGTCTCCCACCACCAGCGCCCGGCGCGGACATCTTCGCCTGGCTGGATGGCGCGGGTGCAGGGTGCGCAACCGATGCTGGGATAGCCGCGCTCATGCAGGCGGTTGTAAGGCACGCCATTGGCACGCAGGTACACCCAGATCTCGGCCTCGCTCCAGTCCGCAAGCGGGCTGGCCTTGACCAGGTTGTTGGTGGTGTCCTGGCTTATGACTTTCAGCCTGTCGCGGGTGGCGGACTGGCCCGCGCGCAGGCCAGTGACCCAGGCGCCCTTGCCGGCCAGGGCGCGCTGCAACGGTTCGACCTTCCGCGCGTGGCAGCAGGCCTTGCGCGCCTCCACCGAGTCGTAGAAGCCGTGGCTGCCGTGCGTCCGTGCATAGGTCTCCACGGCGTCATGGCGCGGGAAATAGATGTCCAGCTTGCGCCCGTAATGCTTTTCCGTCTGGTGAATCAGTTCATAGGTTTCCACGGGGAGGCGGCCCGTGTCCAGCGAGAAAATCGCGATATTGATGTCCTCGCGCCAGATCAGGTCGGTCAGCAACATGTCCTCGGCACCCAGACTGTTGGCGAAAACCACCGGCGCGTAGTCGCGCGCGATGTTGCGCAAGAGCGTGGTTGCGCGCACGGCCTT
>CAMBRI010000286.1 GCA_945870205.1 Sulfuritalea hydrogenivorans sk43H | reverse complement strand
ACCGAGGTCGGCTCGGCAACGCCGATGGCATAGGAAATCTGCACCAGGCACTTGCTGGCTAGTCCCGCGGCGACAATGTTCTTCGCCACGTAACGGCCGGCATAGGCGGCGGAACGGTCTACTTTCGACGGGTCCTTGCCGGAGAAGGCACCGCCACCGTGGGGGGCCGCGCCGCCGTAGGTGTCGACGATGATCTTGCGCCCGGTCAGGCCGCAGTCGCCCTGCGGGCCGCCGACGACAAAGCGCCCGGTGGGGTTCACCAGGTACTTGATCTCGCCCTTGATCAATTCTTTCGGCAGCATGGGCTTGATGATTTCCTCGATCACCGCTTCGCGGATCTGCGGCAGCTCGATGTCGGGTGCATGCTGGGTGGAGACCACCACGGTGTCGATCGAATGGGCTTTGCCGTCGCGGTAGCGAATGGTCACTTGCGACTTGGCGTCGGGACGCAGCCAGGGCAGGCGGCCGTCGCGACGCAGCATCGACTGGCGCTCGACCAGGCGATGCGCGAGATAGATCGGCAGCGGCATCAGCACCGGTGTTTCGTCGCAGGCGTAGCCGAACATCAGTCCCTGGTCGCCGGCGCCCTGGTTCAGGTTGTCGTCGTAGGCCTGGTTCACGCCCTGGGCGATGTCCGGGCTTTGCTTGTCGTAGGCCACCAGCACGGCGCAGCCCTTGTAGTCAATGCCGTACTCGGTGTTGTCGTAGCCGATGCGCTTCAGCACGTTGCGCGCAACCCCGATGTAATCGACGTTGGCCTTGGTGGTGATCTCGCCGGCGAGAACCACCAGGCCGGTGTTGCAGAGGGTCTCCGCGGCGACGCGGGAATGCGGATCCTGCGCCAGGATGGCGTCGAGGATGGCATCGGAAATCTGGTCGGAGACCTTGTCCGGGTGGCCTTCGGAGACCGACTCGGAAGTGAAGAAATAGTCTTGTGCCGTATTTGCCATTTGTCCTGCTCCAAAAACAAAACGCCCCACAACTTGGCGAGGCCAGCTATGGGGCGGAAGCAGGCGACGCTTTAGCGTTATTTGTTTTCCCACCGTTGCCGGTGTTCTCCGCCACGCAAGTTGTCATTTAACTCGGCGGAACAGCGTGCATTGTAGGCGGGGATGGCCTTGACCGTCAATCCGGGGCAACAAGCGTGTTGCCGGCGGGAAGACGGCACACCACCGACCGCAATGAAGCCCGGCGGAAAACCCTAGCGCGTCGGGTGGGCGAAACCGCGCTTCGAGTTCGCTATGAATTCCACGACTTCGCCAACGGCAACGCTGTTCATTGCCTTCATGGTGAGCAGAGCCTCTTCCAGCGGAACGCGCGAATACAGCAACCGGTAGGCTTCTTTCAGCGCCTTGATCTCATCCTTGGCAAAACCATTGCGGCGCAGGCCCACCAGGTTGAGGCCGCGGGCCCGACCCGGGTTGCCGTCGGTGATGCAGAAGGGCAAGGCATCCTGCACCACCTTGGAGGAGAGCCCGATCATCGCATTGCGGCCCACACGGCAGAACTGGTGCACGGTGACGGCGGCCGAAATGAAGGCGCGGTCATCGACCACGACTTCGCCGGCGATGCCGGCGGTATTGGCCATCACCACGTGGTTGCCGACCACGCAATCGTGGGCGATGTGGCTGTAGGCCATAAGGAAGCAGCCGTTGCCCAGCCGCGTGCTGCTGCCCTCACGCGAACCGCGGTGCACCGTGACGCCTTCGCGCAGCCAGTTGTCGTCGCCAATCTCGGTATAGGAAAGGCAGTCCGGCTTGAACTTGAAGTCCTGCGGATCGCCGCCGATCACCGCGTGTTCTGCGACACGGTTGCGTGCACCCATGCGCGTGTGGTGCTTGATCACAGCATGTGCGGCGACTTCGCAATCGTCGCCGAGGATCACGTCTTCCTCGATCACGGCGTAAGGCCCGACGCGCACGTTGGCACCGAATTTGACATCGTCGGCAATCACGGCGGTCGGATGGAATGTCATGTCAGCGCCTGGCGGATTGCCCCGGCAATGCGCTTGATCTGCTCGTCCTTCAGCATGGGCGAGATCGGCAGCGAGAGGCAGCGTTGCGCGACCTTCTCGGTCACCGGTAGCCTCAGCTTGCCGTGCGTCGCGGCAAACATCTCCTGCTGGTGCAGCGGCACCGGGTAGTACACGGCGCAGGCAATGCCGGAGTCGCCCAAGACTTTCTGGATCACGTCGCGGCGGTCTGAAAGAATCGTGTACTGGTGGTACACATGCCGACCGTGCCCGTCCGCGAACGGCGTCTCGACGAGGCCCGCCAGCTCTTTGTTGTAGGAATCGGCGATGGCGATACGGCGCGCGTTGAAGTTGTCGAGGCGCTTCAGCTTCACGCGCAGGATCACGGCCTGGATTTCGTCCAGCCGCGAGTTGTAGCCCAGCACATGATGGTGGTAGCGCACGCGCGAGCCGTGGCTGGCCAGCACCCGCATCTCGGCGGCCAACTGATCGTTGTCGGTGATCATCAGGCCGCCGTCGCCGAAGGCCGAAAGGTTCTTCGACGGATAAAAGGAGGTACAGCCGATGTCGCCATAAGCCCCCGACTTGCGTCCGGCGCATTTGGGTCCCAAGTCGGCGCCAAAGGACTGCGCGGCATCCTCGATCAGCTTCAGCCCGTGCTTGTCGCACAGGGCTTTCAACGGCGCCAGATCCACCGGCTGGCCGAACAGATGCACCGGCACGATGGCGCGGGTAGCCGGCGTGATGGCGGCTGCGACCTGATCGAGGTCGAGATTGAAGGTTCGTGGATCGATATCGACGAACACCGGTGTGGCGCCGCACATGACTACCGTGGAGGCGGTGGCGACGAAGGTGAATGGCGTGGTGATGACTTCGTCGCCCGGCCCGAGGCCGATGGCGCGCAGCGCGATCAGCAGCGCGTCGGTGCCGGAAGCGCAGGATATCGCGTGCTTGACGCCGGCATAGGCTGCAGCTTCGGCCTCGAAGGCCTTGACGTTGGGGCCGCCGATGTACTGGCAGGCCGCCAGTGCGTCGATCACGGCAGGTTCGATTTCATCCTTGAGCAAGGCATATTCGGCCTTGAGATCGAGCATCGGAATGTTCATGGGCATGGCGTCAGGAAATGGAATTGTGGCGTGCGGCAATCATGCGGTCGATTTCCAGCGCAATGGCCAGCGCGTCGCGACCTTCGCGGCCGCTGACCACCGGTTTGGTGCCGTGGCGCACGGCCTCGACAAAGGCCTGGATCTCGGTCATCAGCGCATCGCCCGGGGCTTGCTGGGAGGTTTCGGTGTCGATCGGTGCCTCATTCGGGTCAGCAGCGCCAGCCAGCACCTCACGCCGCCTGCTGATGCCGATGCGGCGGTCGCCAAAATCGATGGAGATGTACTCGTGATGCTGGAACACGCGCAGGCGGCGCAGGCTCGCGGTCGACGTGCGGCTGGCGGTGAGGTTGGCGACGCAGCCGTTGGCGAATTCAATGCGCGCGTTGGCGATGTCGATGCCGTCGGTCAATACCGAAACACCCGAGGCGCGCAAGTCGGCGACAGGGCTGTCGACCAGGGGCAGGATCAGGTCGAGATCATGGATCATCAGGTCGAGTACCACCGAAACGTCGATGCCGCGCGCCTTGAAGGGCGCCATGCGGTGCGCTTCGATGAATACCGGGCGTTTGATCTTGTCCTTCACCGCCAGCCAGGCCGGATTGAAGCGCTCCAGATGGCCGACCTGCAGCACGAGTTGCCGGCTGTCGGCCAGCGCAATCAGTTCGTCGGCTTGCGCCACGGTGACAGTGATCGGTTTTTCCGCCAGCACATGCACGCCGGCGGCCAGGCAGTCGCGCGCCACGGCATGATGAGTCGCGGTGGTGCTGGCAACCGAGACCAGATCGACCGCCGGGCTGGCGCCGAGCAGTTCACGGTAGTCGGTGTAGGCCGCTACCCCCAGTTCCCTGGCCACGCGCTGCGCGGTTTCAAGATCAGCGTCAACCACGCCGACCAGTTCCACGCCCTCGCCGGCACTGCAGAGCGCGGCGTATTTCTGGGCATGAAAGCGGCCTAGGTATCCGACGCCGATCACGGCGACACGCAGTTTCTTTTTGGCTACGACCGCTGCGCCTGACGCCGCTGCATCCGGGGTCAGCCTGCTCTGAAGCTGCGTTTTCATGACGGGGAAATCGGAAGAATGGCCCGGGGGCGGACAGTAGGCGATAATTCTACTTGCTTTGTTCCTTCCATTCTTCAATGGCCTCCCCATTCCCCGTTGTTTTCAAGGCCCTGGCGGCATTGCCGCTACCGCTGCTGCACAACCTCGGAGCGCTTGCAGGCTGGCTGGCGTGGCTGCTGTCGGCCACCTACCGGCGCAATTTTTCGACGCACATTGCGCAGGCCGGCCTGATGACAGCGAAGACAGCGGCGATTGCCGAGGCCGGCAAGGCGCTGCTGGAACTGCCCAAGATCTGGTTGCGTCCGCAAGACGAAGTGGTCGCGCGCGTGGTGCGCGTTTCAGGCTGGGAACTGGTGGAAGAGGCGTGGGAAGCCAGGCGCGGCATCCTTTTCCTCACCCCGCACCTGGGGTGCTTCGAAATCACCGCCCAGTACTATGCGGCGAGACGGCCGATGACCGTGCTCTACCGCCGGCCCAAACAGGACTGGCTGGCACCCCTGATCGAGCAGGGACGAGGTGCCAATCTCAAACTGGCCCCGGCGGACCTGTCCGGTGTGCGACGCCTGCTGAAGGCATTGAAGAACGGCGAAGCCGTGGGCATGCTGCCCGACCAGGTGCCGGGAAACGGCGAAGGCGCCTGGCTGCCCTTCTGGGGGCGCCCCGCCTACACCATGACGCTGGCGGCGCGACTGGCGCAATCCATACCCGGCGGGGCCACGGTGCTGCTCGCTTATGGCGAGCGCCTGCATTACGGCGCGGGCTTCCACCTCAAGCTGTTTGCACTGAGCGCACCGCTGACCGGCGACTTGATGCAGCGCGCCGCACAACTCAACGGCGAACTGGAAGCGCTGATCCGGCAATGCCCAGAGCAATATCTATGGGGCTACAACCGCTACAAGGTGCCGGCGGGCGCGGCGGCGCCAGACCCGCAAGAAATCGCGGCGCTGCATTTTCCAAATCAGGCTGCCCGGTGATGACGACCACAGCTGTCGCGCGCACCTGCCCGGAGGTCTGAAGTGACGCGGCTTCTGCTCGCCCTGATGTGGCTCCTGCACTGGCTTCCACTGCCGCTGCTGGCCGTGCTC
>CAMBRI010000285.1 GCA_945870205.1 Sulfuritalea hydrogenivorans sk43H | reverse complement strand
GCAATCTTCAGCTTCGAGCCAGGCGCGAGAGTGCCTTTGAGGTCTTCACCCAGCAAGCTGTTGATGTTGTCGATCAGGCGCATTTGTCATTTTGGAAACCCAATTGCGATGATTATCGCGGATTTGTCCTGACATAAGGCAAGCCATGTGGCCTGTTCGGTTGGTCAGCCGGTCACCTGAATCTGGCATCCGGCAGGAGTTTGGTCAGAGCGGACTTGGGCCCGTGGTCAGACTTAGACTGCAATGCGCCGGTCACCTGCCATACAATCGGAGACCGTGTCGTGCGGCCATACTGATTCGGGATGAACGCTCCAGAGCGCAAAGTAATGCGCACAGGTCAACGTTAATGCCACCATTGTGCGCCGAGGGAGAGCGATATGAGATCACCATTTGATGGCCTGCGCATGCCGCGGGAACTTGCCTGCGAGTTCTTCGCCCTCGTCAGCAGGTTTGAGTACGCCTTGAAGGGCCTTGATCAGTACCGACGCAATCAGCATGGGTTGGCCGCACCGGCCTGGCGCACCTTCGGCGACATCATCGGCGAAAGGATGCAAGACCTTGAGCCAGGGTCAGAACTCTCCACGGCGGTGAACTACCTCACTGGCCAGCCGCCCCAAGTGCAGCTCGAGGATGGGAGTTGGGATGATCGGCCGCTTGAGGGCGATAAGCCCATTGCGCAAGCGATCGATGCCGCGCTCAGAACGCGCAACAACCTATTCCACGGTGGCAAGCACACGCGCCACTCGGCTGACGGCCGTGATGAGGCCTTGGTGCGCGCAGCAATGATCATTCTTGTGGCTTGCCTCGAGGCAGACCACGAGCTTCACGCCTACTTTGACGATCGGTTCTAGATTAAGTCCAGGATTCACGCCCAGGCAGCGCGTGAAACTCACTTACAGCCCGAAAAGCTTGTCATCCTGAGAGAGTTCGAGGATCGTATTTTCCTCAAGGAACGTCTCGTTGATCCCAGGAAGCTTGTCCCGGATGGCAGCAAGTACAAGCTGGCCATCTAAGCCGTTGGCCGTCGTCAGCAGCTCCGACAACTGATTTCCATGGATTGCCTCTACGCCATCGTGACAAACGAAGGTCGGAAAGTTGATTGCGGCGGCACGTAGGAACTTGATATAGGCAATATCAAATGCAGCCGTTTGTGAGACCTTCTTGCCCGCACCTACGTTCGCACCGACGGAGGTCAAAGAAAAGATGATCGAGCCATTCTTGGACTCATCGAAGGTCAGCAAATATTGCTCGCCATACAACTCTTTCGAAAGGGAAGAGAAAAACTCATTGAATAACGACACGCGCTGCGTAAGCTGCGCCTTTCCATCCTCCACGGTCGTCCGTGTCGCATCGAGCTTGCTGTCAATGTCTTCCAAGGAAGCTCGAAGCGATTGGATCGCGCTCAGGCTTTCCTCGAGGCCACCTACCTGCTTAAGCTTTTCATGCAGATCCGCTCGAGCCTCAAGCGCAACCTCAAACGCTCTCGTTTGACGCAGCGCCGCCACCAAACTTTCCTCTTGGACCTGAAGGCGCGCAAGGGCCTGGTGCGCGCTTGCAGCTTTCTCGTTCAGCTCATCCAACTGCTGCTGAAGAAAGCGCTCTTTCCGTCCGCGCAAATTTGCCACAAAATTGGAGAGGTCTTCCCAATCGTGCTGCAGCCTTTCGTGATACTTGCCAGCCTCTGAGTAAATTGATTTGACTGCGACATAGTCGATGTTGTCGTAGTCATGCTTCAAACTGGCTATAGCCAAACTGATCGAGGCAATTTCCCCCTCGACCCGTCCCAAAGCGCTTCCCACCTCCGAAGCCTGTGCACGGATCTCAGAAACAGAATTGGCCGCAGCGGCGATCTCTGGAACTTCACCACGGACCTGGATCGTGGCCTGAACCTCTTCGATTTCGCGCCGCAGGTGAAGCAAGAGCTGTTCGATCTCGCCTTCTTTCCGCTGACGCGTTGCCCCTAGCAAGTCACGCGCGACAACGATACGCTTGTCAGTGAGAGCGGCTCTTTCCTCCAAGACACCAACGTTGAAGAACCCAAAGAGAAAGAGGTGTACCGCCTCATAGTCCACCTCGCTGCCAAAGGACCCGAGGAACTTCAACGTCTTGCTCATCACGGCGCTGGAAGACCTAACGAACTTCGGTGCCAGTTGGCGCAAGCTGGGTTTTCTCGCTTTCGTGCCAAAGAGAATGTTCTTTACTTCATCACGGTATGCGGTGACCGAGTCTTGCGGAACATCATCGATGTAGAGGAGGCCGGTGCCCTTCCGCCCCTTCACTTTGAAGGAACGACGGAACGAATGGATTCCCCGGAATTTGTCAGAAGTCTTCAGGGTGATGAAGACGGCAGGCGTCCCATGAAGCAGGTCGAAGACATCCTGATTGATGCTACCTTTGAACTCAGAGTCCTGCCAAATTTCGTCGCCGTCCGAGCCCAAACAAAAATCGATAAGGCGAAGGACCGTTGTTTTGCCAACATTATTGCCACTCTGTTTGCCGGAAACGGTCGGTTTGTCGAGAATGAGGTTAAGCCCATCTTTGAACGTGATTTCGCGCAAGACCTGGTTGGCGCGCTTGATGCTGAGTGAGACTAGCTGCATTTTTGAATTGTCCCAGTCTCGTCAAGTTTTACCGCGTCGATGAGATACAGCCATGCCGCCGCCGCAACCGCCTGCGTCGGCGAGATCGCGCGCTTGGTGAGCAGCCCCATTCGTTCCTGTAGGCTCGGCAGGTCCAGCTTGCCCTCAGGAGCTTCGCACAGGGCCTTCAAGGCCATAGCGCCAAGGTAGTAGCCGCAATTCCATGGGCTCTGTTCACGAGGTAGCAGCATCGACAGGCCTTTCTAGAACCTCGCATTCAATTACTGCGTCGGCAACGATCAGGCAGACCGCCAGGTGCGCAGTCTCCTGCATCACATGGGCTGCACTTCCCACTGAGAAGTCAGCTAGGAGAGCGGCAACCACCGCCATGACGAGTGGAACGGCATGGCTTCGGGCAAAGTTGTGTGCCCGCGCGTGGCTGACACTATGGGCTGTGAGCAGCTTGTGCAACTCCTCCGTATAGGCCACTGCCGCACGGCGGCGGACAAGGCGACGCGCGTCGTCGTTGCGCTGTTCAACACCCCGATAGGTCGCCTCGAGTACGTTCGAGTATTTCGAGTAGTCGGTGATGATGTGATGTGCCGGCGGAAAGTCGTTGTAAGCCAGCTTCACGCTGACCTCAGGCGGCAGCGAGCGCTTGGGGCCGGAGTTGTATTCGGACAAGTCGTCCGAGAATCGCGCGACCACCTTGGATAGATACGACGGCAGTTCTCGGGCGATCTGCCGCTCGACGATGGTGAGGTTCTTCGCATTGATGTTGAGAATCGAGCCGAGGTTGTCACCCGTGACGGCAACACTGCCGGTACTAGCCACCACTGACGCTGCCGGCAGCGGCAGCGCGCTCTTGGTGAGGTTGGTCACTGCCGGCAGCACCGCCGACAAGACCAGCCCACCTTTGGCCTTGGGCTTGTCCTTTTCCTCGGTCATTTGGCCGCCATATGCCAAGCGTGCCAGAGGGTGACCGCAATGCCTACTATTTCCACCACGATGGCCGAGTAGGTTAATGAGTGCACGCCATGCTCCGCTGAAGGCGGCGTGCCGACGTTCAGGTTTGTGATCGATCCCGTGTTCTTGCCGCCTACGGCGACCGAGCCGCTGCTTGCTTCAACCCGCACGGTCTTGGACTTCGAGCGACCGATGAAAAAAAGCACGATACCCAATGCCATCAAGGCAAGGCCTACATAGAGTTCCACTGGTTGATCCCCCTTCATTCTTATTGAAGCAGCCAGCCTCGCATTAGAACTGACCCAGCTCCTGCAAAGGTCTCTCGCAGCCATGTAGCGACGGACAGCGATGGACTCGTATGCATTCCGGTCTGCGCCGGATCGTAGGCAGTCTGCAGGGAAAGCCAAGATCGCTAAGCATGGCTGATTCTATTCCTGAACCCTATATCGCTGTTGCGTTCACGCCTTCCCGCATCTCCTTTCCCGCCTTGAAATAGGGAACGTGCTTTCCCGGAACCTGAACCTTTTCACCCGACTTCGGATTGCGCCCAACTCGCGGTTGCCGGTAGCTCAGGCTGAAGCTGCCGAAACCACGGATCTCAACGCGACTGTCGGCTACCAGACTGCATGTAATGGCCTCAAGAATCACGTCGACCACGGACTTGGCGTCGTCATGAGTAAGCGTTGGAACGCGGGAATGCAGCCGGTCAACCAGTTCGGATCGGGTCATGAGTTGAGAAATAATCAGATTATCTGGCTTACCGCCAATCCGCTCACTTTCGCGTTCTTCGCAAGCGTCTCGTCTGCCGTCGCAATCCCGCTGGCGCCGGCTTCAAGCGCCATCGCCAGGTGCAAGGCATCACCAGAGCGCAAGCCGCTTGCCGCATGCCGGGCCATCCCGGCAGCCTCTGCAAACGCCTTTCGACTCACCGGCAACAAACGCAAGCCAGACTTGCAGAAAGCGTCGAAGTCCTTCCATGCCGCCTGCGCCTGCCTGGCGCTGATCTCCCCTTTTCGAACCTTGATGGACAAGGCGCTCGAAAACTCCGTCACTATCCAGTCAGACGATACCAAAGGCTCCGTGCAAGACTCAAACCAAGCCTCAATTGCAGGACTCGCCGGCTCCGGGACGAACATTGGAACCGCGGCGCTGGTGTCCAGGTAGATCATCAATAACGATCCTCCTGGCGCATAATTTGAACGGTTGTCGTCGTCATCGGCATGGTTGCCCGCAGCTTACGCAGACGCTTGATGAATGCCGCTTTGTCGAACGGCTGGGCCGGCGTCAGCTTGATCTCACCGATCGGCGTCACTTCCGCCTCGACGGTATCGCCCTCGCGC
The DNA here is from genome assembly GCA_945870205.1 of Sulfuritalea hydrogenivorans sk43H. Taxonomy (GTDB): domain Bacteria; phylum Pseudomonadota; class Gammaproteobacteria; order Burkholderiales; family Rhodocyclaceae; genus Sulfuritalea; species Sulfuritalea hydrogenivorans_A. Next base: position 427 of record CAMBRI010000285.1, on the reverse strand, counting down.
AACCCGGCAGCGCGCGTGCATTCCACCGGCAGACGAACTGCCAGACTGTTGCCCCATTTCGCCAGTTGCAGTCTCATAACTACCTCGCTAGTTGATACGTGTAGATACATCGTAGCACGATGATCGCCATTGGCCAAGGAGCATTACCACTTTTGCCGACATCTGGTCAGCAATACGCACCGATGCAGGAAAATCCAGATACCCCCGCCGAAGACGATAACGATACCCAAAAAAAGGAAATCGGTGCAGCCGCGAGGCCGCACCGATTTCACAACCGCCCTGCCGGGCGGTCAAGGGGCATCGAAGCCCCATTACTGGACGCAACCGAAGTAATCAAGCCGCTTCCGCCACTTCCGCCCACTCGTTGGACGACAGATCAATCAACCTGCCGCCCAATGCCTCGAACTCCGTCGCCCGGTCATAGTCC
>CAMBRI010000284.1 GCA_945870205.1 Sulfuritalea hydrogenivorans sk43H | reverse complement strand
ATCATGATCGCGACGGCCCGGGCCAACGCCACGGCCTCGATCAATTCGTCTTTCCTGACCATGGGCAAGGTCGCCGAGCAGGCCCTGCCGCTGGTGCGCAACGTGATCGAGGCGATCATCTACGCGGTATTCCCGTTCGTGTTTCTGCTATTCCTGCTGGCACAGGGCCGAGGCCTCGGGCTGGCGCTCAAGAGCTTCGTCCTGAGCCTGGTCTGGATCCAGCTCTGGCCGCCGCTCTATGCGATTCTCAACTACGTGGCCACGCTGGCCAGCGCCAAGAACCTCGAAGCGGCGGCGCGCATGGATGCAACGACCCAGGGCCTGGCTCTCGAAACCGCATCGAGCATCTACCACGGCGCCATCTCCGACCAGGCCGTAGCGGGCTACATGGTGATCTCGATCCCGATCATCGCGACCGCCATCATCAAAGGTGGCGAAGTCGCCTTCCAGGCCGTCACCGGTGTCGGGCCGATGCAGTCGGCGGTGTCGGGAGAGTCGAGTGCGACGAGCAAGGGTAACGTCACTCAGGACTCGGTCTCCATCGATCAGCAGCAACTCGCGCCGAACCGGAGCTCTGCCTTCATGTCCACCACGAGCAATGCCCACGGCAGCACCATTCAGGGCAGCGGGCCGGATGCCGGCGTCTTCCGCTACCAGGCCACCTTGAGCCGCTTGGCCACGACCTTCACCTTCAGCGAGCGCCAGGCAACTTCCCTTTCAGAAAACGCCCGCGAATCGGAAACCCTTGCCAGGACCGAGCGTGACTCGATGCAGCGCAGCCAGTCGGCCGCCCTTACCAATGCACTCGGCATCCAGGACAGTTTCGACCGCTCACAACAACGCTCAGGCGCAAGCAACACGTCCGATGGCGGATCCACTTCGACGCAGCTTCAGAAACTGAACTCGGTCGCGCGTGAAGTGAACCGGCGACTGGGATTGGCTGACGACTCGATGGTTGGCAAGACCGTCGTTGCCTCGGCGTCGACTGGTGTCTCTATCCCCTTAACAGACATCGGTGCACAGGCGAAATTGGAGGGTCGACACGTCGACCAACAGCAACTTCAGAGCTCCTACGACTACGCACGTAAGGCCATCGAAACGTCACAGTTGTCTGAAGCCACATCTCTGGTAAAGGAATTCCGCTCGTCGGATGCCTACCAGTGGGCGCGCGGCAGCCGAACCGCCGGCACCTCGGGTTTCGACTCCTCGTATCGCGAGGCAGTTGATCATCAATCCGCCAGTGAGAACGCCTATGGTCGGTCAAAGGAACTCACCCGTGCTGCGCAGTTCATGAGCGAGTGGAGCAGCGGTGCCCAGACCGATTTCACCAACTATGCCGCGCGACGGCTTTCTGAACGCGGATTGCTCCGCGAGGACGACCCGATCAAGCTGCAGCGCGCCGTCACAGAGATCGCCTTCGGCTACGCGAAAGGCGGTGACGTCGGCAGTCAGTTCGTGACCGGCGACAGTCCCTTGGCGCCGAGTAACCCGCTACCCCAACTCCTCGGCTGGGGCTCATCGACGCTGCGCGATGACTTCGGCCAAAGCGATGCGCCCAGGAACGTCGATACTGTGCGGGGTCAGGCGGCGACAAACAACGACGTCGTTCGAAACGACCAGTCCCGGCAACGCGTAGAACCCGGTCAAGGCGTTGGCAATGACCTCGCGGGGCGAATTCGCTCGACGGAAAGCGGTGCCGCCACGACCATCGACATGCGCAGAAGGGAAATCTCCCAGGAGCAAGGTGCCCTCAGCGAGGACTACAACGCGACTGTGCAAGTCGGCAAGGTGAGCCCGAATCACAGTGGGAACAAAGCAGTGTGGGAAACCGTTGGTGCGCAGGCTGACAACCGCGCCAAGCTGGGTACGCCATCGGAAAGACAGAGCATCGGCGAGTGGCATATGAACACAGACGGCGTTCCGGCTACCGGCCCGAAGGCTGGATCAGAGGATGCTGCGGGATCTCCTGATAAGCCTGAGCGATCTACGAAACCCTGAGATGCTGGTCGTCTGGCCGACCAGCATAGGAACAACCGGAAGGCAGTTCGAACAGCCGATCTTCAGTCGTCGGCCGCACCAATCTCCAAACTGCCGAGACCGTTGCTGGTTAGGTATCCAGGCGCGTCGTCGCCATATCGACTGGCCGAATTCCCTGTAACCATCGGATCGTTATGCACCCAGCGAATGAAGTTCGGGTCAATTCGGCGATCCGCCTCCGCGCGCTCGTCATCCGACAGCAACGGCATCGACAAAGCGGCGCGAATCGTGATGGCCAGATTCGCAAACCAGCCGGTCAGGTATTCGCGGAGAGATTTTCGTTCGTCGCTCATGGTATTCGCCCAGTCACGAACCCTTCACGCCGCTCGCGCATGCGGTCTTGGGTTCTTGAGTTTCGCCCGTTCGGCAAGCCTCGGAAGATTCCGAATAGCTACCCCTACCTGCTGCTCGGCAATTCGGAGTTCGTACAACTTTTGCAGATTGAGCCAGAACTCGGCGCTGGTCCCGAAGAAATGCGCCAGTCGCAACGCACTATCGCCGGTGACGGCGCGCTGACCGTTCAGGATTCCCGTTATCCGGTTCGTCGGCACTCGGAGCTGCCGGCCGAGCTCGGCAGCACTCATGTCGAGCTCGATGAGCTGTTCGGCGAGATGCTCGCCAGGATGCATTGCGCTGCGTGCCATGGTATTCCTCATCTGTCGTAATCGACGATCTCGACGCTCGCCGGAGTGGAGGACCTACTCGGCCACTCGAAGCAGATTCGCCACTGGTCATTGATCCGGATGCTGTACTGCCCCTTCCTGTCGCCCTTCAAAGCTTCAAGTCGGCTTCCGGGCAAGACCGCAAGATCCTGGACCGTGATCGCTGCGTCGAGCTGATCCAGCTTTATCTCCGCCTGTCGCGAAAATACAGCAAACGCCTTGACATACTCGCCCTCAGCAAACTCTCGCGTGGTCTTGTTTTTGTAGCTCAAGATCATGCGGTACGGTAGCAAGCATTCGTCGTTACGTCAAGCGTAACTTAGTGGCAGTTCGATGACGAAGGCACGAACGTCTCAATTCGTCATCGCGATAGCAAAGCGCCTGCCGACATGGCAGCGCATAGCTCACCGGTTTCTCCCGTCTTTCGAGAAGCCCGATTCGACGGCGGCGCCCAGCCACACCCTGATCTGCGCCCTCTTCCAACCCAAGAGCTAGTCGGCCATTCTCATCACTCTTCGCTGCTTCATCGCGTCGCAAAGCAGTGTGGAAAGGAAGTCTTGAATCATGTTGGGGCTTATGGACATGGATGCTTCAGGAACATTTTCAGGCTCGGGGGCGATGACAGCATCAACCGAAGCGAGCGACGAATCACGTTGCCTTGTCGTCGCTGCGCCGCCGTCTGAATCCCTCGGCTCCAATCGATGTTTGACGAATCTCGCTTTATGTTTATACTGTATAAACATTGGAGGTATTATGGCAACTGCCAAGAAAATCGGGAATTCACTTTGGGTGCTCATTCCGGCCGCGATGGCCAAGGAGTTCCACCTTGCCGACGGCGTGCCCATTTCTATAGCAGCCTCCGGCAGCGGAATCCAGATCAAAAGGAAACCCACGGCGCTTGATGCGGCTTGGGTGTCAGCCAATGTGAGCTACAAGAACGGTCCGTCTATTGACGAGATCGGCCGGATATTGGCGTCCGGCAAGGTACCCATAAAGTATGTGGTGCACATCAATCATCTCCTGACCGAAATGCCGCGCAAGCTGCTTGAAGCTGCGGCATTCGAAGCGACGAGCGACCCCGTGATGGCGATGAAGAAACTGCAAAAGATCGGGGCGCAGATTGCAAACCTTTGAGCTAGCTGCGGATTCCCGGTATGGCCGGCTATTCCAGGCGGCCATGACTGCTATCGATTCGCTCAAGCAACGCTTTGGTGTAGACATGGACTGGCGCTGGGGCGGTGGCACGGTCATGATGCTTCGTCATCAACATCGGGACAGCAATGACATTGATATCTTCATTGATGACCCGCAATACCTTGGGTGCCTGAGTCCAGGGATGAATGATTCGATTGGATCGATGACGGAACTTTACGATCAGCAATCCAAATTCATAAAGCTTTACCTGCCGCCCGACGGCGAGATCGATTTTGTGGTGGCCGCACCGCTAACACCCAAGCCGTTTGAACATGCAAAGGTTAATGGCCGCCCTGTCAAGCTCGAAACTGATCTGGAAATCGTGTCCAAGAAGATTTGGTACAGGAGCGAGAGCTTTACGGGGCGTGACTTTTTCGATCTCCACTGGCTGGTTGTCAATAATCCAGGCGCAATTCCGGCGTTGCGCCAGTACGCGGACAAACTGGCGCACCTTCCCGCCAGAATGGCCGCGCCAATTGTTCGTGAGCAATATGCTCACGTTAAAGCCATTGGTGCGGCACCGACGTTTGATGATGCGATGCGAAGCCTCATTGGCGCGTTGCCTGAACTTAAAGCTCCAGGCCGCGTTCGTAAGTCCTTCAATCAACCGTAGTGAAGAAACCCGAACATCGCACAAGAGCGGCTTATCCACGGGCGCGCGGGCGGCGCCTATCACGCACGCAAAGCGCGGCGGTGGGTAAGCTCTCCACCGCAGATACTGCCGCCGAAAACTGTTAGCACTGCTGACATTCCCTGCCCCAGAGTTCAACCCATCCAGGCCGAGCGACCAGCGAGGATCTGGCGCCGGCTCTCCATTGGCTTCTGGGGAACTTGTTCAATCGCGTGGCTGTCTCACCTTGGAGTCTGGCGATTCGCGCAGTGCGCACGAATATCTTTTTGCCATCGTGCAGCGAATTGCCGAACATGGAATAGGTTTCCACGCTGGCTGTGTCAGCCCGCTTGATGCCCGTAAACGCATCGCCCTATGCTCGCAAGATCGAGCGCAAGAGCCGGACTGATCTCCTCGACACCGGCAGCCGCGAGGCTCGGAGATACCTGTAAGCCTGTAGTCAATCGTTCGGACAGCATCCTGGCAACGAGCGCCAGCCATCGTTCTGCCGCAATCCAGGGCAAACGCTGCGCGGTCGCAATCGGGCTTCGCCTACATTCGTGCGGGGTACAGCCCCGCTCCACTGCCCCAAGCAGCAACAACTGTGCGACCAAAGACGTCTGCGGCAGGCGTGCCTCATGTGGCATACACGAGGCATCTTCACGCCGACCAATCGCAGTGGCGCCAGCCAGTGCGATCCCTGCTGCAACGCTGCCCGCGCAAAGCGACAGCAGTTCTGCGCCAATCGCGTCGTCACTACCGCGGCGTGAGCCGGTAGTGACGACGCGCACGATGCCCCAGCCGACAAGG
>CAMBRI010000283.1 GCA_945870205.1 Sulfuritalea hydrogenivorans sk43H | reverse complement strand
GCGGCCAGCATCGAGCCCTTGGCGTTGCGCGCCATCAGCGGCGTCATGAACACGGGGCAGTGGAGGAACTTCAGCCCCGCTGCAGCCAGTGCCGTCGCCCGTTGCGCGGTAAGCGCGGGCAGGGTGGTGCTGTGGTCGATCAGCACCGCCTCGGTGGCAAGTCCGGGGCGCAAGGCGGCGATGAGCTCATCCACCACCGCGTCGTCCTTCAGCACCAGATGCACACGAGCAGCATTGCGCACGGCCTCGCTCGGCGTCGCGGCGACCGCAATGTCGAACGCGGCCAGCGCCTGCGCCTTGTCCCTTGAACGATTCCACACAGTGACGCGGTCGCCGCGTTTCGCGGCCGCTTCCGCAAAGGCGGCGCCGAGCAGGCCGGTGCCGAGAAATGCAATGTTCGCCATGCTCGTATTCCTCAAAGTATGTGTGTTGCGGACCAGTCCGACGCCCGTCGTGCGACGGGCATGCGCAGGGCGAGGATCTTAACCCGGAGCGCCCGCGACTCAGTGTAGTGCAGGGCTGTGCCTGTCGGCTGTATAGTCGATTCGCCGTTCCCGAATCCATCACCGATATCAAAGGAAGCCCCATGAACGCCGAAGAACTGAAAGCCATACAGGCGCCGATCAAGGCTCTCTACAAGGAGAACCCCGAGGCCGCCAAGCGCACCTTCCGCGCCGAAGGCACGCTGCTGACCGATCGCCCCGTCTGCCGCATCGAGACCCGCTTCGGCACCATCGATGCAGGCCTGCATCCCGCCGCCGGCGGCGACGGCAGCGAGGCCTGCTCGGGTGACATGCTGCTCGAATCGCTGGTGGCCTGCGCCGGGGTGACCTTCAACGTGGTCGCCACAGCCATGGGCATTCCCTTCCGCTCGGCCAGGGTTATTGTCGAGGGCGACGGCGATTTTCGCGGGACGCTAGGCACCTCGAAGGAAGTCCCGGTCGGTGTCACCGACATCCGCATGCGCTTTGAGGTCGATTCGACCGCCAGCGACGAGCAACTGGCCACCCTGATGCGGCAGACCGAGCGCTACTGCGTGATCTTTCAGACCCTGCGCAACCCGCCGCGAATGGCAGCGACGCTGGAGCGCGTCAGCGCCTGAGGCCGGCTCAGTCCGGCGCCCTGGACTTTCTGGCGACGGCAAATTTCACGACAAGCAGGATCGCCGGCAGCAAATGCCAGACCACGTCGAAGATGTCGATGGGCCGCGTCAGCCGGCCATCGGCGAGCATGCGCGCTTTTTCCACCAGATGCGGTTCGGGCAGGAAGGGCGCGCCGAGCATGAAGAGGGCGGCGGCAATCAGCAGCGGATAGGGAATCTTGTCCAGCCAGCGCATGGGGGCTCCGTAGTGTGTGTGGCGCGCATTATGCCTGCCCAGCACGCGCCACTAACGCCTTCGGGGTCGGCCTGTGATCAGGCGATCTAGAGGGCATCGCCTAGGGGTTTAGGGTGTCCGCTCTAGGCCGGCGCGTTAGAGTGACTGCGCTGGAAGACCGGTCCCGTGACCGGCCCGTGGATAATGAAAGGAAATATCATGCTGAAGACCAAAAAATTGCTCCCGAAGAAACTGGCCGCCAATCCGGTCATGGTCGCGATGCAGGAAGCCGCCGTGAATGTACATTCGGCCAACATGAACGTGCTCTACGTCGCCCGCGACCAGGGCAAGAAGGTATGGGTCGCGCTGAGTGCGACGGCCGGTAGTCTGGCCGCGCAAAACCTTCGGCTGCTGAAGAACACGGTGGCCGCGGCCAACGACAAATCGGTCGCCGCATGGGATGCCGTCGAGCAGGCACTCGATACGCGCGTCATGCCGGTGCTGGACAAGGTGGGTCTGGCGGCTCCCGCGCAATTCGGCGTCGATCTCTTCGGCAAGGGCCTGCACCGGGTTTCGGCGCAGGTGGTCGAATTGACCCGCGAACACAGGCTGGCCGCCAAGCGCACCGCGCGCAAGGCTGTCGCTAAGAAAGTCGTTGCCAAGCGCCGCGCGGCTCCCGCCGCCAAACTGGCCGCCTGATTCAGCAGCAAATCCGGTGGCGCGGTCCTCGGCCCGCCACCAGCCGGCCTGGACGATCCCGGCCTTACGCGCGTTTGTCCAGCGATCGGATGGCGCCGTGGATGGCGCGCTCGAACATCGGCCGGTCGGGCAACACGATGCGCACTGTCTGGTTCCTCAGACGCAGCGCCAAGGCTTCCGGCGTGATGGAAATGGCGCAGGCCGAGGCGCTGTTGCTGAAGAGGAACATCGTCCGGCTAGGGTTGATCCAGGTCAGGCGCTCGCGGCGGTTTTGTCCTGCCGTGATGAAATCAACCCAGTCGCCGCGCACGAGTTGCCTCACGCGACGCAGGTCGGCGCGATCCGGCGTGTTATCCGCGTCGAGCTCGCCGGCATCGGGTAGTGAGATGTCCTGCACCTGGACGCCGTGGTCGGTGGCATGGCTGACCTGCAGGGTCGGTCCCGCGTTGTGCGCGCGCGGTTTTTCCGCCGTTGCCGTCTTGGCCGTGGCGGACTTCTGCTTTTCCGCGCGCAGCGCGCCGAGCTGTAGCTCAACCAGCGTGTCCATGAAAGTCTTGCGCTCTGCGGGCGGGGTGCCGATCTCGTCGAAGCCGGCGTTGAGCTTCTTCAGCAGCCCGGGCAGCGCGGCGGCATGCCGTTTCCGTTCCGACGGATCATGCTTCAGCGTTACGGCCCATATCAGCGCGACGGCGGTCCGCAGGGCCTCAACGGTGGGCGCGCCGTCCTCCCCGGAGTGCGAAATCCTTCCCTGTACCACGTCGCGCCAGTAGCTGCGCAGGAAATCCTCTATCTCGCTCGGCACCAGTGGCCCCAGCAGCCGCGTGATGCAAAGGTTCGCCGTCCTTTGCGCGCGCATCTGGGCCACGCGGGTGAGGCGGATTTCCTCCTCGCGGGCGTGCACGGCGTCGGCCAGTTCGCGATCCTGCTGCTCCTCGATCTTCTCGCGCTCGGCCAAGAAGGCATCCAGCTCCGCGTTCGCGGCGTTGAACACGCCCACGTCGCCGTCGTAGGTGGCCTGGATCTTGTTGACCAGCTCCAACAGTTTGACGAAGAAGGGATCGTCGGCATTGACCACCTTGCCCCAGCGGATGGCGACGTTTGAAATGCTGTCCAGGAAGCGCCTCGCCGGATGGCTGCGGTCGGCGAAGAAGCGCTGGTTGAGCATTGCCGCTTTCAGCACCGTGGATTGCAGGCGGGCCACCAGCCCCTTCATGCCGTTGGCGATGTTCGGGTCGTTGAAGATCTGGTCGAACAGTTCGGCGACGATGTCCAGCGAGACAGCTTCCTGCGGGCGCACGTCGCGTGCGGCGCCGCTGTCGCGCGCCATGCGCACGAGGTTGGTATGGGTCCCGGCGGGGGCCTGCGGTGACGCTGCCTGCAGCGACTTCAACGAGTCGAAGAGCTCCAGGTTGCCGCCGCCGGGCCCGTCGGCGGCGCCTTCGCCGTCCTTGGTGCGCGCCTTGACCAGCCGGTCGAGGGCACTCGACATCTTGGCCGATTCGGCGGCCAGCTCCTGGGGGTCGACCAGCGCCATCTCCCGGTAGCTTTGCTTGAGGCGCGGCAGGATATCGGCGTCGATCAGGACTTCATTGACGACGCGATAGAGCCGGGACAGTTCCGTGGCGAGGCGCTCGCCGACCAGTTGCAGCAGCAGGATTCCTGCCGCCGGATCGTCGGTCACCTCGGCGCAGGCGGTCTCGATGCAGGACCACAGTGACGAGACCTTGAACGTCGTGTCGCCCGGAATCATGGCGCCGCGCAATACCAGGTAGGAGACTCGCCGTTCCAGCGCGTTGGTCTCCTCGCGACAGGCCGTGGTCAGTCGCTCAAGGGCCGCGCGTGAGGCCAACTGCAGGGTAATCTCGGCGTCGTTGACGATCTTGAGCGCTCTTGCGTCGCCGTAGCGACCGCCCGGCGTTGCCGCCTGCCGGGCACGCCCGGCGAGACTGGCCATCAATGCCGGCGTCACTTTGGTCCATTGCTCTTGCAGCGCGAGTTTCAGGGTGGCGGCGGCGATGCGCCGCTCCGGTTCGCGGGCGGGATAGGTGCGCGCGGTGACGTCCTCGATCAACGCCGGTCCGAGTTCCTCGAACAGTTCGGACAAGTCGCTTTCCATCTGCTCGCGGCAGCCGGCAACCAGCTTCGCCAACGTTGAGGCGTCTTTTTCCGTCATTTCAGGCGTGGCCCGAGTGTCGAGGTGCCGAATTATGCCATTCGCCGTCTCTGCGCAAACCCGCGGAAAACGCAGATATCTGGTCCTCCACCGGCTTTTGGATTGCGAGAATTTTGCTGGCGCGCGCCACGGCGCTGGCCTGGCTCAGGCCAGCGCCGCGCGCAGCCGGGGCCACAGCAGGTTCAGCGCCAGGCCCGTCATCACCAGCGCGGCGGCGGCCAGCTTCCAGGGCGGCAGCGATTCGCCCAGCCACAGGGTCGAGGCGCTCATGCCGAATACCGGCACCAGCAGCGCCATCGGCGTGATCGTGGCCGCCGGGTGGCGCGCCAGCAGCCAGCCCCAGGCCGCATAGCCGAACAGCGAATTGCCCCAGGCCTGCCAGGCCACCGCCGCCCAGGCTGCGGCATCGGCCGTGCGCAGTGCCACCGAGATCGCGGCCCAGCCTTCGAAGAAAAGCGACAGGGCGATCAGCGGCGGCAGGGCAAAGGCGCTGGACCACACTACGTAGGCCAGCATGTTGGCCGGCGCCCCCTGCTTCGCCGCGATGTTGCCGCCGGCCCAGGCCAGCGCCGCCAGCAGCACCAGGAACAGGCCCAGCGGCGTGGTGCTGCCGTCGGTATGCAAGATGATGATGGCAATTCCGGCCGATGCCAGCAGCAGGGCGAACCACTGGAAGCGGCGCACCCGTTCGCCGGCAAGGCGCATCGCCAGGCCGATGGTGAAGAAAACCTGCACCTGGATCACCAGCGAGGCCAGGCCCGGCGAGATGTGCCCGTTCATCGCGACATAGAGCAGGCCGAACTGGCACCCTCCGATCAGGAAGCCATACAGCGCAAGGTTGCCCAGACGCACCGCCGGGCGCGCAACGAAGAACAGGCCGGGAAGCAGCACCAGGCCGAAGCGCAAGGCCGCCATCAAGAGCGGCGGCAGTTGCCCCAGCGCGAACTTGATGACCACGAAATTGATGCCCCAGACGGCAACCACGGCAAGCGCGAGCAGGAAGTGGCGCAAGGGGAGGGCGGCGGGCATGCGGGGATTGTCGCATGGGGATGAACTGGAGTCCGGTCACGCTGATTGCTGGCGACATCGAGACGCGCGCGCCTGTACGAGACCTTGAGTGGCGTCTTTTCGAGCTGGCTTGCGTGCCGGTCAAGTCTAAACTAAACTAG
>CAMBRI010000282.1 GCA_945870205.1 Sulfuritalea hydrogenivorans sk43H | reverse complement strand
ACCGAGATTGAAGTCGAATTGAAGGTAATCGACCTCACCACGGAACGGCTGGAAGGGCTGTTGCGCATGATTTGATTGGTGATCGGCTGGATGATCGGCTTGAAGTTCTGCAATCCGGCTCGGATAAGATGCGGTCTTTGCTGATTCTCCCGATGAAAGTTCCACCATGCGCCTTGCCTTGTTCGACCTCGACAACACCCTGCTCGCCGGCGATTCTGATTTTGAGTGGGCGCAATATCTGATCGAACAGGGCGTGCTCGACCGCGAAGTCTACGAAGCCCGCAACCAGAAGTTCTACGACCAGTACAAAGCCGGCACGCTGGATATTTTCGAGTTCCTCGACTTTCAATTGAAGCCGTTGTCGCGCCATCCGCGCGCACAACTCGACGCCTGGCATGCCGACTTCATGGCGCGCAAGATCATCCCGATGATCGCCGCCGGCACGCCGGCGCTGCTGGCCAAACATCGCGACGATGTTTGTGTCATCGTCACCGCTACCAACAGCTTCGTCACCGCGCCGATCGCCGCGCATCTTGGTGTGCCTTATCTGATCGCCACCGAAGCAGAACAATATGACGGCGAATTCACCGGCCGTCCGTTCGGTTTGCCCTCGTTCAAGGAAGGCAAAGTCCGTCGCCTGAATGAATGGCTGGCAGCGCGCGGTGAAAGCTGGGCCGATATCAGCGAAAGCTGGTTCTACAGCGATTCGTTGAATGACCTGCCGCTGCTGGAAATCGTGCATCACCCGGTTGCTGTCGACCCGGATGCCACCTTGAAAGCCTGCGCTGAACAACGCGGCTGGCCTGTGCTCAGCTTGCGCTGAAACCGCCCCTGCGTTCATGACGCCGGCGGCAGGAACAGCCGCCTTGGGCCTGGGTAAAGAATGGCCTGAAGAAATCGCCTGCAGCTATTTTTTTACGATATGGTTTGCCCGCTGATCAACACAAAACCAGCCGGCCACGGATATTGCCTACGCAGATATGCACGCAGATGCGCACGCAAATACGCACGCAGATCAAAAGCGATTTGGCGCAGTTGATATCATTATTTACAGTGTGGTTTTACGTTTGTTTTTTTTGACTTGAGTCAATGATGAAAATTCAGATTAAACGACTGGCTGTAGGCATGCTTTTTCTTTTCCTGTTTGCCGCTGAGGGTGCGCTGGCCGCGGACAAGCGGCTTGCCTATCTGGTGTCCGATCTGAGAATTCCCTTCTGGGACATCATGAAGCGAGGCGTCGAACATCGCGCCAATGGGCTCGGATACAAACTCGATGTTTACAGCGCCGAAAACGATGCCAGGCGCGAGCTCGAATTCACCACCAAAGCCATCCGCGACAAGGTCAGCGGCATCATTCTTTCGCCGACCAATTCCTCGGCCGCTGTCACCATTCTCAAACTGGCCCAGAAGGCGAAGATTCCGGTGGTGATCGCCGATATCGGCACCGATAGCGGCGAGTTTGTCAGCTATATTGCCTCGGATAACGTCGAGGGGTCCTATCAGCTTGGCAAGCTTCTGGTGCAGGAATTGCAGGCTCGGCAATGGGATGGCGGCAGCGTCGGCATCATTGCCATTCCGCAGAAACGCGCCAACGGCAAGGCACGCACGGCAGGTTTCATGAAGGCCCTGAATGAGACCGGCACCAAGGGCGGCGACATGCGGCAGCAGGTCGATTTTTCCTATCAGGAGACTTATGACTTCGCCCGGCAGCTCATCGCGGCGAAGCCCGATTTGCGTGCCTTGTGGTTGCAGGGCTCTGACCGCTATCAAGGCGCCCTGGACGCCATCTCGTCTGCCGGCCGGAAGGGTGAGATTCTGCTGATCTGCTTTGATGCCGAACCTGAGTTCATCGACATGATTCGCAAAGGTCAGTTGTTGGGCGCGGGGATGCAGCAGCCCTTCCTGATGGGCGAGGAGGCTGTCAGCGCCATGGATGCTCACCTGAAGGGGCAGAAAGTGAAGCAGACCGTGCTACTTCCGGTGCTTCCGGTTTCCGGCAAGAACATCAAAAGCATGTTGCCGCTGATCCAGCGCAACGTGCTTGGCCTCAACGTCAAGTAATCCATTCGTGAAAGCGCCAAAGTATCGGCAGCGATCTCTTCTAGCCTGGCTGGCTAGCGCCGTGGTCGTCACGGTTGTAGGGGTGCTCGGCTTCAACGCCTTTTACCAGTACCTCAGCCAGCGTAACGGGATGATCGAGGCGATGCAGCGGGACTCGGCACAGAGTCTCGGCAGCCTGGCCAAGAACGCTGCACCTTTTATCGAAGCCTATGCCATCAACGAATATGAAAAGCTGGTAAGTACCGAAATCGAACTGCATCGCTACCACGCCATCGTGGTAAACGATTTCAACATGGCGAAAGTGCTTGGCACGCAACAGTTCGTGAGCGGGAAGATGCTCACCGCGGACGGCACCCTCGTCGATATCAATGACGCTGACCCTGCACATAAACAGGCCCTTGAGCGCGTTTTCTTCAAGGAAAGCCAGGCGATCCGTTCCGCCAGCGGCGAACAGCTTGGCGTCGTGTCGATCTATATCACCAATGAAGTAATGCAGCGGAAGTTGCGCCAGGCCCTGATCGAGAACGTGACGATTTCGGTCGCCATGGCCGTGTTGCTGATCGCGCTGCTGTTGTTCTTTGTTGACAGGTTGCTGTTCCGGCCCTTGGCTCAGATCGCTCAGTCGATTGCCCGGCAGGATAGCGACGGTATCCCGCTCACAACGACCCCGGAATTCGGCTATCGGGAAATCGCCTCGCTGACCGATACGATCAACACCATGCTGAATGCCATTCGCAATTCGCGCGCTACCTTGCAGCAAGAACGGTTTCGCCTGGAGAGCGTGATCGACGGCGCCAACGCGGGCACCTGGGAGTGGAACGTCGAGACCGGTCAATTGATCATCAACGACCGTTGGGCTGAGATGATTGGCTACAGCGTGGAGGAGTTGACCCCGGCCACCTATGAGACCTGGAGTCTGAAACTGCATCCGGGGGATCTGGCGCGCACATTGCCGCTCCTTGAAGCGCACTTCGCCGGGGCCATTCCGGAATACCGCGCCGAGATCCGGATGCGGCACAAACAAGGGCACTGGGTATGGATACTCGCCTTGGGCCGGGTCATCAGCCGAAGCCCGGACGGCAAGCCTCTGCAGATGTCCGGGACTCAGATTGACATCAGCGAACGGAAGCACAACGAGGCCGAGATCATTGATCAACGCCGGCGCTTGAATGACATCCTGATCGGAACCAATGTCGGCACATGGGAATGGAACGTGCAAACCGGCGAGGTGGTGTTCAATCAACGCTGGGCCGAGATGGTCGGATATACCCTGGAGGAACTCGCGCCGCTCACCATAGAAACATGGAACCGTCTGATCCACCCGGACGACCTCAAGCGTTCGACCGAATTGATGCGGGAGCATTTTTCCGGCGACTTGCCTTACTACGAATGCGAAGCCCGGATGCTCCACAAGGATGGAAACTGGATCTGGGTGCTCGATCGCGGCAAAGTGAATACCTGGGCCGACGATGGCAAACCGCTCGTCATGTCCGGCACTCACATGGACATCAACGCCCGCAAGCAGACGGAAATGTATCTGCAGAAGCTGTCGACCGTGGTCGAGCAAAGCCCGGTGTCTGTGGTCATCACCGATCTCAATGCCCACATCGAATATGTCAACCCGCGCTTCACTGAAGTGACAGGGTATTCATCCGCCGAGGTGATTGGTGAGAACCCCCGACTCTTGCAGTCGGGCGAGACCAGCAAAGAAATCTACGAGGAAATGTGGAGCCGTTTGAACAATGGGCAGATTTGGAAGGGCGAACTGCGTAACAAGCGAAAGAACGGTGAGGTGTACTGGGAAAGCGCCAGCATTTCGCCGGTCCTGGACGCGACCGGCGCGATCACCCACTTTGTCGCCTTGAAAACCGACATTTCAGAGTTCAAGGAATATCAGCAGCATATCGAGCAACTCGCGCATTACGATGTCCTGACCGGTCTGCCCAACCGCGCCTTGCTGGCTGATCGCCTGCACCTGCAGATGTCGCAGACCATGCGACGGGAGAAGTTATTGGCGGTTGCCTATATCGACCTCGACGGTTTCAAGGCGATCAACGACCAACATGGCCACGAAGCCGGCGACAACTTGCTGGTGACCATCTCCAACCGCATGAAGCAGACGCTCAGGGATGTCGACACGGTGGCCAGGATCGGTGGCGACGAGTTCGTTGTAGTGCTGACGGACCTCTCTGATATCGAAGAATCGCTGCCCCTGTTCATCCGATTGCTCGACTCCATCGGTAAACCGATACTTACCGAGCAGGCCAAGCTTCAGGTATCCGGCAGCATCGGCGTTACCTTTTTCCCGCAGGCCGACGAAATCGGGGCGGACCAGTTGCTACGACAGGCCGACCAGGCGATGTATCAGGCCAAGCTGGCCGGAAAAAACCGCTATCACGTGTTCGACGCGGAACAGGACCGGAGCCTGCGTGGACACCATGAAAGCCTGGAGAACATCAAACAGGCCCTGGAAAAAAGGGAATTCGTGCTGCATTACCAGCCGAAGATCAACATGCGCAGTGGCCAAGTCCTTGGCGTAGAGGCGCTGATTCGGTGGCAGCATCCCGAGCTGGGGCTGTTGTCACCTGTGGTATTCCTGCCTGCCATCGAGGATCACTCCCTGGCAGTCGAGCTGGGTGAATGGGTGATTGACGCCGCCTTGAAGGACATGGCGTCCTGGCATGCTGCCGGCTTGTTCCTGCCTGTCAGCATCAACGTCAGCGCGCGCCAGCTGCAAGAGCGAAACTTCCTGACCCGACTCGGCGCGGCCTTGGCCAGGTATCCGGGAATCAAACCGCAGAATCTGGAACTGGAGATTCTGGAAACCAGCGCCCTGGAGGACATGGAACTGATCTCCAAGGTGATTGATGAAGGTTTTGCCATGGGCCTCACCTTTGCGCTGGATGATTTCGGGACCGGCTATTCTTCGCTGACCTACCTAAAACGGTTGCCTGCCCAGATACTCAAGATCGACCAGAGTTTCATCCACGACATGCTGGGCGACCATGATGATCTGGCCATCATCGAGGGGGTGCTGGGCCTGGCGTCGGCATTCCGTCGCCAGGTGATTGCCGAGGGGGTGGAAACCATCAACCAGGGCAAGCTCTTGCTGCAACTGGGCTGCGAAATGGCACAGGGTTATGCGATTGCCCGGCCCATGCCCGTCGACGCCGTGCGCGCCTGGGTCGCCAGCTGGCGGACATTCCCGGAATGGGCCAAACAGGCGCCCGTCCCGCGTGAGGATATCCCTCTGCTTTACGCTGCCGCAGGGCTTCGCGCCTGGGTAAAGAACCTAAC
>CAMBRI010000281.1 GCA_945870205.1 Sulfuritalea hydrogenivorans sk43H | reverse complement strand
GCGTCGCGAGTAACGAAACCCGCGGTCGAGAGGGCTGGCTTCAGGGTCGCATCGTATTCGATCAGGGCACGGGTGATTCCGTGGCGCACTGCGCCTGCCTGGCCAGACTCGCCGCCGCCTTCGACATTCACGAGGATATCGAAAGTGGTGGTGTGCTGGGTCAGCTCAAGGGGCTGGCGAACAACCATGCGGCCGGTTTCGCGAGAAAAAAACTCGTCCACCGGCTTGTCGTTGACCACAAACTTGCCGCTGCCGGTGCGCAGGAACACGCGGGCAATGGCGGTCTTGCGGCGACCGGTTCCGTAATATTGGGTGACTGCCATGAGAACTCCTTAGATATCCAGCGGCTTGGGCAGCTGAGCGGCGTGCGGGTGGGCAGCGCCGGCGTAGCACTTTATCTTCTTCAGCATCGCGTAGCCCAGTGGGCCCTTCGGCAACATGCCCTTGACAGCCTTTTCCAGGATGCGGCCAGGGAAGCGCTGCTGCAGCTTGGTGAAGTTGGTTTCGTTGATGCCGCCGGGGTAGCCGGTGTGGCGATAGTATTTCTTGTCCTCGGCCTTGTTGCCGGTGACGCGAAGCTTTTCGACATTGACCACGACAATGTAATCGCCGGTATCAACGTGCGGCGTGTAGATGGCCTTGTGCTTGCCGCGCAGCCGGTGCGCAATCGCGGCAGCCAGACGGCCGAGCACCTTGTCGGTCGCATCGACGACAACCCAGTCGTGCTGGACCTCATGCGGCTTGGCGGAAAATGTTTTCATTCTCGTGTTCCTTGCTTGCTTCGATAACCCGGACGGCGCGATGTGCTGAAATCAGCCTGCACGCTTCTCGGAAAGCCGAGCATTCTAACCAATCGGTGGAGAACCTGTCAATCGGGAATTGTCCAGCGATTTCCCTGGATGGCCCAATGCACAGATAGGCCGGTGCCCGCTCAGTCTTCCTGCATCATCCGCCAGTACTGGTATTTCATCATGCCGGCCGCGCCCGCGACGATTGCAATCAGGGTGAGCACCGAGCCCAAAGCCAGCGTCGAGACCCCGGTGATCGCCTGCCCGATGGTGCATCCCATCGACAATACGCCACCAATTCCCATCAGCGCGGCGCCCATCGCGTGGTTGATGAAGTCGCCACGATTGACGAACCACTCGACCCGGAAGCTGCGGCTGATCACTGCGTAGAGGAAGGACCCGACGATCACGCCGGCCAGCGCCATGATGCCGAAGTTGATCAGCGACGTATCGACCGGGTTCATCACGTAGCGCGCCAGGTCGCCCATCGGGCTCATGAAGGTGAATGATTGGGTTTCCACCCGCAACGGCTTAACGTCGGCAAAATCGGCGAACTCCTTCCAGGCCACACCCATCGAGCTGCCGGTGACATACCAGCCGACGATCACCGCGAGGCCGATCACCACGCCGCCCAAGATGTGGTCGAAGTTGCCGCGAAAATCGCGCGAGGAGAAGGCAAAGCCAAACAGGGCCACTGCCAGCGCAGCACCGAATGCCGTGTTGCCCAAGCCGGTCAATTCGCCGAGCGCCTGGCTGGTCTTGCCGGCAGCGGCCAGATTGACTGTGGTCGCCGACATCAGGCTGCCGAATACCGTATCGTAGAAATTGGTCCATAGCATCGCGTAGGCAAAGGCCGAGGCGATCGCCAGAACCACAAGTGATTTCAGATTGCCACCGCCGATGCGCACCAGTGTCTTGTTGCCGCAACCTGACGCCAGGGTCATGCCGACGCCGAACATGAGCCCCCCGAGCACATAGCGCAGCCAGGCCAGGTTGGGCGTCCGGTAGGGCGGGAAAGTACTGGTACCGATCGCCGCCGTGCCCGATGCTTCGAGCACCACAACACCCAGGGTGGCGACCGCAATTGCCAGCAACCAGGCCCGCAGACGGCCCGTATCGCCCATGTTCACCCAGTCTGAAACGGCTCCCATGGTGCAGAAGTTGGTCTTGTTCGCGACCGCACCCATGATGATGCCGGTGACGAATACTATGCCCAGTATCTGCAGATGAATAGTGAATTCCATGAATATCCCCCAAGCCCTGTTGTAATCGAATTTGCGGCTGATTTCTTGCGAAGCCGGCCATTCTAAAATACCGGCAGGGGTGTGGAATCAGTGTTCTTTGACCCGAAATAATGGCAATCAATTGCCAGCGGCGTAGACGGTCGGGTCCGCCAGACCGGCGGCGGCGAAGCCTTCGCTGCGCAAGCGGCAGGAGTCGCATACCCCGCAGGCAAAGCCTTGTGCATCGGCCTGGTAGCACGACACCGTCAGGCCGTAATCGACCCCCAGGCGACCTCCCAGGGCAATGATCTGCGCCTTGCTCATATCGATCAGGGGCGCATGGACCCTGAGCGCGCTACCCTCGACTGCCGCCTTGGTCGCCAGATTGGCCAAGGCGGCGAACGCGCGGATGAATTCCGGCCGACAATCGGGATAGCCAGAATAATCCACAGCGTTGACGCCGACGAAGATGTCCTGCGCACCCAGCACCTCGGCCCAGGCCAGGGCAAGCGACAGCATGATGGTATTGCGCGCCGGAACATAAGTGACAGGGATTCCCGGTTGCACGCCAGTCGTCGGCACCGCGATCGAATTGTCGGTCAGCGCCGAGCCCCCCAGTTGGCCGAGGTCGAGCTTCAGCACGCGATGGGCGGCAGCCCCGAGAGAGAGAGCAACGCGCGCGGCCGCCTGCAACTCGGCGCCGTGACGCTGCCCATAATCGAGGGAAAGGCAGTGGCAGACAAACCCCTGCCCCTGGGCCAAGGCCAGCACGGTGGCGGAATCAAGGCCGCCGGAGAGAAGAACGACTGCGGGGATCATGATGGCGATGGTAACAAACAGGCCGCTGTGGCGCTGATCTATAATCTTCGCTTCTCAAATTTCCCCCACTCGACGATGGCAAAGAAAGTGTTCATCCGCACCTTCGGCTGCCAGATGAACGAATACGACTCCGACAAGATGGCCGACGTGCTGGCCGGCAGCGATGGCGTGGTCAAGACGGAAAATCCCGAGGAAGCCGACATCATCCTGTTCAACACCTGCTCGGTGCGCGAAAAAGCACAGGAAAAGGTGTTCCATGATCTCGGCCGGGTCCGGCACCTGAAGCAGCTCAATCCGAATCTGGTGATCGGCGTCGGCGGCTGCGTGGCAAGCCAGGAAGGAGCGGCAATCGTCGCCCGCGCACCTTACGTCGACCTCGTCTTCGGCCCGCAGACCCTGCACCGCCTGCCGCAAATGATCGCGGCCCGTCGCAGCAGCGGCAAGGCACAAATCGACATCTCCTTCCCTGAAATCGAGAAGTTCGACGCCCTGCCCCCCGCCAGCGTTACGGGAACATCGGCCTTCGTCTCGATCATGGA
The DNA here is from genome assembly GCA_945870205.1 of Sulfuritalea hydrogenivorans sk43H. GTDB lineage: Bacteria > Pseudomonadota > Gammaproteobacteria > Burkholderiales > Rhodocyclaceae > Sulfuritalea > Sulfuritalea hydrogenivorans_A. The sequence goes on along the minus strand of CAMBRI010000281.1, from coordinate 2,045 downwards.
AGGCTGCTCCAAGTACTGCAGCTTCTGCGTGGTGCCCTATACGCGAGGCGAAGAAGTCTCGCGCCCCTTCGCCGATGTCATCGCCGAAATCACCGCGCTCGCGGCCCGTGGCGTGCGCGAAGTCACCCTGCTCGGACAGAACGTCAATGCCTACCGTGGCGCAATGCAGGATGACGATGGCGATACCGCCGACCTCGCCTTCCTGATCGAAACTCTTGCCGAAATGCCAGGCATCGAACGCATCCGCTACACCACGTCGCATCCGCGCGAGATGACCCAGCGACTGATCGACACCTATCGCGATACGCCCAAGCTCGTCTCGCATCTCCACCTGCCTGTGCAGTCGGGTTCCGACCGGATTCTGGCGGCGATGAAACGCGGCTACACCGTACTCGAATTCAAGTCGCTGGTGAAGAAGCTCAAGGCGGCACGGCCCGACCTTTCCCTTTCTTCCGACTTCATCATCGGCTTCCCCGGCGAAACCGAAGAAGACTTCGAAAAAACCATGCGCCTGGTCGAAGAGCTTAATTTCGACAACAGCTTCTCTTTCGTCTACAGCCCGCGTCCCGGCACGCCTGCCGCAGAGATGGTCGACGACACCCCGCAAGATCTCAAGATCCGTCGCCTGATGCGCCTGCAGAAAACCATCGAAGCACAGGCGCTGAAGATCAGTCAGGCCATGGTCGGCACGACGCAGCGCGTACTGGTCGAAGGCCATGCGCGAAAAGATGCCAGCGAACTGGCGGGCCGCACTGCCAATAATCGGGTCGTCAACTTCGCCGGCCACGAACGACTGGTCGGCCAATTTGTGGACGTCACCATCACCGGCGCGCTGCCCCACAGCTTGCGCGGTGAGGTCGTCGTCGTTGCGGAAGACACCTCCCGAAGCCCCACTCTGGTTTGAGGCATACTTGTTCGGTGACTGCCAAACCAAAGCCTCTCGATATCACGCTCGCGCCGCTGGACAACGCGCGACTGCAAAACCTCTGTGGCGCGCTCGACGAGAATCTGCGCCAGATCGAGACTGCTTTCGATGTAACCATCGGTCGACGCGGCCAGCACTGCCGGATCAGCGGCGAGGCGGCGCAGTCGCGCCTGGCCGCTCGCGCCTTGCAGCAGTTCTACGAACAATCGAGCGAACCGCTGTCGATTGACGAATTGCAACTCGGCCTGATCGAGATCGCGCGCAACCGCGACGTGCGGTCGCCCCATTCACCGACACAGCCAAATGCCGGGCTGCTGACACGAAAGACGGACCTGCACGGGCGCACGCCGAATCAGGCGACATACCTGCGCAACATCCAGGAACACGACATCACTTTCGGCATCGGCCCGGCCGGCACCGGCAAGACCTACCTTGCGGTCGCCTCCGCCATCGACGCCTTCGAACGCGACCTGGTCAGCCGCATCGTGCTCACCCGTCCGGCGGTCGAGGCCGGCGAACGACTCGGCTTCCTGCCCGGTGACCTGGCGCAGAAAATCGACCCCTACCTGCGTCCGCTTTACGATGCTCTGTATGACTTGATGGGCTTCGAAAAAGTATCCAAACTTTTCGAGAAGCAGAACATCGAGATCGCACCGCTGGCCTACATGCGCGGGCGCACGCTGAACCATGCCTTCATCATCCTCGACGAAGCACAGAACACCACGCCGGAGCAGATGAAGATGTTCCTCACGCGCATCGGCATCGGCGCCAAGGCGGTGGTCACCGGCGACGTGACCCAAATCGACCTGCCGCGCGGGCAGAAGTCCGGCCTGATCGAGGCGCGCCGCATCCTGGCCGATGTGCGGGGCCTTGCCTTCACCGACTTCGACGCCTCCGACGTGGTGCGCCACCCACTGGTCGCGCGCATCGTCGATGCTTACCAAAAGCATGACTCCGCCCGCCCCGCCACCTAAGCCGGCCAAGCCGGAATCAAACAGGGAAGGCTTCGATGAAGTGTCTCGATGCTTGGCCGGAAAAACGAATTGAAGGCCCGCCCCTCCCTTCCTCCCCTCACGGGGAGGCTACTGATTTGCTCGCTTCGCTCGAGATTCTTCGCAGG
>CAMBRI010000280.1 GCA_945870205.1 Sulfuritalea hydrogenivorans sk43H | reverse complement strand
GCGATGTACCACGCCAAGGAGGCGGGGCGCAACGCCTACAGCTTCTTCACCAAACAAATGAACCTCGATGCCGTCGAGCATCAGCGCATTCGCGTCGGCCTGTTGCACGCGCTGGAGCGCGGCGAGTTCCGCCTGCACTACCAGCCCCAGATCGATCTGGCCAGCGGTGCCGTGGTGGGCGCCGAAGCCCTGATCCGCTGGAACCATCCGGAACGCGGCACCCTGGCGCCGGAACACTTCATCGCCATTGCCGAGGAGAGCGGCCTGATAGTGCCGATCGGCGCCTGGGTATTGCGCGAGGCTTGCCGCCAGGCCGCCGCATGGCGCAAATCGGGCCTGCCGCAACTGGTGGTGGCGGTCAACGTGTCGGCGATCCAATTCAAGCGCGGCGATCTTGAAGCCTGCGTGCGCCAGGCGTTGGAGGAATCCGGCCTGCCGCCCGCCTGCCTGGAACTCGAATTGACCGAATCAATCCTGATCCACGATGCCGACCAGGTCATCGCCACGCTGCAGCGCCTGAAGCTGCTGGGTGTGAAGCTCTCCATCGACGATTTCGGCACCGGCTATTCGAGCCTGTCGTACCTCACTCGCTTCAAGGTCGACAAGCTGAAAATCGACCGCTCCTTCGTCTGCGACATCCAGAACCAGCCGGGCAATGCCTCGATGGTGCGGGCCATCATCCTGATGGCGCGCAGCCTCAATCTCAAAACCATCGCCGAGGGTGTCGAGGACAAGGAACTGGTCGCCTTCCTGCGCAGCCAGCATTGCGGCGAAGCGCAGGGTTACTACTATTCGCGCCCCATAGCGGCGATCGAGTTCGCCCACTACCTCTCGCACGTCCACGCCGCTGCCGCCTGAGCGGCGCCGCCGTAGAACCTTAGGCGGAAGCCTTGGCGCGGACCAGCACCTGCATGCCGACCGCCAGCAGCGCCGAAGCGCACACGCTGTGGGCAACCGCCAGGCGAAGACTGAAACCGCTGAGCACGGTCAGCACCCCCAGCGCCATCTGGGTGAGCAGCAGCGTCAACAGGAGGCCTGCGCTTTGTCGCGTCGCCGGCTGGGCCAGCGCCTGCAGGCCGCCGAGGCCCAGCAGCAGCAGGGTCACCAGCGCGCAGTAGCGATGCAGCAGATGCAGCGCGACGCCGCCGTCATCGCCCATCGGTACCGCCACCGCAATGGTGGTGAATGGGTTGAGCGCGCTCAAGCCGGACGTTGCCGGCCACAATACACCACCGCAATCCGGCAGCGAGGGGCAGGCCGTGGCGGCGTAGCGGACGCCGATCAATGCGCCCAGCATGATGGTTAGCGCCAGCAGTCCCAGCCCGGCATGGAGCAAACCAACCAGGTGACGCGGTGACGCGGCCCCCTGGGCTGAGCCGGCCGCCAGCGCCGTGCGCCACGAAAGCAGCACAAGGCCGGCGCCGCCCAGAATGTTGATGAAGCCGGCCCAGGCCCGGTGCGGATCGGAGCTCCACAAGCCGACGAAGGTGAGGACGATCATCAGCACCAACAGGGCCGTGGCATATGGCGCCGGCGGCTGGATCGTTTGCGGGCGCCGGCACTGCCAAACCAGGGCGAAACCGAGCACCAAGGTCAGCGAGGCCACGCCGCGATGCAGTATGCGCGCCTCGCCGTTGTGCAGTTGGGCGGTGCCGGTCAAGATCTGACCATAGCAGTCGGGCCACGGGCCGCAGCCGAGGCCGGCGCCGCGCAGGCGGATGTAGGCACTGACCAGCAGGATCAGCAGCGACAGCGCGGTCAGCACCTGGGCAAGGATTTTGATGCGCTGCAGACGGGCGCTACGATTTTCCGTGGGCATGTCAGGATACCGTGGTCGACAGGCTTTCCACCGGCAGGCCGGAGGCCTTCCACTCAGGGAAGCCGTCCTCCAGGCGGCGGGCCTGGTAACCCTTCTTGCGCAGCAAGGTGACCGCATCGACCGACAGCAGACAATAGGGACCGCGGCAGTAGGCGATGACCTCGCGCCCCTTGGGCAATCGCCTCAGGTGCCCGCTGAGCGCGTCCATGCTCAGATTGATCGCGCCGGGCAGATGGCCGGCGGCATATTCCTCGGCGGGGCGCACATCGAGTACCGTCACCAGACCAAGTTTGGCGCGCTTCATCAGTTCTGCCGCCTGAATGGGTTCGAGATCGTCGCGGGCCGTGATGTAGGTGCGCAGCAGTTGCGACACCTCGGCCACCCGTGCCTCGGCCACCGTGCGCAAGGCGCCCAGCAGGTCGACCACATCGGCACCGGCGACTTCGTAGAACACCCGCACACCTTCCTTGCGTGCCCGCACCAGGCCGGCTTGACGCAATTCCTGCAAATGCTTGGAGGCATTGGCCACCGAGAGATGAGTCATGTTGGCCAGTTCATCGACGCTGCGCGGCCCCTGCGCGACGAACTCCAGCAGTTCCAGGCGATTGGCGTGACCAACGGCCTTGGCGACACGCGCCAGCTGGGCATACACGTCCTGTTTGAAATTGCCGCTTGACATCGATCGAGTCGCCTCTTAATATTCAACCAATCAGTTGAATATTTGAATTGTAGCTGCCCACCCCTTGCGGGCGCAAGCAACAGTTTATGCCCTCGGAGCTTGCGATGGGGCGGTGTATCACGCGATTGGACAGGAGGAACGGCCATGACGTTCAACGAATTTGCGCTGGCCAATGAGCCGATGATCCGGTTGACTGCCTTCATTGGCATCTTCGCCCTGATGGCCGCTTGGGAAGTTGCCGCCCCGCGCCGCGCCCGACTGCACAGCCGCGCCGCGCGCTGGACCGCCAACCTCGGCCTGGTGATGTTCAACACCGTACTGGTGCGCCTGCTCTTCCCCTTCGCCGCCGTGGCCTTTGCCACTCTGGCGGCGCAGCGCGGCTGGGGACTGCTCAACGCGTTCATGCTGCCCGACTGGATCGCCCTGGTCCTCGCCGTCGTCGCGCTGGACTTCGCCATCTACCTGCAGCACGTGATGTTTCACGCGGTGCCTGCACTGTGGCGCCTGCACCAGGTGCACCACGCCGACCCCGATTTCGACGTCACCACCGGGGCGCGCTTCCATCCAATCGAGATTCTGCTATCGATGCTGATCAAGTTCGCCGTGATCGCCGTGCTCGGGGCACCGGCCACCGCCGTGCTGATATTCGAGATACTGCTCAACGCCACCGCGATGTTCAACCACGGCAACGTCAAGCTGCCAGGCGGCGTCGATGCCGGCTTGCGCCTGCTGCTGGTGACGCCCGACATGCACCGGGTACACCACTCGACCGACAATGCCGAGACCAACAGCAATTTCGGCTTCAACCTCTCTGTCTGGGACCGCCTGTTCGGCACCTACCGCTCCGCCGCGCGCCTGCCGCAGGAAAGCATGGACATCGGTGTTGCCGGGCTGACCGGCGATCCGCGTTGCGTCAGCATGACCGGCATGCTGGTGATTCCCTTCATCCATTCCGGCGAAGGCTATGCGATCGGCCACGGCACCGAGGCGAGCCATGAAGCCCGCTAACTTTCATGATGCGGGAAACATCACCCCGCATCGTGAAAGTCAGCTCTTTCAAACACCCGCCCCCCTTCGCCGCTGCGCGGCCCACGGCTGGCTTTGCACAGCCAGCCGGCTGCGGCGGCGCGACGCATGCGTCGCGAATTCCCGCCTCGCCCCCTCGCGGGGGGTTCCTGGTTTGCTCGCTACGCTCGATATCCGACACGATGCCTAATGGGTACCCTTCACGCTAAGCTGACACGCGCCGCACTGCTTGCCGCGCTGGCGGCGGGGTTGGCGCTGGCCTTCGCCAATCGCGAAGCTTTCTCGCAGGAGGTCCTGCAAGCCTGGCTGGCGTCCGCCGGTTGGTGGGCGCCGGTCCTGTTCATTGCCCTCTACGCCGCCGGCACGGTGCTCTTCCTCCCCGGCTCGGTGCTGACCCTGGCTGCCGGTGCCCTGTTCGGCATCCTCCCCGGCGCGCTCTATAGCCTCGCCGGCGCGACGCTGGGCGCGGTGCTGGCCTTCCTCGTCGCGCGCCACCTCGCCGGCGAATGGGTGGCGCAGAAAACCGGCGGCCGGCTCAAACAACTGATCGAGGGTGTCGAGGCCGAGGGCTGGCATTTTGTCGCCTTCGTCCGTCTGGTGCCGCTGTTTCCCTTCAACGTGGTGAATTACGCCCTGGGCCTGACGCGCATCCCGCTGGCCGCCTACGCACTGGCCTCGGCCGTGTGCATGCTGCCGGGCGCGCTGGCCTATGCCTGGCTGGGCCACGCCGGGCGCGCCGCGCTGGCCGGTGATGCCAACGCGATCCGCAACGGCATGCTGGCGCTGGCCGTCACGGCGGCGCTGATGTTCCTGCCGCGCCTGCTGCGCCAGCTCAAGGCCGGCCTGATGATCACGCCGGAAATGCTGCGCGCATTGCAGGCGGGGGGCGGTATCGCAGTCATCGACGTACGCGACGCCAAGGACTTCGACGGCGAAACCGGCCACGTACCCGGCGCCATCAACCTGCCCCTGGGTGAGTTGCCGGCGCGCATCGATGAACTCGCCACCTGGCGCAAGGACGGGATCGTGCTGATCTGCCGCACCCAGGTGCGCTCGGGACAGGCCGCGCGCCTGCTGGCGAAGCACGGCTTCTCCGGCCTGCGCGTGGTGCGCGGCGGGATACTCGCCTGGCGCGAGCTAGGCTATCCCACGGAAACCAACGCCGTTGCGGAGAGCGCCCTTGGCCTCAATAACGCTTGAACCCGTCGGCGGCTTTCCGCGCGCGCCGCATTGCGTCACGGCGGGCGAGCAGGACACTCTGCCCTCGCGCTACGGCTGGCCGGTCAAGCTGCTCTCGCTTCTCGCCTTCACCCTGGCCTTCGTCGGCTGGCTCAACGAGACCTGGCTGTTCATGTTCGAGAGCCCGATCTGGCTCAACCGCTACACCGAATACGCGATCATCCTGGCCTTCGGCATCTGGCGCATCCTCAGTGAAAAGAACGCCTACACGCGCCGCCGCCTGATCATCCTGGTCGGCGTGGTGACCGGGCTGTGGTGGCTGGTGCCCTGGCTGAATCCCTTCTTCGAGCCTTACATCGGCTACCTCTGGTCGCAGCCGGTGTTTCCCTCGCTGCACACCCCCGGCACGCTGACTTTCTTCCTGGTGCTGGCGCTGGTCTTTCTCTTCGGCCGGCGCGTGATCTGCGGCTTCGGCTGCCCCTGCGTCGGCATCCGCGAGACGGTAGGCTTCGCCTTTCGCGAAAATTCGCCGCGCTCTGAGCTGGCCTGGAAGCTGCGCCATATCAAGTGGGTGTTCTTCGTCTACTACGTCGGCGTGCTGGTGGTGACGCAATACCCGCCGAACTCCTGGACCATCTCCTTCGTCAGCGGCTTTTACGGCCTGGTCGCCGCCACCTACTTCGGCACCTTCTTCATCGCCCCGCTGGTGGGCAATCGCGCC
>CAMBRI010000279.1 GCA_945870205.1 Sulfuritalea hydrogenivorans sk43H | reverse complement strand
CCGGCGGCCAGCACCAGGGCCGCGACGCGGCGACCGGCGGCGATGCGCTGTGCGGCGGGCTCCACCGCGTCCGGATCTTCCTCGGCCTCGGGCGCGCTGCGGATCAGGCCACCGACCCCCATGCCCATGATTTCGGCGGCACCGATGGGCAGCCCGGCCAGCATGCGCTGCAGCACCCAGTCGAGACCATTGCTGCGTCGCGAGCGCGCGCAACCCGGCAGGATGATCACCGGCGACTCGCCGATCCGCGCCAGCAACAGCATGTTGCCCGGCTCGACGGGCATGCCGAAATGGAGTATCTCGCCACCGGCGGCAAGGATGGCGGCAGGAATGGTGTCGGCCCGGTCCTTCGGCACGGTGGCGCCAGCGATCATGAGCAGGTCGCAGCCGGCCGCCAGAGCTTCGTGCAGGGCCTGCGCCACGGCATCCCGCCGATGGGCGCAACGCTGCACCAGGCCAAGGTGGCTGCCCAGGTCCTCGATGCGGCGCCTGCTGCTGGTGACGGCAGTGGCGTAGTTTCTTGCCGGATCGCCGGCTTGTTCGGTGACGATCAGCGCCACGCGCTTTTGCCGGTAGGGCAAGAGCGCGAGCGCCCTCCCCCGCCCAGCCTGCTCGGTGCAGCGCTCGATGACTGCCTGGCCGACAGCCAGCGGCAGGATCTTCACGGTGGCAACCACCGCACCGGCGCGCACCGCGGCAAGGGGTTGCAGGGTCGCCACGGTGACGGATTCGTCGACCTGGTTGATCCTGTCGATGAGCTCAGCCGCAACGCTGACCAGGCCGCGCTGCGTGGCGTGGAGATTACAGCGGCCGGTGTAGGCTTTACGGGCAAGGATGCCCTCGCCTTCGAGCAGGGCAGCGACTGCGGCAGCGGCGGCGTCTTCAGCGAGATCGCCGGCGGCGAGGCGCGCGCCATAGACCATGGCATGGCCGGCCGCAGCCAGCAACTGACAGTCGGCGCTGGTCAGGCGGCGGCCTTTCCTGAATATGCCAGTTGGCAGGCGCAGGCTGTGCGCCAGCAGCAGGCCTTCGCATTCCGTCGATGGAAATTCGCCGAAGATCACCCGGCGGCGCCCCGGTAGCGCACCTGGATGACTTCGGCCAGGATGGACACGGCGATTTCCGCCGGCGCGCGGCCGCCAAGGTCGAGCCCGATCGGCGAGTGGATGCGCCCCGTCAGTTCGCCCAGGCCGGCGGCGCGCAGGCGTTCCAGGCGCTTTTCGTGGGTGCGCCGGCTGCCCAGGGCGCCGATGTAGAACAGTTTGCTCGGCAAGGCCAGTTCGAGTGCCGGATCGTCCAGCTTGGGGTCGTGCGAGAGTGCGACCAGTGCCGTGGCAGCGTCGAGGCCCAGCCGCGTCAGCGCTTCGTCGGGCCATTCGTCGCAAAGTTGCACGCCGGGGAAGCGTTCGGCCGAAGCGAAGGCGCCGCGCGGATCGATCACGATCACCTCGAAGCCGGCCGCGGCCGCCATTGGCGCCAGCGCCTGGGCGATATGCACCGCACCGACGATCAGCAGTCGCGGCGACGGCACGTAAGCCCTTGCAAACAGCCTGTCGCCAGCGGCAAGCAGTGTGCTGCGGCCACTTGCGAGCAGGGTGTTTGCCTCGGCCACCTGCTCCGGTTCCAAGGTCAGTTCCCCGCTGCAATCCGTCCTGTCGACGACACACTGCATGCCATCGCCCAGGCGTGTGACGACGACAAGGGCTCGGCGCTGTTGTTGCGCAAGGGCGATACGGTCGAGCGTGACGGCTTTCATTCGACCCGTTCCACGAAGACCTGCACCCGCCCGCCACAGGCCAGCCCAACCTGCCAGGCCTGTTCGTCGCTGACACCAAACTCCAGCATCCGGGGTTCGCCATCGGCCATGACAGTTGCTGCGGCCTCGATCACCGCGCCTTCGATGCAGCCGCCGGACACGGAGCCAAGGAAATGCCCCGCCTCGTCGACCGCGAGATGACTCCCCGCCGGGCGCGGCGAGGAACCCCATGTGCTTACCACGGTGGCCAGCGCGGCCAACTTGCCCTCGGCACGCCATTGGCGCAAGCCGGCAAACAGGGAATCGTCGTCTGAATTCATTTTGGATATCAGTCCTGTTTTGTGTGCAACCCGCCCGCCGCTCGGGCCGAACCCACTCTAGCGGCTTGCGCCGCGTGCCGCAAATGCCCGGTAATAATCGCTGCAGAGCAGCAAAATCCTTGCCGATTTGAAAAGCTGGAATCCCTCTTGTCCAAGGTCAAGAAAAAACCCTCTCCCATGGATTGACATTACAGCGTTTCTTTGCATACAGTGTACCGTATCCTGAATTGGACCTGCCAGCCGGAGGCGAAAACACATTGTGCTTCGCCTCGAGGCCCTACCTCTGATCCAAGATCGCAGCGCAGCCTGAAACGACCAAAACAATCATCGAGGAGACAAGACATGAGCCAGACCCGCATCTTGCTTGACGAAAGCGAAATCCCGACCCACTGGTACAACATCGTTGCAGACCTGAAGACTCCGCCTCTCCCGCCGCTCGGTGGCGACGGCAACCCCGTAAGCCCCGACCAGATGCTGGCGATCTTCCCCGGCCCGGTCCTCGAACAGGAGATGTCGGCAGAACGCTGGATTCCGATTCCCGAAGAAGTGCGCCAGATTTACGCGCTGTGGCGCCCGAGCCCACTGTGCCGCGCCAGGCGCCTGGAGCAGATGCTGGGCACCCCGGCCAAGATTTTCTACAAGTACGAAGGAGTATCCCCAGCCGGTTCGCACAAGCCCAACTCGGCCGTGCCGCAGGCCTACCTGAACAAGATCGCCGGCACCAAGCGCCTGATCACCGAGACCGGCGCCGGCCAGTGGGGCTCCTCGCTGTCCTTCGCCGGCCAGATCTTCGGCCTGCCCGTGGAAATTTTCATGGTCAAGGTCAGCTACAACCAGAAACCCTATCGCCGCCTGATGATGCAGACCTGGGGCGGCGACGTGGTAGCCAGCCCGTCCGAGCGCACCAAGACCGGCCGCGACATCCTCGCCGCCGATCCGGACAACCAGGGCAGCCTCGGCATCGCAATTTCCGAAGCCATCGAAGCGGTGGTCAGCAATCCCGGCAGCAAGTACGCGCTGGGCTCGGTGCTCAACCACGTGCTGCTGCACCAGACCGTGATCGGCCTCGAAGCCAAGAAGCAGTTCGAGAAGGCCGGCGAGTACCCGGACATGATGTTCGCGCCCTGCGGCGGCGGCTGCAACTTCGCCGGCGCCGTATTCCCCTTCCTCGGCGATGCCGCGGCGGGCGACAAGCGCGCGCAGAAGATCCGCATGGTCGCGGTCGAGCCGGAATCGTGCCCGACGCTGACCAAGGGCGTGTATGCCTATGACTTCGGCGATGCCTCGGGCTTCACGCCGATGATGAAGATGTACACCCTCGGCCACGATTTCATGCCGCCCGGCATCCACGCTGGCGGCCTGCGCTACCACGGCGAAAGCCCGCTGATTTCGCAGCTCTACCACGAGAAGCTGATCGAGGCCGTCGCCGTGCCGCAAACCGCCACCTTCGAGGCCGGCGTCATGTTCGCCCGTGCCGAAGGCATCATCCCGGCGCCTGAATCGGCCCATGGCATCCGTGCCTGCATCGACGAGGCGCTGCGCTGCAAGGCCAGCGGCGAACCGAAGACCCTGTTCTTCAATCTCTCCGGCCACGGCCACTTCGACATGGCCGCCTACGAGAACTACTTCTCCGGCAAGATGCAGGACTTCGCATACTCCGACGCCGATCTCCAGGCCTCGCTGAAGTCACTGCCGAACTTCGACTGGCCGCCGAAGGCTGCCTGAGTCGCAACAGGCGCTGGACTTCCGGCAAAAGAAAAGAGGGCTGCGGCCCTCTTTTCTTTTGCGAAAACGGGCCAGAAGTATGACTGCTGCTTAGGCTATACCCGCCGCTCAAAACCGGATCGCTACCCTGCCCTGACCATCTGGTGCGGGGCGGATCGCGACACACCCAATTTGTACGAATCAACCAAAAGCGCCTTGGCGATAGAGGCTAGGAAGCTGCCGGCTGCAGGTCGAGCGTGCAGCGCAGGATGCCGGCTTCTTCGCTGCGGCCGAAGGTGAAGCCGAAGCGCTTGAGCAGGTCCAGCATCGGCTGGTTGTCGTACATCACGTCGCCGCTGAAAATGCGGATGCCGCGCTCGCGGGAATAGTCGATCATCTTGCGCATGAGGGCGGAGCCGAGGCCCTGCCCTTTCATGTCGGAGCGGATGATGATGGCAAATTCGGCGGTCTCGTTGTCCGGTGCGGCGACAATGCGCACCACGCCGAGGGTTTCCGCTTCGCCGTCCTCGCCCCTGGCGCTGGCGACGAAGGCCATTTCGCGGTCGTAATCGACTTGTGTCAGGCGTGCCATGTCGCGCCGTGAAATCTGATTGACATAGTGGAAGAAGCGATAGATCAGGTCCTGCTCGCTCATGTGCGACAGGAAGACATAGTGCGCAGCTTCGTCTTCCGGGCGTATCGGGCGGAACAGCACCGGGCGGCCGTTGCGCAATGTCGCCTCCTGCTCCAGCGCCTTCGGGTAGGGCTGGATCGCGAAACGATGCGGATCGACAGGCGCCACCGACAATTGAATGTGCGCATCGACGGCCGTCACGCCCCGGCTGTCCGCGAACAGCGGGTTGATGTCGAGTTCGACGATCTCCGGCAGATCAATCAGGAGTTGCGAGACCTTCGTCAGCACCAGGGCAATCGCCTCGCGGTCCGCCGCGGGATCGCCGCGGTGGGTCTCGAGCAGGGCCGCGGCACGGCTGCGGCCGATCAGGTCGTGCGCCAGCGGCAGGTTCAGCGGCGGTAATCCCACCGACATGTCACGATAGATACCCGCCGCTCGTCCGCCTTCACCGAAAATGATCAGCGGGCCGAACAGCGGATCCGTGGTAACGCCGACCAGCAGCTGCCGTGCATGGCCGCGCGGCAGCATGGATTGCAGGTTGAAGCCGCTGATGGTCACCTCGGGGCAGGTGATCCTAGCCCGCTCGATCATGCCGCGGGCGGCGGCTGCCACGGCCTCGGCCGTTTCAAGATTCAGGGCAACGCCGCCGATGTCCCACTTGCGACGCAGATCGCGCGACATGACGGCCAGCGCCACAGGCAAGCCGATGCGCTGCGCGACCTGTGCCGCATCCGCCGGATCGGCGGCGGCGTGGGTCGCCACAACCGGAATGCCGTAGGCGGACAGAATCGCTTTCGACTCCGCCTCGGTGAGCTGCGTTCTCCCGGTGTCCAGCGCCTCGCGCAATACCCGGCGCGCGCCATCGACATCGGGCGTGAAGCTGCTGGAGATCGACGGCGGAACCTGCATCAGCAGTTCGCGCGCCAGGCGATGGTTGTCGATATGCAGGAAGGCCCGCGCGGCGTGTCCCGGGGTCGAAAACGTGGGAATGCCCGCGTCGACGAAGCGCATGCGTTC
>CAMBRI010000278.1 GCA_945870205.1 Sulfuritalea hydrogenivorans sk43H | reverse complement strand
CGTGTGCACCTTCTGCGCCTTTTCGTGGGCGACCGTGGCTTCCTGCAGGCGCTCCTTGTTGGTGGCGCGCTTGAGGACGTGGACCTCCTGCGCCCGCTCGGAGATTTGCGTGGGCTTTCTCGCCTCGCGGCCGAACATCACCGCGATCTGGTCGAAGAAGCGGCGTTTGATGTACTGGTTCATGTGTTCCACACCTCGCGCGCGTCGATCACGATGCAGGTCGGCTCCACCGGACAGATCATTTCGCAGACGCCGCAGCCGACGCAGGGCTCATGCACCACCGGCGACTTGCGCTTGCTGCCGTCGGGCGCGAACACGGTTTCGATCGAGATCGCGCCCTTGACCGGGCATTCGCGCACGCACAGGTCGCACTCGGCGACATCGTAGGGGTGGTCCGCGACCTTGACCGGCTTCCATCGATCGACGTCCATGTAGCGCAAACGGCCCGTGAATGAAGCGCCCTGCACCTGGCCCTTGAAGCCCTTGCCCTGGATTGCCAGGCAGGCTTCCTGGCGGATCAGGCGAGCGACACCGATGCGCTCGTTCAGATTCAGCGTCGGCTCCGCGTCCTTCTCCTTGGCCTTGAGAATCGGTGCCTTGGCCAGCTTGGCGCCTTTGCGCACCCCGAGAAAAGCCGGCTTCTTGTACACCAGCGATCCGGTCGGACAGGCCAGGATGCACTGCACGGCATCACAGGAAAAATCGCAGGCCTGCTCGCGCGCATCGATGTAGGGCGTGCCGACGCCAACACCATCGACCAGATCGGCCAGCTTGATCGCCTGCACCGGGCAGACCTGCACGCATTGGCCGCACTTGATGCAGGACGACAGAAAATCCTTTTCGTCGAGCGCGCCGGGCGGCCGCAGGCGCTTGGTCCTGGCGTAAACCAGCGGCAGAAAGCCGGAGAGTGCGGCGCCCGTCACGCCGCCGGTAAGCAGGATCGTGCGCAGCCACTTGCGGCGCGCCTGCTGCAGGCGCTCGCGCGAAACAGGCGGCTTGGCTGTTTCCGGTGGCTTTGATGGGTTCATCGGGTCACCTTGCTCTGGACCAGTTGCGGCTTGACGAAGCGCGGTTTGTCATCCTTCAGCGTCATCTCCGGCGATGAAAATGGCGCCAGCCGCTCCAGGAAATCCAGCAGTTCCATCACCGGCGCCGTCTTGAAGAAGCGCGCCGGCGGCAGCTCGATCCATATCTGATCGGCATAGGCATACAACTCGTAGGGCGTGTCGCCAACGCCATCGTGATTGCGATCGAAACCCTGATAGTCATCCCAGTAATTGCCACGCCATTCGTTGAGGCCGGATTTGCCGCGACCGGCCTGTACCACGCTGGTCAGATTGCCTTCAAAAATATTGTCGGTGACGACATTGCCGCCCAGTTCGCTGGTCAACTTTACCGCGATACCGTTATAGGCGAAGCGATTTCCACGCACCCATATCTTGCTGTCGGGCTGGAAGGGGGAGAGGTCGGAGCCGATGCCGACCGCGCAGTAGATGATCTCGTTGCCCTCAATCACGGCATTGCTGGCTTCCTTGAAGCCGATCGCCATGCCGGCGGCTCCCGTGGCATGGGAAATCAGGTTGTTCCGCATCACGCCGCCTTCGGTGTACATGAAATACACGCCCACCGCGTTGTCGTAAAAGCGGTTGCCCTCGACCAAATTGTTGTTGGCGAACATGAAGTGGATCGAGTAGCGACTGCGCTTGCCGACGTTGTTGCGAAAGATGTTGTCGTTCGAATACCAGGCCACCATGTCGCGCGAATCGATAACTTCATTGCCCTCGATCAGGTTGCGGTCGCTGTACCACAGGCGCAAGCCGTCACCGCGCACGCCCAGATCGCGCGGTTTGGAACTGATCTTGTTGTTCCTGACGACCGTGTCGCTCGACTGCTTGAGGTCGATGCCGAACAGGCAGTTGTCGATCACCAGGCCTTCGATCACATTGCGGTGGCCGCGCACGTCAAGGCAGGAATCATCGGTGTCGTGCGAGTCGCCGGAGCCGGTCAGATGCAGGCCGCGCAACACGGCGCCATCGGTTTGCAGCGAGAAGACCGTGCCCCTGTCGCCGGCATCGATGGTCACCTGCCCGCCGCCTTCTATGATCAGCGGCTTGGTCATCACCACGGGACCGGAATAGCTGCCCGGCGGCGGACGCAGTGTGGACCCGGCCGGCGCCGCGTCGATCAGGTTCTGGAAGGGCTTCAGGCCATGCACACGTTTATCGCGTTCGTGCAGCATATAGGTGGGCTTGGGTCGATCGACGCCGACCCGCGGTGCGGTAGACAAATCCGCCGTCGCCCCAAGGCTGGGAGGTTTGTCGTCGTCGCGGTCGGCCGGTCGGGCCACCAGTAGCGATGAGACACCCAGCAGCAAAGCCGGCAGCAGAGCCAGCCAGCGTTTGCGGTTCATGGCAGGATCAGTTCGATGTCTCGCGCATCTGCCTGCGGCGCAGCAGCAGCGCCATCAGCAGGCAACCCGATGCAATCAGCAGCAGCGCATAACCCCAGTAGGGATAGGAGAAGGTGGAGAACTGCGCCACCTTGCCCTCGCCGAATACCGTTGGCATGAAAGGCTTGACCGTAAACGCGCCCCAGGGATGCATGTTGTGGCCGAAAAACCACAACCACCCGGCATAATCAACCACGAAGAATACCGGCAGCAGAGCTGGAATCAGCGGCAGCAAGAGCGAGAAGCCGCGAATTTTCCAGACGCCGAGCAGGATGATTGCCATCGCCACCGCCATCCCGGCCATCGATACCTTGGTGGCCAATATCAGGTTGGCCTTCCATTTTTCCAACACGTCCGGCTGGTTGAAGAAGGTTTTCGCCTCGTTGTAGTAATGAGTGGCGAACACCTCCAATTGGCCCATGACGAGCTGATCGACCACCATCCACACCGCCACCGCCGTGAAACCCGCCGCCAGAATCTTCAGTTGATTGTTGCGTTGCGTTGCCATGAATCCGAGCAGCATGACGGCAAACCAGCCGAAAATGAACTTCGACAAGCGCAACTCCACGGGTGAACCGGTGTCGATCGGATACATCCCGACATAGTGGTTGATGGTGTTCATCTCATGGACGCAATCGAGGCTCTTCGCCTCCTTGTTCACGTCCTTGCCCTTGTCCAGAATCGGGTTGTAGCGAGGCGTGTCGTGGCCCAGGTCGGCCTGCAGGGTTTCGTTGCCCATCTGGGTGCCCTTGCCTACCGCCGAGCAGCCGTTGAACACCCCGTTGAAGTGAAAGTGAATCCGGATGCCATCAGGGAAGGCATCCTTCGGATAGTTCGGCGCCGTCAGCGAAACCCACCAGATCGGCGAAAAGTAGGCGGCGATCAGCATCAACGTGGCCACCAGGGTCAATGCGGCGATCAACCTGTTCTGTTTTTTTTGGTCTTGCATGTTGTTCTCGGTCTGCTTGGGGAGGTAATGCCAGCCGGAATCGGCCCGCAGCCCGGCACTGGCCGGAATGCGGTGCCCCGGATCAAACGCTTACTTCTTCTTGGCGCCCTTTGCCGCCGGACCTGCCTTGCACATGGCGCCTGGCATGCTCAGGCTGGCCTGATAGGCCGAGATCGCTACAAGCTGAGCGTTGTCGTACTTCTTGATGATCTTGACCATGTCGGGATTGGCGTTGCGGCGATGCCCGTCACGGATCTCGGTCATCTGGCGCAGCAGGTACTTGTAATGTTGGCCGGCCAGCACGGGATAGAACTTCTCCTTGACGCCTTCGCCGTTGGCCTTGTGGCATTCGATGCATTCCTTCTCGTACATCACCTTGCCGTCGGCAACCTGTTTGGCGGCGTCGGGGCCCTCGTACTTGCCGTGATCCACCGGAATGCACAGACTCTCGATGTAGGCCGAAACATGAGCCAACTCCTGCGCGTCGGTCAGTTCCTTGGCAAACGGGTACATGGTTGGGTTGTCACGCAGACCAGCGCGGATGTCGGCCATTTGCTTGATCAACACCGTGGTGTGCTGACCGGCGAGTTGCGGGAAGGTACCATCGGGGCGACCGGCGCCGGACGGCAGGTGACAGGCGCCACAGACCTCATAGCCCTCCTTGCCCAATTTGGCAACGCCCTTAAGTTTAAGGGCTTCGATCTTCTCGCCCTCCTGGGCATTCCATTGGTAGTCCTTGGACTCGATGCCGGCCTTTTTTTCGGCCGGCGGCGCTGTCAGCGCAACGGTGGGAATCAGCGCAATCGAGAGCGCCAGTGTCAGTGCCTTGTACATGTTGGTTTCCTCAAAAAGTGTGTAAAGCCTGCGTCATGCGGCATGATGACATTTCGAACATCAGCGTTCATTGATATTGGTCAATAGGACCCGATTGCCTGCACGAAAGTGCCGCAGCCGCGCTATTTGATTTCGGAAAGATACTTGGCGATTTCCTTGATTTCCTCGTCCGAGACCAGATGCATGACGCCTTTCATTGCCGCGGAATTGCCGTTGGCGCGCGCCCCGCTCTTGATGTCCTGCATCTGCTTCTCGGCATACTTGGCGTTCTGTCCGGCCAGCTTGGGATACTCGGGCGTCAGCGGCTTCTTGGCATCCTTGCCGTGGCAGGCGATGCAGGTCTTTTCAAGGTAAAGCGCCTTGCCGTCGGCGAAGGCCTGGGAAGCGAAGGATGCGGCGACGATGCTGAGGCTACCGGCGAGAATCAATGAAAGTTTCATGGCTATTCCTTTTCGTAAATGAACAGGGGGCAGAATAACTCTGCCCCCTGGGACCTGCCTTGACTTACGTCATCCCACAAGGGGATACCACCCCCGACCGTGTCGGGGACATACTTTACTTGACCTTCTTGGCTCCATTCTGCTCGAGATAGGTCTTGGCCCGCAGCCCGAGATCGGCCGTCTTGACCTGGTATTGCCAGATCTGCTCAGCCCAGAGGTTGGCATTTTCCCAATCCTTCTTGGCGGCAAAGCCTTCATGCTTCTCTTTCAGGCCCTTGGTCTTGCCCAGTTGGTCGAATGCATCTTCAACCATGGCCACGACATCCGGGAAGTCCTTGTAGTTGACGCTGGTGATGTAAGCCACGACGGAGTCGATGATCGCCTGCGTATCGACTACCTTCTTCACAGTCGCCTTGTAGTCCGCTTCCGTGTAGTTGCCCTTGGCCAAGGTCATCTTGGTCGGCTTCCACCCCTTCGGCTTGACCAGCAGGTAGCCCATCATCTCCAGGTGCAGAGCCGAACAGAACTCGGTGCAATAGTAGGGATAGACGCCTTCCTTGTCGGCCTTGAACTTGACCGCAACCGTCTTGCCCGGCTCGACCGACGCATGAACGTTGTAGGTCGACACCGTGAAGCCATGGGTCTCGTCCTGCGCGCGCTCGAGGTTGGTCAGGTTGATCGTCACTTCGTCGCCGACATCGACTTCGATGGTTTCCGGCGTGATGTGCGAACGGATCAGGGTGGCGAAGACTTCGACCTTGTTGCCCTTCTTGACCGTCTTCTCCTC
>CAMBRI010000277.1 GCA_945870205.1 Sulfuritalea hydrogenivorans sk43H | reverse complement strand
CACCCATTTATTCCACGGTCCACTTGACAGCTCTACGCTTTACTCACAAAGCATGACATCCGCAACCGCTTCTACATTACAATTTCAACCGTCCTGCCTGGGGGAGTTTGGGTGGCCATAAGTGGGGGAGTTTGAAGTGGCCATCGGGGCCCTCCGCTCAATAGCGAGACGCTGCGACTCCAGCGCAGATGCCGTGGTCTCTGTCGCAGTCTGGATACGCTTCTTCAATCCCCACAGCATTGCCATGAAAACAAGAAATCCAAACAATAAAAATAATTCAATCGCTCCGCTCATAACTCATATCCGAGCTTCCGGAAGCTTTCTTGAGCGTCCTGACTTACCAATTTTTCAAAAGCTTCAATCTTCCAGTCCGGCCATTCAGCCCTTAGATCTTGAGGCGATACGCGAAGCT
Organism: Sulfuritalea hydrogenivorans sk43H; assembly: GCA_945870205.1. Taxonomy (GTDB): domain Bacteria; phylum Pseudomonadota; class Gammaproteobacteria; order Burkholderiales; family Rhodocyclaceae; genus Sulfuritalea; species Sulfuritalea hydrogenivorans_A. The sequence continues at coordinate 5,054 of CAMBRI010000277.1, read as the reverse complement.
TCGCTTCCCCTCGGAAAGGTGTCCAGACCCAACCGTAGATTAAGTCGAGCAACTGTTCATCGTATTTCACTCGTCCATGAGTCAAATAATCGATGATCTCGCGAAACAGTTCGCGGTTGACGGTCAAGTTATTGTGAGTTTGAAGGAGCAGTTGCCAGCGGACAAGCGTGGAACGGTTCTGCTCGATATTGAGGCATTCCTGAAGAAAACGGTGGATCAAGGGCTGGCAGTCTGGCTGGAAGGACTGGGAGACAAGAACTCGTTAAGAAATCTGCGCGGGATCGAGGTGAAAGCATGACGGCTGCTGTTCAAACACGTGAGGGCGCACTCATTCCCTTCGCCAAAGAGCCTCTCAATCGTGCGAGTCGCTGACTCTCCGACATGCCTATCCACTCCGAACCTGGGGTTGGGGTATCAGAATTTGCGAATTGAAGATTGTTGCCCATAGCCACTTACCCTATCTTTACGTGAGGTCGATTGCTTCAGAATGGTCCGGAGAATTCACGATTCGGAGCATCATGCGGGCCGTTTCGGATCATCAAATCAGATAGCTTTCGATAATCATCGGTGTTCTTGTTCGCCCCCATTAGATCGAGTACAGCATCGGCAATTGTTTGCGGACTCGGGTAGTAGTGCTCTGCCATGAAGGGAGATGTGGGAGTCGGATGATCTGGCGATGCGATTCGTATCGGGGCAGCATTTAAGTCGTTGAAGGCTTGCTCGGTCACTTGGCTGATCAACTCTCCCGCGATACTGCCAGTCTTAAATCCCGTGTCCGCCACAATCAACCGCCCGGTCTTGCGCACTGACTCGAGGACGGTATCGACGTCGAGGGGCCGAACGCTGCGCATGTCGATGACTTCGACATGGAGACCCATTGCAGTCAACAACGCTCTGGCAGCAATTACTGCCTCGAAAACCATGTAGGAAAATGCAGCAATTGTGACGTCAGTGCCCTCTTGCAAAACGCGTGCTTTCCCGATCGGCACACGATAGTAGGTCTCAGGAACATTGTCCTTAACGTGATGAAGCCAACGATGCTCAATAAAGAGCACCGGATTGTCGTCTTCAATTGCGGCGATCAGCATGCCCTTGGCGTCATGGGCCGTGGTGGGCATGATAACCGCCAGGCCCTTGCGCTTCTTAAGATCGACCGCGTATTTGATGTGTTTGATCGCACGGTCAAACACCTTGGTATGCTCAGGTCCCTTGTACATGATGCTCGCGTAACTTTCGGGACGCCCAGCAGCGACCGTGAAACGCACCCAGGTAAGGTGGGGCAATACCTGTTCAATCTTTTCGGGCTCCCATTCCCACGCATTGGTCGCATTTCCGACATCAATCCCGAGAGATGCCGCATGCTGAATGAAAGGAACATAAGCCTTCGACAGCGTGCTCTCGCCGTCAGATACGAGCGATACGCTCCTGATACCGATCTCGGCGAAATCGTCCAGAAGATTCAGGGCGATCTGTGTCTTGATGCTACTGCGCGCCTGCGATTCCTGCATCATGGCATAACAGAATGAGCACATTGCCCCGCATGCACGGGTGAGCGACATGTCCACACTGACTGGGGCGATTCTTTCGCCTGCTTCCCATGCCTCAACACGGTCGTAGTGGTAAGAAAGCTTGTGGGAGTCGAGAATGCCAGCACTGGAACAACTCATCGTGATCACAGCGGTAAAAGATGGCCACCACCTGTTCGATGGGAATCTGCCGGATTGGCATTTTGGAATCGCTGGCGACGTCGTTCATCTTCCACATGCCCTGAAAGGTCGTCCAGACTTCGATACCCACGCCGTGGCGTTCGCTCGTCCGCGCATTCCATCTCTCGCGCTTCGCGGATCGGTGGCCCCGCCTCTTTACGGACTTCAATTTGCACAAGCAGCCGCTTCCGGATAGCCCTATGGAGGTCGAAGCCATCTCAGGCGCCTGCACGATGGTGAAGCGTCATGCCATGCAGGATGTCGGACCGTGGGATGAGCAGTATTTTCTGCATTGCGAAGACTTGGATCTGTGCATGCGCTACCGGCAGAAGGAATGGACCATTCTTTTCGTCCCCGGCTCTCGCATCGTTCACCACCGCGGTGCATGCAGCCGGTCGAGACCCCTATTTGTCGAGTGGCACAAGCATCACGGGATGTTGAGGTTCTACCGGAAGTTCTTCCGGCGCCAATACCCTGGCGCACTCATGTGGCTGGTTACGCTCGGCGTATGGTTGCGATTCTGCGCTGTTGTTGCCTACATAGGCCTGCGCGGTATCGGCAGGAGATTCATCGGCGAGCGGAATGGATGACAGGCATGTAGGCGTCCTGGGCGCGCGAAGTCTGGTTGGGGAATGCCTGCTGCCGGTACTGCTGGACGCTGGCTGGAAGGTGACTGCCTTATCCCGGCAATCGATGGTTTCGAATCGCCTTGGCCTTGAATGGTGTCAATGGTCCCCTAACGGCATGGATGTCGATTGCTCGATTGGCCATTGGATATCGCTGTTGCCGATCTGGATACTGCCTGAATTCTTTCCTCTGCTTGAGCGATGTGGTGCGCAGCGTGTTGTCGCACTTTCTTCAACCAGCCGGTTTGTCAAAGTAGAATCTTCGGAACCCTGGGAACGAGAACAGGCGACATTGCTTGCAGGCGGTGAGCAACATCTTCAAGACTGGGCGGAATCGGCCGGAAAGCAATGGTTGGTTTTTCGTCCGACACTGGTCTACGGGTTGAGCCGAGACAAGAACATTTCCGAAATGGCCCGATTCATTCGGCGTTTCGGTTTCTTTCCATTGTTTTCAGGCGGGAGTGGCTTGCGGCAACCGATTCATGCTCGTGACGTGGCTAAGGTTTGTGCGGTGGCCATTGACAATGTGTCGCCGGCCAACCGTGCCTACGATATTTCGGGTGCGGATACGCTGACTTACCGCGACATGGTCATTGAGGTTTTCAGGGGGTTGGGCCGGCGTCCAAGGCTGGTTCCCGTGCCATTGTGGGGTGCTAGGCTGGCCCTGTCACTGGTTCGACTACATCCTCGATATCGCCACTGGTCGGTGGCGATGCTTGAACGAATGGGACAGGATCTGGTGTTCGATCACGCCCAGGCGGCACGAGATTTCGCATTCCAGCCGAAGGGGTTTGTACTCGCAGCAGAGGACGTGCCGGCATGATCATGCTTTTGTTGTTGGCGCTGAGTTTTCTGGCCTCCTGGCGTTTGACGATCTGGCTGTTGCATCGCGCCGAGCGGCTGAGCCTGGTGCAGGCGCCAACGCTGCGCTCCAGCCATGTGCAGCCGACGCCAAACGGCGGCGGGCTGGGGATCGTTGTCGCCTCCACAGTGGCGGGTGTTTGGTTGGCATGGAGTCAATCTCAGGCGCTCGTGGCCCCGATAGCGCTTGCCGTGCCGCTTGCCATGGTAGGGTTGTTGGATGACATCCGGCATTTGTCGGCTCGTGTTCGCTTGGGCGTACAGGTGGCCGTTTGTACGGGATTATTGATTGCACTGGGAACTGTTCCTGAAATCACCGTCGGCAATGTCGTATTGGGCGGTCTGGCTTTATCCGGCCTGGTTCTGCTGGTCGGCGTGTGGTGGATCAATCTGTTCAACTTCATGGATGGAATCGACGGTATAGCCGGGGTGCAGGCGGTGTTCATGTTGTTGGCTGGGGCCGCCTTGATAGCATGGGGAAATCCCGATGCGGTGGCCAGTCCCCTCTGGGTGTTGATGCTTTGCATTGTTGCGGCCACCGTCGGTTTCTTGCTGATGAACTGGCCTCCCGCCAAAATCTTCATGGGCGATACGGGCAGCACCTGGCTGGGTTTCATGATCTTTGCGCTGGCACTGCTCACCATACAATCCGGGTGGTTGAGCTATGCGGTGTGGCTGGTGTTGGGCGCCGTATTTGTGACCGATGCGACTGTCACGCTGCTGACGCGGATGGCGCGCGGCGAACGTTGGTATGAAGCGCATTGCAATCATGCGTATCAGCGTTTGGCTCGGCGTTGGCAGGGGGAACGAAACGCAGGTCATCGCTCTGTTACCTTGTTGGTCGCTACGGTCAACCTGCTATGGTTGGCACCCATGGCCTGGGCCTGCATGCAGTGGCCGCAGTGGATACCCGGTTTGGTTATCCTGGCGTATGCGCCGCTGGTGGTGGGTTCGTTGGTGTTGAGGGCAGGAAAGGCAGAATGATGGAGCAATCGATGAAACAAGTGGTATGGCATGGTGGTCAGGTATCAACAGAAGACAGGCAGCGATTACTTGGGCAGTCAGCGCTGACCATCTGGTTAACAGGACTGAGTGCATCCGGCAAGTCCACGCTTGCGTTTGCGCTTGAGCGCCATCTGATCAATGCAGGCCGGGCGTGTTACGTGCTTGACGGGGACAATGTCAGGCATGGACTCAACCGCAATCTCGGCTTCTCGCACGAGGACCGCACGGAGAATATCCGGCGGATAGCGGAAGTGGCCCATCTGATGAATGACGCCGGCCTGATCGTTATCACCGCATTCATCTCGCCCTTTATCGCTGATCGCGAGATGGCTCGCGGAATTATTGGTTCAGATCAATTTCGGGAAGTGTTTGTCAGCACAGCATTGGAGGTATGCGAGTCGCGCGATCCAAAAGGTCTTTACGTCAAGGCACGGGATGGCCGGGTTCCAGAATTCACCGGGATATCTTCACCCTATGAAGCACCTGGCAGCCCCGATTTGGCAGTCGACATGGGGCATCTTGAGGTGGGAAACGCCGTGCTGCAACTCGCCAAGTTGGTCAGACGGGACTGACGTGGTCTTGAGCCTGCTCGTTTTCTTCTCAGCCGCAGTCTCGTTTGGTGTGACGTTTTGGACTTTCCGGAATGCCGAACGAATGCGCCTGGTTCAAGATCCGAATTACCGTTCTTCCCATGTCCAGCCGACACCTGTTGCCGGTTGCGTGAATCCGTAGAAATCTGGCGGCAGTAAATGGCGGCGTAATTTGGCGGCGAGAAGTGGGGACGGAGTAGACGAAATGGGGGCCACGCGGGCCCCCGAGAGATACAGAATCTGAAGCAGGTCAGAACGGCGGATCG
>CAMBRI010000276.1 GCA_945870205.1 Sulfuritalea hydrogenivorans sk43H | reverse complement strand
TCACTGCGATCGGCCGGCACCAGCGCCAGCGTCAGGCTGCGGAAGGGCAAGGACGCTTGTTGCTGCTCGGCGAAAAAACTGCCCAGGGTGCGCCCGGAAAGGCGCAGAACTTCAACAGCGCGCTGGATGCGCTGGGCATCCGTTGGTTTAAGCCGCGCCGCAGTGTCCGGGTCGAGCTGCGCCAGTTCGGCGTGCAGGGCCGGCCAGCCCCGCTCGGCCGCTTCGACATCGATGCCTGCGCGCAGCGCCGGGTCGGCCGGCGGCAGGTCGGCCAGCCCTTCGCGCAAGGCCTTGACATAGAGCATGGTGCCGCCCACCAGCAGCGGAATGCGCCCGGCGGCGCTGATCGCCGCCATTTCGCGCAGCGCGTCGCTGCGGAACTGTGCCGCCGAATAGCGTTGTTCCGGCGTGATCAGGTCGATCAGTCGGTGCGGAAAACGCGCCAGTGTCGCGGAATCCGGCTTGGCGGTGCCGACGTTCATGTCGCGGAACACCTGCGCCGAATCGATGCTGATGATGTCGCAGGGCAGGCGTGTCGCAAGTTCAAAGGCCAGTGCGGTCTTGCCGCTGGCCGTTGGTCCGATTAACAGTATCGCCGGGGGTTGTGGCATCCGGGTGATCAACGGCCACGCATGAACAACTTGTCGAGTTCAGGCATCGACAGCTGAACCCAGGTTGGCCGGCCGTGGTTGCACTGGTCGGCGCGCTCGGTTTCTTCCATCTGGCGCAACAGCGCGTCCATTTCCGGCAGGCTGAGCTGCCGGTGGGCGCGTACCGCACCATGGCAGGCCATGGTCGCCAGCAGCTCGTTGCGCCGGGTTTCCAGCACGCGGCTGGCCGGGTGTTCGGCCAGATCCTTGAGCAGCGAGCGCACCAGGTCGACCGGATTGCCCCCCGCCAGCAAGGCCGGCAGGCTGCGTACCGCAAGTTCGCGAGGCCCGGCGGCCGCTATGGCAATGCCCAGTTGGGCCAGTGCCAGCGCCTGCTCGCCGGCGGTGGCCATTTCCGTTTCGCTGGCCGACAGCAGCAGCGGCACCAGCAATGATTGCGTTGCCGGCGCGCCGGCATCGAGGCTGTTCTTGAGCTTCTCGTAGAGGATGCGCTCGTGTGCGGCGTGCATGTCCACCAGGATCAGGCCGGCGGCATTCTGGGCCAGGACGTACACCCCGTGCAACTGGGCGATGGCGTAACCCAGCCGCGGTGCGGCGCCTTCCTCGTCGCGGCTGCCAACGGCCTGCGCCGACATTGTGCTGTATGGCCGATCTGCATCCGCGGCTGCGGCGTCGAACGCAGAGCGGGCGAAGTCGAGATAAGGTCGCGCCGCCGGCTCGCCGACCGCGAAGCCGGCCTGGCGCGCGTAGGAAAAGGCGGATGGCACAAAAACCGGCGTGGCGGGTGCGCTGCCCTCGGCCGCGGAAAGCGGCGCTGCCAGCGTGCGCTGCAGGGCGTGGAAGACGAACTGGTGAATGCCTCGTGCATCGCGAAAGCGCACCTCGGTTTTGGCCGGGTGCACATTGACGTCGACGCCGGCCGGGTCGAGTTCGAGGAACAGCACATAGGCCGGGTGGCGCTGCCCGTGCAGGATGTCGGCCCAGGCCTGGCGGGCGGCGTGGGTCAGCAGCTTGTCGCGCACGAAGCGGCCATTGACGAAAAAGTATTGCTCGTCGCGTCCGGCGCGCGAATACGCGGGCAGGGCGGCAAGTCCGGAAAGCCGCAGCGGTCCCGCCGAGGCATCGAGCGCCCGGGCATGAGGGAAAAATTCTTCGCCGAGGATATCCCTGGCGCGCCGCGCAAAGCCCTCGCTGGCGTCTCCGGCATCGGGGCTTGCGGCAAGGCGGCGCTTGGCGCTGGCGTTGTGGCTCAGGCTGAAGGCGACATCGGGCCGGGCCAGCGCCATGCGCCGCAGCACTTCGTCGCAATGGGCGAATTCGGTGGCCTCGGTCTTGAGGAACTTGCGTCGCGCCGGCGTGTTGAAGTACAGGTCGGCCACCTCGATCACCGTGCCGCCCGCCAGCGCCGCCGGTTCCGCCGCATCCGCATCGCTGCGCAGGCGGAAGGCGTGCGCCTGCGAGGCGTGTCGGCTGGTGATGCTGACACGGGCCACGGCAGCGATCGAGGCCAGCGCCTCACCGCGAAAGCCGTAGCTGGCGACCCGTTCGAGGTCGTCGAGGCTGCCGATCTTGCTGGTGGCATGGCGCGCCAGCGCCAGCGGCAGGTCTTCGGGGGCAATGCCGGCGCCGTCGTCGGTGACGCGGGTCAGGCGCACGCCGCCTTCTTCGAGTTGCACGTCGATCCGCGTCGCACCCGCGTCCAGGCTGTTTTCGAGAAGTTCCTTGAGCACCGAGGCGGGGCGTTCAACCACTTCGCCGGCAGCGATCTGGCTGATCAGGAGGTCCGGCAGCGGCTTGATGATTCCCATGGGGTCAGGATTATAGCTTCCGGTAAAATCGCACCTTTCTCTCTTCGGCTGCCCCACGTGGAATTTCTTGCCCAGTTCATCGACATTGTCCTGCACGTGGACAAGTATCTGGCCATCCTGCTGGCCCAGTACGGCACCTGGATCTACGTAATCCTGTTCGTCATCGTATTTTGTGAAACAGGTCTGGTGGTGACGCCTTTCCTCCCCGGCGATTCGCTGCTGTTCGTCGCCGGCGCGCTGGCCGCGACCAGTGGCGGCAGTTTCGACATCGACATCGTGATCGCCGTGCTGCTCGCGGCGGCGATCCTCGGCGACAACACCAATTACTGGATCGGGCGTTGGGCCGGCAAGCGCATCCTGGCCTGGGGCGAAGGTTCGCGCTACTTCAACCGCAAGGCCTTCGACCTGACCCACGCCTACTACGAGGTGCATGGCGGCAAGACCATGCTGGTGGCGCGCTTCATGCCCTTCGTGCGCACCTTTGCGCCCTTCGTGGCAGGGGTCGGCAACATGAGTTACCCGCGCTACTTCCTGTTCGACCTGGCCGGGGCTTTTCTTTGGGTGTTCTCGCTGTGCCTGGCGGGCTACTGGTTCGGCAACATTCCCTGGGTCAAGTCCAACCTGACCCTGATCATCTTCGGCACCATCGGCCTGTCGCTGCTGCCATTGGCTATTGCCTGGCTGCGTCACCGCCTGGCGCCGAAGGCCTCCTGAACATGTTGCGCATGGCGACAGTCGCGATCCTGTCGCTGCTGACAGGTTGCGCGCACGACAAGGGCGCTTCCCTGGGCGAATCGGTGGGCAACTCGGTGTCGACTTTCGACCCGAAGCAGATCGGCAAGAGCGACATCGATCGCGTTGCCGATGTTCACCGACGCACCGTGTTCGCCAGTTTGCGCGTGCTGGCCGAAAAGCTCTATCGGCGCAACCCGCGCGAGTGGAAGAAAGGCGGCCACGCCAGCATCGACGCGGCGCTGGACCGCCTGCTCGATCCGCGCACCGGCTGGCGTCTGCCCGATGTCGGCGGGCGGGTTGGCACCGATGCGATCCTGCTGGCCATGCGCGAGGATTTTGCAGGCGACCGGGTGGCTGTTTTCATCGCCGGCATGGGCGCCATGCTGAATGCCGCGTTCGATGAGAAAACCGAATTCTTCATGCTCGACGACCTCGACCCGCAGAAGCTTTACAACAGCGCGCGCAATCTTGAAATCGCGGCGTGGAAGCTGGCCAACAGTCGCGACGCCGGTGGCGCCCTGTTGTTGCTGAGCAACGAGATCGGGCCGGCGGCGCAGGCAGCGAACCTGAGTTTCGAAAGGGAGTTCGGCAAGATGATAGGCAATCTTGATCTGCTGGCAAGCCTGATTGCCGACAAGGGTCACCGCACCATCGCCCGGGTCGCCCAAAGCGTGGCCACGGCGGTATTTCTTCCCGTGGTGGCGCTGCGATGAAGCGCTACGTCATACTCATTTCCGGTCGCGGCAGCAACATGGAAGCCTTGCTCGATGCCGGACTGCCCGGGGTCTGTGCCGCCGTGATCAGCAACCGCGCCGATGCTGCCGGCCTGGACTTTGCGGCCAGTCGCGGCATTGCCACGGCGGTGATCGATCACCGTGAGTTTGCCTCGCGGGAGGCCTTCGACGCCGCACTGGCCGCCGCGATCGATCGCCACGCGCCGGACCTGGTCCTGCTGTCAGGCTTCATGCGCATCCTCAGCGAAGGCTTCGTGCGGCACTACGAAGGCCGCCTGCTGAATATCCATCCCTCGTTGCTGCCGGCCTTTCCCGGCATCAGGACCCATGCCCAGGCGCTGGCCGCCGGGGTGCGGCTGCATGGCTGCAGCGTGCACTTCGTCACGCCGGCACTCGACGGTGGACCGATCATCGCGCAGGCGGCCGTGCCGGTGCAGGCAGGCGACGACGTCGCCAGCCTTGCCGCACGCGTGCTGGCCGAGGAGCACCGGCTTTATCCGCGTGTCGCCCGCTGGTTTCTGCAAGGCAGGTTGAGCCTGGTCGATGGCCGCGCGCAGCTCGCCGGCGAGAAGGCGGCGGGCGGTTCACTGCATGCGCCGCAAGCCGACTGAAATGCCGCTGGTCCTGGCACTGCTGGCATCGGCCGTGATCCACGCGGCTGCCCTGATCGGTTCCGGCTGGGCTTTGCCCGAAATCAGCGAACCGGAGCTGCCGACCACCATCGAGGCCGTGCTGGCCAGACCCGCGCCGCGTCCTGAAGCCGCGCCCGTGGTCCGGCCGAAAGCCCCTGCCGAGAAGCCGCGCCCGCAAGCGGTGGCGTCGGCTCCGGCGATGCCGAATGCGCCTGTGGCAGAGCCGAATCCGGCTGCGCCGCGCGTGCCGCCGCCGGAGCCGCCCCCGGCCGCCGCAGCCCCGGCGCCGGCGCCTGTGATCGAACCGGCGGCTCCCACTCCGGCGCGTACCGCGCTACCGGGCAAGGGCCGCCAGCGCTATGTCATCACGCGTGGCGAAGGTGGCTTCGTCATCGGTCATGCCGTCAATAGCTGGGAACACGACGGATTCACCTACACGCTGAAAAACCTGACCGAGACCACGGGCCTCGCCGCCGTATTCAAGCCGGCCCAGGCATTGCAGATCAGCCGGGGCGAGGTGACGGCTGAGGGCTTGCGGCCGCGCGAGTTCCGCCATGAGCGCATGGCCGGCATCGACACCGCGAGCTTCGACTGGGTGCGTCGCGTGGTGACTTATGCTGGTCGCGAGGATGCGATCGCCGAAGGCACCCAGGACATGCTCTCGATGTATTACCAACTGGTGCTGCTGGCGCCCAGGAGTGGTGCGGTCGAGATGCCCATCGCCACCGGGCGCAAGCTGGAAAACTATCGCTTCGAGGTCATCGGCGAGGAAACCCTCAGCCTGCCGGCGGGCGAGCGCCGCGCCGTGCGCCTGCGGACGCGCAGCGGCAACGACAACATCGAAATCTGGTTGCCCGTCGGTGATGGTGCGGCCGCACGCGGAATGCCGTTGAGGATTCGTTTTACGGACCGCAAGGGCGAGATTTATGATCAGACCGCCGATGACCCGCCCTCGGCTGAGA
>CAMBRI010000275.1 GCA_945870205.1 Sulfuritalea hydrogenivorans sk43H | reverse complement strand
GTGCCGCAAGGTTTTGGTGTCTCTGCGCGACTGACCGATTCGCCCTTCTTTGTCATCGAGGCCGACGAGTACGACACGGCCTTCTGTGACAAGCGTTCAAAGTTCGTCCATTACCAGCCGCGGACGGTGATCCTGAACAATCTTGAGTTTGATCATGCCGATATCTTCGTCGATCTTACGGCTATCGAGACGCAATTTCATCATCTGGTGAGGACGTTGCCGAGCAACGGCTTGATTGTCGCCAATGCCCGGGAGGAGTCGTTGCGGCGCGTGCTTGCGCGCGGCTGCTGGACTCCCGTCGAATGGTTTAACGGAGTCGAGGGCTGGCAGGCCGGCGAGTCCGACGCGTCAGGTGGCTTCGAGGTAAGTCTGGCGGGCAAGTCCCAGGGGCGGGTGAGTCGCTTCGATCTCGCGGGTGCCCACAACCGTGCCAACGCCGTGGCGGCACTTGCGGCGGCCCGGCATGCCGGAGTCCCGCTGGCGGTCGGTCTCAAGGCGCTGGAGAGCTTCAGTGGTATCAAGCGCCGACTGGAGGCGCGCGGTACGGTGCGCGGAGTCACCGTGCTCGACGATTTCGCTCACCACCCGACGGCGATTCGCGTCACGCTTGAAGGGCTGCGTCAGAAACTCGGCCCTGCCCGGATTCTGGCGGTACTGGAGCCCCGTTCCAACACCATGAAGCTCGGGGTGATGAATCAGCAGTTGCCGGGCAGTCTGGCCGATGCTGACGCAGTGTTCTGTTACGCCAGCAATCTGGGCTGGGATGCGGCGCAGTGCCTGGCTTCGCTGGGCGACAGGGCCCGCGTTTTCGAAGACCTGGGCGCACTGGTCGCTGCCGTGGCCGCCGCCGCGAACGCCGGGGATCATGTCCTGGTGATGAGCAACGGCGGCTTTGGCGGGGTTCACGACAAGCTGCTGGCGGCGCTGGCGGCCTGATCTTCACAAACAGGCTGGATTGCTCCCCGCTCGGGCGCGCCCCAACAGGCGGGCATCCACGCGAGAAAACGGGTAGGCGCAGAGCATGCCGGCTGATTGTGCAATGCACATCGCTTACACCAACAATTTCACATCTAAATTGATCCAGATCAAAGGGACTGTGTTAACCTTCGCGCCTGTTGAGAAACTAGAACGGGGTTCCCACGGATCCCTTTTGGCAAGTATTTAGAACACGTCAAGAAGTCGCGCCAACGCCGTGCCGCGTGGCGCGCAACTGGCGCGGAGGGGGAGAGATGGCGCGACACTCAAGCAACAGGGGCGACAACAAGGGCGATGCCGGTCGTTTGCCGGTCCGGTCCGCCGGGCTGCTTCTGGCGGGATTGCTCGGCGCGTTCAGCAATGCTGCTTACGCCGCCTGGGAACTCAACCTGCAGATGCCCGTAACCGCCCTGGCGCGGCGCGTCTATGACCTGCACACCCTGCTGACCTGGGTCATTTTCATAATCTTCGTCGGCGTCTTTGCCGTCGTTACCTGGTCCATCATTTTTCATCGCAAGTCCAAAGGACACAAGGCGGCCAACTTCCACGACAACACAGCCGTCGAGATCACCTGGACCGTTGTGCCGACGCTTATCCTGATCGCCATAGCCTTCCCGGCCACCTCGGCCCTGGTGGAAATGCGCGATACCTCGCAACCCGATCTGACCATCAAGGCCACCGGATATCAGTGGAAGTGGGGCTACGAGTACGTGACCGGCGATGCCGCCGGGGTCAAGTTCATGAGCGTGATGTCGACGCCGCGCGAACAGATCGAAAACAAGGCGCCCAAGGGCGAGCACTATCTGCTTGAGGTTGACCATCCGCTCGTGGTCCCGGTCGGCAAGAAGGTGCGCATGCTACTCACGGCCACCGACGTGATCCACAATTGGTCGGTGCCCGCGTTCGCGGTCAAGACCGATGCGGTGCCGGGCTTTCTGCGCGACACCTGGTTCCGTGCCGAGAAGGAAGGCACCTACCGCGGTCAGTGTTCGGAGTTGTGCGGCAAGGATCACGGCTTCATGCCCGTGGTGGTCGAGGTGGTTTCCGCCGAAAAGTACGCCGCCTGGGTTGCGGATCAAAAGAAGGCAATGGCTGCGAGTGCCGATGATCCCACCAAGGTCTGGAAGATGGATGAGTTGATGGCTCGTGGCGAAAAAGTCTATGCCACCAACTGCGCCGCCTGCCACCAGCCGAACGGCGCGGGCCTGCCACCGGCGTTCCCTGCGCTCGACGGTTCGAAGATCGCCAAGGGGCCGAAGGCGGCTCACCTCGACATCGTCATGAAGGGCAAGCCGGGAACGGCAATGGCGCCCTTCGCAGCCCAGTTGAGCGACACCGATATTGCGGCCGTTGTAGCCTACGAACGCAACGCCTGGTCCAACAAGCTTGGCGAGTTGACTCAGCCCGCCGAAGTCAAGGCACTACGCGGCAAGTGATCGCGCCACCGGCATTTAACGTGAAACAACAGGATGAGCCGCTGGTGATATCGAGCGCAGCGAGCCAATCAATAGCCTCCCCGCGAGGGGAGGATGGGAGGGGCGGGCCTTCAATTCGCCTTTCGCGTGTTTCATCATCAGCGGGTGGCTCTCGCTGCCATGAGCGTTAGGAGAATCTGATTATGCAAGCAGCCCAGCACGCCGGCCACGCCGGCCACCACGACCACGACAGCCATGGCCACGGTCCGACCGGAATCATGCGCTGGATCACCACGACCAATCACAAGGACATCGGAACCATGTATCTGTGGTTCAGCTTTGCGATGTTCCTGGTCGGCGGCGCCATGTCGCTGGTCATTCGCGCCGAACTGATGTCCCCGGGTTTGCAGTATGTGGCCCCGGAGTTCTACAACCAGATGCTCACGCTGCATGCGCTGATCATGGTATTCGGCGCGATCATGCCGGCCTTCGTCGGCTTCGCCAACTGGATGATCCCGTTGATGATCGGCGCACCCGACATGGCGTTCGCGCGGATGAACAACTGGAGCTTCTGGCTGCTGCCGCCCGCAGCCATCCTGCTAACCGCGTCGCTCTTCGCGCCCGGCGGCGCCGCCGGAACAGGCTGGACCCTTTACCCGCCGCTGTCGGTGCAGATGGGCATGGGCATGGACATGGCCATCTTTGCCGTGCACATTCTCGGCATGTCCTCGATCATGGGATCGATCAACATCATCACCACCATCTTGAACATGCGCACGCCGGGCATGGACTTGATGAAGATGCCGCTATTCTGCTGGACCTGGCTGGTGACGGCCTTCCTGCTGATCGCCTCGATGCCGATTCTGGCCGGCGCGGTGACCATGCTGCTGACGGACCGCCATTTCGGCACCAGTTTCTTCAACGCGGCCGGCGGCGGAGACCCGGTGCTGTTCCAGCACATTTTCTGGTTCTTCGGTCACCCCGAGGTATACATCATCGCCTTGCCGGCCTTCGGCGTGGTATCCCACGTGATCCCGGCGTTCTCGCGCAAGCGCCTGTTCGGCTACACCTCGATGGTGTATGCGATTGCGGCGATCGGCCTGATTTCCTTCTTCGTCTGGGCCCACCACATGTACGTGACGGGCATCCCGCTCACCGGCCAGCTCTACTTCATGTACGCCACGATGCTGATCGCGATACCGACCGGGGTGAAGGTCTTCAACTGGGTCACCACCATGTGGCGCGGCTCGCTGAGTTTCGAGACGCCGATGCTGTTTGCGCTGGGCTTTCTCGTGTTGTTCACCATCGGCGGCCTTACCGGCCTGGTGCTGGCAATGACGGCGGTTGACATCCAGTTGCAGGATACCTATTACGTGGTCGCCCACTTCCATTACGTGATGGTGGCGGGGGCCCTCTTCTCGGCCTATGCAGGGCTCTACTACTGGTTGCCGAAATGGACTGGCTACATGTACCACGAAGGTATCGGCAAACTGCACTTCTGGTTGTCGATGATCTTCTTCAACATCGCGTTCTTCCCGCAGCACTTCCTCGGCCTGGCCGGCATGCCGCGCCGGATCCCCGACTACGCCCAACAGTTCGCCGACTTCAACATGATTTCCAGCATAGGCTCTTTCGGCTTTGGTTTCAGCCAGTTGCTGGTTCTGGTGGTTGTGTTCAAGGCGATGAAGGGCGGCGTCAAGGCCGACGCCAAGCCGTGGGACGGCGCGCACGGGCTGGAATGGACCGTGCCTTCGCCCGCGCCGCACCATACCTTCGAGGATCCGCCTCCTTTCGATCCGGCAGAGGCGCACGGATGAGCGATGACGCATCCCGCGCGCAGGGCAACCGTCGCATCGCGATCGGCTTGGCGCTGTTTGCCGCCGCGGTATTCCTGAGCGTCATCTTTCGACAGTGGACGGCCGGCACTTGAGTCCCGACCTTGCCCCGGCTGGCGCGACCGATCTGCGCCAGCTGCCGCAGATCGGTGGCAATCGGCGCATTGTTGCCGGCCTGCTGGCCGTAGTGGCCGGCAGCCTGTTGTTCGTCGCGGTGCAGCCGCGCCTGTATAAGGCCTTTTGCGAATGGACCGGCCTCTACGACATAGACCGCGCGCAACGGGTGGCCGCTTCGTCGCTGCCCGCCCGTCCGGTGACGCTCGAGTTCGACGCCAACAGCCACGACAACGGCCTGCGTTTCCGGCCCGAGACCACCAGCCTCGCGGTCAAGACCGGCGATATCGTGCATGTGACGTATCGGGTTGAAAACACGCGTGACACCACCGTGATCGGCCAGGCGGTGCCCAGCTACGGACCGCAGCACGCCGGCGGCTATGTAAAGAAACTGGATTGCTTCTGCTTCAAGCAGCAGACTTTCGCACCGCACGAAGTGCGCGATATGCCCGTGGTGTTCGTCCTCGACAAAACTCTGCCGGAAGATGTGAACACCCTGACGCTGTCCTACACGTTTTTCGAGGTGCCGGCGGGCAACGTAAGCTCATCGGCAACGTCCCCAGAGAGCCGGAAGTGAGCTATGCCCCCGCTGAATCCGCTGCCGCCCAAGGGACGACTGCTGCGCACCATCCGCACCGTGGCGTGGGGCCTGCTCGGCGTGCGCGGCCACAAACTCCACGAGCAGGACGCGCCGTCGCTGTCGCCGCTGCAGATTCTGATCACGGCACTGGTCTTCATGCTGGTATTCGTGCTGACGCTGGTAACCGTGGCAATCAATATCAGCAAGTAAAGACGGGACGCAAGAACAGGCGAATTAGGTAACAACGACAAGATGATTTCAAGGAGGTCAAGATGAGTCACCCCGCATCCACAAACCGCTATTTCGTTCCCGACCCGTCGCATTGGCCGCTCGTGGGTTCGCTGGCTCTGCTCCTGCTGGCTAGCGGTGCCGTGATGACGATGAACTCGATCGCCAGCGGCGGCCTAGTGCTGCTGGTCGGGTTTGCCGTGCTTGCCGTCATGCTGTTCGGCTGGTTCGGCCGCGTCATCGGCGAATCCGAGAGCGGCAGCTACAACCCGCAGGTGGATCGCTCCTTCCGCTGGGCCATGGCCTGGTTCATTTTTTCGGAAGTCATGTTCTTCGC
>CAMBRI010000274.1 GCA_945870205.1 Sulfuritalea hydrogenivorans sk43H | reverse complement strand
GCTAGCATCTGAAGTAAATTATCTGTATAGCTTGTAACGTAATATTTTTAAAGGGAAAATCCTTTGCAGATCGATGTATCGGCCCTGAAGTCGATCTTTAACCCGAAGCTGCGTCCGCTGATCGGGGTGGATATCAGTTCGACCGCCGTCAAGATGGTCGAACTGGTCGATGCCGGCAAGGGGCAGCCGCGGGTTGAACGCTACGCGATTGAACCATTGTCAAAAGATGCTGTGGTCGATGGCAACCTGGCGTCGCTTGATGCCGTGGCAGAAACCCTGCAGCGCTGCTGGAAGCGACTCGGCACGTCGACGCGCTTCATTGCCTTGGCGCTACCCACCGCGGCCGTAATCACCAAAAAGATTACCCTGCCTGCAAGTCTGCGTGAGCAGGAGATGGAGATTCAGGTCGAGTCGGAAGCCAATCAGTACATTCCATTTGCCCTCGAGGAAGTCAATCTGGATTTTCAGGTGATCGGCCCGGCACCGGGAAGTCCTGATGACGTTGAAGTCCTGCTGGCGGCTTCGCGCAAGGAAAAGGTCGAGGATCGTGTTGCGGCCGCCGAAGTTGCCGAATTGAAAGCGGTGGTAATGGACGTCGAGGCATATGCCACCCAGGCCGCTTATGAACTGGTTACCAAGCAGTTGCCGAAAGAAGGCGCCGGTCAGATCGTCGCGCTGGTAGACGTCGGCGCTGCGGCCATGAAAATCACCATTATGAAGGACGACCAGCAGCTCTATGCGCGGGAGCAGGCGTTTGGCGGATCGCAACTGACCGACGAAATCATGCGCGCCTACGGCATGGGGCCTGACGAAGCGGAAAACCTCAAGCGATCGGGTACGCCTCCCGACAACTACGAAGCTGAAATTCTCCACCCTTTCATCGAGAATATGGCGCAGGAAGTCGCGCGTGCAATGCAGTTCTTTTTCACGTCGACACCCCACAACGAAGTCCATCACATCATTCTTGCCGGCGGCTCGGCGCTGGTCTCAGGAGTCGCCGAAATCGTCGGGCAGCGTACCAATGTCAATACCATCCTCGCTGATCCATTTGCGGGAATGGCAATTTCGCCGCGCATACGCGCCAAACAGCTTGCCGCAGACGCGCCGTCGTTGATGGTGGCTTGCGGCCTGGCCTTGAGGAAGTTCGATCAATGATCCGGATCAATCTCCTTCCTCATCGCGAGGAGAAACGCAAGGCGCGGCGTCAGCAGTTTTATGTTCTGCTGGGACTGGTCGCCGTCTTGGCGGCTGTGATCTGGTTCCTCGGCTTCTCGGTCGTGAATCGACAGATTGCCGTGCAAAATGAGAAAAACGAATTTCTCAAACGTGAAATTGCCAGTCTCAACAAGGAGATTGACGAAATCAAGAAGATCCAGGAGCAGACTAACGCCCTGCTTTCCCGCAAACGCGTCATCGAGGCGTTGCAGGCCAACCGCACGGAAACCGTACATTTGTTCAATGAACTGGCAAAGCAGGTGCCGGAAGGTATCTATTTGCGTTCCCTGGTGCAAACGGGGCCAAAGATCGCCATTTCGGGCTACGCGCAATCAAATGCGCGGATCACCACCCTGATGAACAATCTCGACGAATCGCCCCTGCTTGAGCAGTCGACCCTGATTGAAACCAAGTCTGAAGCAGTGGCCAATCGGCGGCTCAATGCTTTCAGCATTACAACCACAATCACCCGCCAGACCGCGGCGCCGACGGGGAAGAAATGATGAAGCTGCCTGATTTCTCATCGTTGCTGAAGCGCAAGTCAGCCGCCGAGCGGCTGGCGGAAAAGCAGGCTGCCAAAGCGGAACCGGCGGCTCCCAAAGCGCCACTGATAGACTTTCAGCGACTGGCCCTGGACTTCAAGACCCTGGATCCCAAGGATCCAGGCTTGTGGCCGCTGGCGCCGCGTGTCGTTATTCTGCTCAGCCTGTTTTGCGCCCTGATTGCCGCGGCTTGGGGCTTTGGTGCCATAGGCTGGAGCGTCCAGCTCGAGGAGCTTGCAGCACAGCAAAATCAGGAAGCGAAGCACAAAGAAGAATGGCTGGGCAAGAAGAAACAGGCCGTGAATCTTGACGAGTACCGTCGCCAGTTGGCTGAGATTGACCGCTCGTTTGGCGCCCTTCTCAAGCAACTGCCGAACAAGGCCGAAATGGGCGACATGCTGGTGGATATCAACAAGGCGGCCCAGGCAAGGGGTCTGCTGGTCGAACTGTTCAAGCCGGGCGGCGAGGGTCCCAGGGAGTTCTACGCCGAGGTGCCGATTACATTGAATCTAACCGGGAGCTACCATGATATTGGCGGCTTCACCGGGGATCTTGCCAAATTGCCGCGGATCGTTACCCTGAATGACATCAATCTCTCCGCGAACGCGAACGGTAGCCTGGCACTGAGGACCACGGCCAAGACTTTCCGCTATCTCGACGAAGGCGAGTTGGCCAGCCAGAAGAAGGCCAAAGGGGGCAAGAAATGAAGTTTCGCGAACTTCTTTTCCTGTGCCCATTGTTGCTGCTGGGCTGTGCAGCCGAGGAGCATCAGGATCTTCGGGAGTGGATGCGGGAGGAGGCCAAGGGCATGCGCGGCAAGGTCGCACCGTTGCCTGAAATAACGGCTTTCCCGGTGGTTGCCTACGAAACGGAAACGCTCACGCCGCCGTTTGCTCCGGGCAAGATCGTGACACTGGAGGCCGTTGCCGACAAGACGGCACCGGATCGAACTCGCCCGCAACAACCTCTTGAGATATTCCCGCTTGAGGATCTCAAAGTGGTCGGAGTGATCATGGCAGGAACAGTTCCCTATGCCCTGATTCAGACACCGCCACCCAACAAGCCGAAGCATGTCCGAGTGGGCGAGTACATGGGCCGCAGCTTCGGCAAGATCACGGCGATTTCGAGGGATGGTCTTACGGTGCGTGAAACCATAAAGGATGCGAACGGCGCATGGGTGGAGCAGGAGAGGACGCTCATGGTGCCGCAAGGAGGAGGACGTTGATGAGAAATTTTAAAATTGCCGCGTTTGCGCTAGCGGGCTTCTGGCTTGGATTTTCCGCCCCCTCGATTGCGGCCGAGAATTCCATTAAACAGATTCAGGTCAGGCGCGATGGCGATCAGGTCCTGCTCAAGGTGCAGATGACGGCTCCGCTGAAGTCGTTGCCCGGAAACTGGAGTGTGGTCGAGCCGCCACGGGTAGTAATCGATTTTCCCCAGACGGACAATCAGTCGGGTCAGACCACGCAGCAGGTGGCGGAAGGGGATCTGAAAAGCCTGAATCTGGTCCAGACCGACAAGCTGACGCGGCTTGTGCTCAATCTCTATCGCCCGACCAAGTTTTCGACCGAAATTGCCGGTGATGTGCTGTTCATCAAGCTGCAATCGCAGAGCGTCCAGGCCAGTCAGGAGCCGGCGCCAAGTGTCTATCAGCCAGCGACCACGACAACTCCCACTGGAAAGGCGCCCCTGGTCGCCGATACTGCTGCGATTCGCGACATCGTCTTCCGTCGCGGCGAAGATGGCCAGGCCACGATCACCGTCGACCTTACCGACGGAACGGTGCCGATCGACATCCGCCGCATCGGCACCGGAATCACCGTTGAATTGCGCGGCGTCGAACTGCCGGATCGCTTGCAGAACCGGCGCGACGTCAATGATTTCGCCACTCCGGTTACGACAGTCACATCGCGCGCCATGGGCGATCTCACACGTCTGGACATCGCTGCACGCGGGCGCTGGTTCCATCAGGCCCATTTGGCGAACAACCAGCTGACCATAGAAGTGAAGCCCATTCCGGCGGACGAAGCCAACAAGCTGGTGCAGACCGGCCAGCAGGGGCAGAAGGTTTCGATCAACTTTTTCAGCGCGGATGCTGCCATGGTATTGCGCACCTTGGCCGACATTTCTGGCAAGAACGTATTGATCGACCCGTCGCTGAACGGCCGACTGGTCACCGCCAACCTCGACAACATTCCGTATGACCAGGCCCTGGAAATAATCATGGCTCAAGTCAATTCCGGCATGCGGGTACGCAATGACGTCGTCCTTTTCGGAGATCGGGCCGTGCTGCAGAAGCGGGACCAGGATAACGCTGATGAGGCAACGCGCGCGAGCGATATTGCGCCGCTCGTGGCGGAAACCTTCAAGCTAAACTATGTCAAAACTGCGGATATCGTATCGTTGGTGAATAGCAGCTTCGCGGCAACGACACCGGCCGCCGCTGGGGGTGCCGCTCCCGCCGCTGGTGCGGCAGCCGCGGCTCCCGCCGCTGCCGCGGCAGGCAGCGCGAACAAGGGAATGCTCAGCTCGAGGGGTGGGATATCGGTGCATGACGCGACCAATCAGGTATTTGTTC
Organism: Sulfuritalea hydrogenivorans sk43H; assembly: GCA_945870205.1. Lineage (GTDB taxonomy): Bacteria > Pseudomonadota > Gammaproteobacteria > Burkholderiales > Rhodocyclaceae > Sulfuritalea > Sulfuritalea hydrogenivorans_A. The sequence goes on along the minus strand of CAMBRI010000274.1, from coordinate 1,177 downwards.
GCGACACCGCTGCTGTTGTTGAATCAATTCGTGAAGTGATCCGCAACGTGGACACCCCGCCGAAGCAAGTCCTGATTGAAGCTCGTATCGTTGAGGCGTCGGTGGGATTCACCAATTCGCTGGGCATGCGCCTACGAATGTTTGACGCGGCCACTTTGGGCTCCGGTGGCTACCAGGTTCCGGGCACAAACAATACACGCGCTGTCCTCGGAACCACTTCGGGGTTTACCAATGTCGATATCTTCGGAACCGCAAGTGTTCCGGCGCTGGCGCGAACCAACACCAGCGTGTTCTCACCAGGCTATAACCTGGCGGCCGCCGCAAATATCGGCCTGATGTTGTTCAACAATGCCGGGTCCAAGTTGCTTGCGCTCGAACTTCAGGCAGCTGAACAGGATTCCCGCAACAAGACCGTTTCGTCACCCAGGGTTGTCACGTTGAACCGGAAGGCGGCGACCATCAACAATACGCGAAGCGTAACCATTCTCACAGGGGTCAATGCCACCACGGGCCTGCCGATCTACCAGACCTTCTCTGCCCCCCTGACGCTCGGCGTTACACCTTCGGTGAATCCTGACAATCGGATCAGCCTGGAACTGAATATTGCAAAAAGCACCATCACAAGTGCGCTTGGCAACATGGATTCGAACACCGTTACGACCAGCGTAATCGTGGAAAATGGCGGAACGGTGGTTATCGGTGGGTTTGCGCGCGAAGAGGACGTCCAGACTCAGGATCGCGTTCCCTTCCTTGGCGATCTGCCGTACGTCGGCTTCCTGTTCAAGACCACGACGAAGCAACAGACACGCAGCGAATTGCTCGTATTCATCACTCCTCGCGTTGTCAGCGAGGCTCTGACACAACGCTAGGCGCGACACGAGCGTTTCTGGCCCCTCCGGAGTCGGCTCGCGCCGGCTCCGATTTTTTTCAGGTTGCCATCTGGAACACCCGTGACGGGCTCTCTTCGAATTCTCGCCAGCGCCGCCTTCAGGCGTCAAATCCGCCGTGGCTGCGCTGCTACAATTCAGGCGTGAGCGCGAAGACCAACATCTATCTTGTGGGCATGCCAGGAGCGGGCAAGACGACTGTCGGTCGCCAACTCGCCAAACGCATGCAACGTACATTTGTCGACGCTGATCACGAGATAGAGGCGCGCACCGGGGTAAGGATCCCGCTG
>CAMBRI010000273.1 GCA_945870205.1 Sulfuritalea hydrogenivorans sk43H | reverse complement strand
CACGCCGACCAATCGCAGTGGCGCCAGCCAGTGCGATCCCTGCTGCAACGCTGCCCGCGCAAAGCGACAGCAGTTCTGCGCCAATCGCGTCGTCACTACCGCGGCGTGAGCCGGTAGTGACGACGCGCACGATGCCCCAGCCGACAAGGCCTTCCGGTCGCTGGCGCAAGTGCCGACCCCAAGTGACGGGCTCCCTGACCCGTCGTCATGCTGGATCGCGCAATGCGGTCCTTCTACTTGCCCGCTCCCAGCGGGCTCAGTCCAACGCCGCGCCGCAGAGGCGCACCTCCGAACCCTGGGTCAAGGGCTCAACTCAATGGCTTCGCTTCCAACAGGAAGCACCATTGACGCCGATACCGCGTGTCGCGGTGGCAAGCAGTACAGCAAACGACACGAAACGGGAGTGGTGTCCCGAGTCCCTCGTACCTCCCGCCACGCTTAGGCGTGCGGGACGGACAGAAACACTTACCGGACAGGCTTCACACACCAGCAGCAACGCAAAGGGCAGAAGGAAAGGGCAGAAAGAAAGGGGCAACAAATGGACGAAAGGGATTGAACCTGGCGAGGAAGACATGCGGGATCTGAACTACGCGCTGAAGCAGCTTTGCGATCGCAATCGCGACGGCAGCCATGCCACGCAGCATGACCGCGCGCGCGTGCTCGACCTGATCGCCAGCCAGCTTCAGGAGATGGGCTTTCGGCAGATGGTGGTCGCCGGTTTGAAACCGAAGCACGTCGAGGGATTGGTCGAGCGCTGGAAGGCCGAAGGGCTGGCCATCGGCACGATCAAAAATCGGATGGCGGAACTGCGCTGGTGGGCCGAGAAGATCGGCAAGCAAAACGTCGTCGCCAGGGGCAACGATCAGTATGGTATCGACCGACGACAGTACGTCACCAACATCAACAAGGCCCGTGACCTGACGGCAGGCGACTTGGCGAAGATCACCGACCCCTACTCCAGGTTGTCGCTGCAGCTTCAGGCGGCATTCGGATTGCGGCGCGAAGAATCGATCAAGATCCGGCCCGAATGGGCGGATCGCGGCGACCGGCTTGCGCTGAAGGACACCTGGACCAAGGGCGGGCGAGCGCGGGAAATCCCGATCCGCAATGAAGAGCAGCGCCGGGTGCTGGACGAGGCGAAGCGCTTCGCCGGCAGGGGCAGCCTCATTCCGGCCGACAAGCACTACGTGGAACAACTCCGGCGCTTCGAGCATCAGTGCGCCAAGGCCGGCATCCACCGGATCCATGGCCATCGGCACCAGTATGCGCAAACGCGCTACCGGGAACTGACCGGCTGGGCTGCGCCAGCGGCTGGTGGACCGCGATCCAAGGAATTGACCACAGCGCAGAAGCTGATTGACCAGGAGGCGAGATTGACGATCAGCAGCGAACTCGGACATTCGAGGGAACAAATCCTGGCAATTTACGTAGGTCGATAAGCGGCCTGGTCGACACCGATGCTCGTGCGAACTCAATACTGTTAGCACTGCTGACGGCGAGCATGGCTGCGCCCGACCCGACGCGAGCCGACCGTGTAGCCTACTTCACCAACTCCATCAACTTCCCATAGCTATCCACCACGTCGTACTTCACCTGATCCGACGTGATCCTGGCGAAGAACTTGCGGGCGCAGGCGATCTTGGATTTTTCAATGGCGCGCAGATCCAGGGTGGACATCGAACCCTTGGTTTCGGCGATGAAGTAGATGTGCTTGACCTTGCCGTCCTGGAAGGCGATGGCCCAGTCGGGATTGTAGTTGCCGACCGGGGTGGGAATAAAGAAGCTCTTCGGTAACTTCGCGTAAACGACAACCTCGGTGCTCGCGTCCAGCTTCTCGACAAACGTTCGTTCATTGCCCGAATCGGTGAACACGTAGTCATAGATGTGGTGTTTGGCCTCGAATGCCTTGCTGAAATCGTCCCGGGGCTTTTCGGCGGTAAAGATGTTCGAACCGTAGCTCTCGTCGACCGGGTCATAGGCAATGTGCTCAACGATGGCGGTAGCCTTTTGCTCGTTGATCAGCGTGCCGGCCTTGGCGATGAAGTCTTCCGGGTTGGTTTTGTACTGGCTGAAAACCGCGACGTTGATGCCCTTGAGGATGGCGGCGATGGTATGGCGCGTCAGTTGGGTGGCTTCAGCGAGGTTCCCGATCAGGTCGTACTTCACCGCTGAGTGAATCGAGTCGGTGTAGTTCTCCGTCTCGCTTGCCGTGAGCTTGAAGGCGGTTCCCGCCTTGAGATCGTCGAGGCTGCTACCGACAACCTGAACACCGCGTTCGATCACATATTGCATCGGCTTGACACGCAGTTCTGCGTCCAGCGCCGTCACGCACTTGCCCACCAGCTCGGCCGTTTCAAAGTGAACCGTGTAGGCCGCTTTGCGGTTGATCTTTTGCCACAGCGCCTGGAATTCCTTCTTCTCGAAGTTCGCATTCAGCGGGTTCAGCTTGGCCTTGCGGCCATCGCCGATCTGCGGCAGTTGTGCTTCGCTGAACACGCTGTCGATCAACTGGAAGACCTGCTCGGCGTGCGCTACAAGTTCATCGGGCAACTGTTCCAGCGAACCTTCCTTTTTGGCCGCGTGGTACTTCTCGGTGATATTCCGCTTCTTGTCGACGTAGCCGTTCTGGATCAGGTAGAACTCGATGTCGGTTGCCATGTCGTCGGTGACTTCCAAGTCGCCGACGCTGGTTGCCAGCACCTTGCCCGTGAAGTACGCCTTGTCCGCCACGCGCGGCCTGGCCGAAAGCGAGTCGCTAATGTCCTTCTGCAGCGCACTGACGAAATCCTTGTAGCTTTCGCTGGCCACCACGGTCAGTTCGTTGATTTGGTGCACCATGGCCGGGTTGTCCATGCGGTCGCCCAACTGATTCACCGCCAGGCGCAAGCCACGGCCAACCTCCTGCCGGCGCGAGACGGTGTTGTCGCTGTGCTTGAGAGCACAGATGACGAAGACATTGGGGTTGTCCCAGCCTTCGCGCAGTGCCGAGTGAGAAAAGATGAAGCGTACGGGCTCGGCAAACGACAGCAGTCGTTCCTTGTCCTTGAGGATCAGGTCGTAGGCATCCACGTCATCGGTTTCCGTGGACCTCCTGCCGGTTTCCGGATCGACCAGATGCTTGGTCTTCTTGTCGATAGAGAAGTAGCCGTCGTGGGTCTGGCGCGCCTGGATGCCCTTCAGGTGGCGATTGTAGGGCGTGTCTTCCAGCGTCAGCACCTCATTGAGCTGGGCGTCATATTCCTCCTCGAAGACTTTTGCATACTCGCCGGGCACTTCACCGTTGGCATCGTACTGGCGATACTTGGCCACCTCGTCGATGAAGAACAGCGACAGCACCTTGATGCCCTGGCTGAACAGCGCCTGTTCCTTGTCGAAGTGTGCCTTGACCGCTTCGCGGATCTGGATGCGGCGCATCGCCGCTTCATCCACGTTGCCCGTTGCCTCCCCGGCGATCAGTTCGACGCCGTTGGTGAAGCTGACGGTATCGATGCGGGCATCGATCTCCGCCACCACATAGCCCTTGTACTGATCCAGACCACCGGACAAGTCATACAAATTGTCGTTGCGCCCCAATTTGCGCATGACGCGCTTGATGCCATTGCCCTGTTTGATCTCCAGCTCGACCCGCGCCACTGGCGGCTTGCTCGCCGAGACTTCAATATCCTGCAAATAGAGGTAGGCATGGGTGCCGGTCAGGCCCTTGACCGTGATGCCGCGCACGGCGATCTTCTTCACCAGCTTCTGGTTGTAGGCGTCCAGCGCATCCAGGCGGTGAATCTTGTTGTACTCGGTCTTGTGGGTCGCCGAGTAGCGCATGATCAGCAACGGATTGAACTCGCTTAGCGAGGCCAGCGTCTTGGCGCCCTCCATCTTTTGCGGCTCGTCGAGAATCAGGATCGGCCGATTGGCCTTGATCACGTCGATGGGGCGGCGCGACTGAAAATCATCCAGCTCCTCATAAATTCGCCGGTTGTCGGCGCCGCGCGCGGCGAATGCCTGTACGTTGATGACCATCACGTTGATGCCGGCATCCGAGGAAAAACTCTCCAGGTTGTGCAGCTGCTTGGAGTTGTAAATGAAGAAGCGGGCTTTCTTGCCATAGCTTTCCAGAAAATGTTCGGCGGTGATTTGCAGCGACTTGTACACGCCTTCGCGGATGGCGATACTCGGCACCACCACGATGAACTTGCTCCAGCCATGGCGCTTGTTCAGCTCGAACATGCTCTTGATGTAGCAGTAGGTCTTGCCAGTGCCGGTTTCCATCTCGATGTCGAGGTTGATCGGGCAGCCGGTCTTCTTGTCGCCGACGAGCGCGGCGGAAAGCGGCAGGTTCTGTCGGCGCTGCACCGCCTGGAGGTTTTCCAGAAGCTGTGCCGGGCTGAGGGTCATGTCGGCATTTCTGAAGCCGGCATCGCTGGTGGCGGGGGCAGGCTCCATGCCAACCAATTGCGGCTGCTGAGGGAAAGTCGGCGCTGGCGAGACGGCGCCCGGATCGATGCGATAGCTCACCCCCGAAGCTTTTGGCTGGCCGGCAAAGCAGTCGGCCAGCGAATCCACCGCATCGGTCTGGTAGGGCTGGACTTTGAACTTCAGTTTCATGGGCGATTCCTGGCCGATTCGGGCCGCTCTTTTCTGCATTTATCCTGCAAACGGCCGGTTTTATTCTGCATTTATTCTGCAAGCACCCAGACCGGCGCCTTGCGCGATCCGACGTTCCGGATGCGCTTTGCACGTCGCAGGTTGCTGAGCAAGTTGCTGATCTTGTTCAGCTTTTGTTCGTCGTTCAGAGCGTCGCTGAGCTTGCCGGCGAGCAAGCGGTCGATCTCCTGACGGCTGGCGGAGCCGAATTTTCCCAGTAGTTCGAGGATCATCTTTTTGTAATGTGCATCATCGAAACCACGGGTACGGATGTACTCCGCTTTGCTTCCGGTCGCCTCGGCTACCGTCGCGGAGACGTGGAAGTTCGGCTTGCGTCCCTCGATCAGCCCCGCCTTGCGCAGATGCCTCAGCACGCCCTCGTCGTTCAGCGGCAACTTCTTCTGTACCCGGTCCAGAGCCAGAATGTCCTCCAGCGGCAGATCCGTTTTCTGGATAAGCAGGCGGCTGTAGGCCGGGTCCACCACCCGGCCGTGAATGGTCATCTTCACCGCCTGCGGCTCGGAGAGATCGTAGTCCGGCATTGGAAAATAGCGCCGGGCCTGGCCGATGTGCATCTCGTGAATGCCGTAACCCATGGTGTCGATCATGTTCAGTTCGGCCATTGCCTGCGCAAGGAAGGGGTTGCGGTAGCGGCGAGGCGTCCGGGCACCGGCGATGTAGTCCTCCGGCCGCCCCTCGAAGAAGCTGCCCTCGTTCTCCAGTAGCAGCCGATCGGGGAGCTCCGTCACCACGATGCGCCCGTTGCGGCCGTAGTCCTGGTGGGCAATGCAGTTGTGCAAGGCTTCCAGCACGATCTTGCGGTCGTACTTGGCTACCTCCACCGCCACCAGCTGGTCGTCCGGCAGGATGCGCACCTGGAT
>CAMBRI010000272.1 GCA_945870205.1 Sulfuritalea hydrogenivorans sk43H | reverse complement strand
GTGAAGCTCGCCAGCTGGTAGCGAAATACCGGAAAGCCCAGCGCACGCATGCGATGTTCATTGACCTTGATGCCGACCAGGGCGCGGCCGAAGGTCGACCCGAGCACCCGATGCAGCAGCAGATAGACGCCGGCCATCAGGATCAGCGCCAGCCAGTAGAAGTTCTCCGGCTTTTCGAGATTGACCAGGTCTGTGTCACCCAGTTTCATCACCGGCTTGGCATAGATATAGATGCCGTCCGATCCGCCGCCGATCTTGGTGTCATGGAAGACGAAGAACAGCATCTGCGCGAAGGCCAGCGTGACCATGATGAAGTAGATGCCGCGCGTGCGCAGCACCAGCATGCCGGTGATCAGCGCAAACAGGGCGCAGACGCCGACGGCTGCCGGCAGCGACCACCACAGGCTGACCACCTCGTACTTCGGCGCCATGAGCGCCAGGGCATATCCGGCAAGGCCGAAGTAGGCGGCATGGCCGAAACTGACGAGGCCCGTATAGCCGACCAGCAGGTCGAGGCTCATGGCGAAGATGGCCATGATCAGAACCTTGGTCAGCAATTGCATATAAAACGGGCTTTCGACCAGCGGAAACAGGGCGAGCAGGCCGACCACGAGATACGGCAGATAGTGCGCGAATCGGGAATTCTGCATGAATTCAGGTCCGCCCGAAGAGGCCTTCGGGCCGCCACACGAGCACGATGGCCATCAGTACATAGACGATCATGCCCGCCACTTCCGGCACCAGCACCTGGCCGAAGGTCTCTGCCAGACCGATCATCAGCGAGGCCGCCATGGCTCCCTTGACGGAGCCGATGCCGCCGATGACGACAACCACGAAACAGATGATCAGCACCTGGCTGCCCATATTGGGAAACACCGACGACAGCGGCGCGTTGATCATGCCGGCGAATGCCGCCAGCGCGATGCCCAGCGCAAAGACCAGTGTGTAGATCAGCTTGATGTCGATACCAAGCGACTGCACCATGTCGCGATTGCTGGCCCCCGCGCGAATCATCATGCCGATGCGGGTTTTCTGGATCAGGAAGTAAAGGGCCGCCGCCAGCAACAGGCAGACTCCCGAGATGGCGAGTCGATAGACCGGATAGGACAGGTTTTCCGTCAGCGGAATCGAGGCATTGAGCAAGGCCGGCACGGCAACCCCATGCACGTCGTCACCCCAGATCAGGCTGCGCAGCTCTTCGAAGACCAGGATCAGGCCGTAAGTCAGCAGCACCTGGTAGAGGTGGTCGCGCTGATACAGATGGCGGAACAGCAGGCGCTCCAGCGCCATGCCGAGAATCACGGTCAAGGGGATCGCCAGCAGGATCGCCGCGGTCAGGCTTCCGGTCATGCTGGACAGCGACCAGGCCAGATAGGCCCCCACCATGTAGAAGCTGCCATGGGCCAGATTGATGATGCCCATGATGCCGAACACCAGCGTCAGGCCGCTGGCGACCAGAAACAGCAGCAGGCCGTATTGCAGGCCATTGAGCAACTGGATGAGGAAGAAGGCGAAATCCATTGAGTCGGGCTTGTCCGCGAAGACCACAGCCCCCGGCGCGGACGCCCGGGGCATGAAAAAGGCGGCAGATACCTGCCGCCTGTCGGTTTGAAAAGACTAAGCCTTGCAGCCGCGGGCCGGGTCGGCCAGGGCTTTCCAGGCAACACCCTGCACCTTGTTCTCCTTGCCCACCACCTTGCGCAGATACATGTCCTGCACCGGGTTGTGCGCCTTGGACAGCGTCCATTGACCGCGCGGGCTGTCTATCTTGGCCGCTTCCATGGCTTTGATCACGCCAACCTTGTCGCCGACATTGCCCTTGACGCCTTCGAGGCCGGCGGCCAGCAACTGGCCGGCGTCGTAGCCCTGCACCGCATACACGTCGGGCTGTAGCTTGAAGGTCTTGGCATAGGCCAGGCGGAAGGCCTTGTCCTTTTTCGTATCCAGTCCGTCGGCATAGTGCAGCGTGGTTTCCACGCCCTCGCCGGCATCGCCCACCGCATCGAGCACGCCATCAGTGAGGAAGCCCGATCCATACAACGGAATCTTGCCCTTGAGTCCTGCGGCCTGGTAGTCCTTGAGGAACTTGGCCGCACCGCCACCGGCAAAGAAGGCGACAACGGCATCGGGCTTGATGCTGGCAATTTCGGTCAGCAGTGCCTGAAACTCCACCTGCGGAAAGGGAACATAGAGTTCCTTGGTCAGCTTGCCGCCTTCCTTCTCGAAACCTTCCTTGAAGCCCTCCATCATCTCTTCGCCCGCCGCATATTTCCAGGTGATGAAGACGGCATTCTTGTGGCCCTTGGCCTTGAGCACCTTGCCCAGCGCGTGCGTGGTCTGCCAGTTGGAGAAGGAGGTGCGGAAGAAGTTGGGTGCGCACGCGGCACCCGTCATCGCGCCGGCACCGCCATTGGGATTGATCCAGAGAGTACCGGATTCCTTGAGGACCTTGGCCATGCCCATCACCACGCCCGAATGCACGGTGCCGATCACCACATCGACCTTGTCGCGCTGCACCAGCTTGCTGACATTCTCCGGCGCCTTGGCCGGGTTGGATTCATCATCCACCGTGAAGTACTCGATCTCGCGCCCGCCGAGTTTGCCGCCGCGCTCCTCGACCGCCAGCTTGAAACCGTTGGTGATGGCAACGCCGAGTTGTGCGAATGTGCCCGTATAGGGCAGCATCAGGCCGACTTTCAGCTTCCCCTGCTGTGCCATCGCCGTGCCGACCGGCAACAAGCTGCCCGCTGCCGTCGCACCGGCAATGGCACTGCTGCCTTTCAGGAACCCGCGACGGTCGTAGTTTGATTTCTTTTGCATTGTGTTCTCCTCACTTAGTGTCTATCAAAGGGCGCAAAGGCGTTTGCGCCCGATGCGGTTTTTTCGACCTGCAATCACAACACTTCCCTGCTGACACGTCAAGCCGTATGACAGTTCGAATTCAGCGCAGCTTGAAGCGCTGTATCTTGCCGGTCGCCGTCTTCGGCAATTCGGCGACAAATTCGATCCAGCGCGGATACTTGTAGGGCGCCAGCTTTTCCTTGACGTGGGCTTTCAGAGCCGCCTTGAGTTCCTCCGATTGCAGGACGCCAGCCTTGAGTACGACATAGGCCTTGGGTTTGATCAGTTCGTCGGTATCGGCATGCGCCACCACGGCGGCCTCGAGAATCGACTCATGCGTCATCAGCGCGCCTTCGACTTCAAAGGGCGAAACATAGATGCCCGACACTTTCAGCATGTCGTCGGAACGACCGCAATACTGGAAATAGCCGTCTTCGCTTTCGATGTACTTGTCGCCGCTGCGCGTCCAGTCGCCCATGAAGGTATGGCGCGACTTCTCGCGACTGTTCCAGTACATGATCGCCGAACTCGGACCATTGATCTGCAACTCGCCGATTTCTCCGGGCGCGACCACATTGCCATCTTCGCCGATCAGGCGCACCGCATAACCGGGAACCGGCTTGCCGGTCGTGCCGTAGCGCACTTCACCGCTGCGATTGGACAGGAAAATATGCAACATTTCGGTGGAACCGATGCCGTCGAGGATCTCGACACCCAGGCTTTCGGTCCAGCGCCGCCCGATATCTGCCGGCAGCGCCTCGCCGGCCGAAGCACAGACGCGCAGTCGCGGTACTTCGGCGCGGGTGAGCATGTCGGGGCTGGCGAGCAGCGCGCCGTAAAGCGTCGGCACGCCATAGAAAATCGTCGGTTGATGCTGGCGCAGGCGCTGGAACACTGCCTGCGGCGTCGGCCTCTCACCCATCAATACCGTGGTTGCACCGACCGACAGCGGAAACGTAAGCCCGTTGCCCAGGCCATAGGCAAAGAACAGTTTCGCCGCGGAAAACACCACGTCATCTTCGCGTATGCCCAGTATCGGTTTGCCATACAGCTCGGCGGTCTGGATCAGATGGGAATGCAGGTGCACCGTGCCCTTCGGCGTTCCGGTCGATCCGGACGAATACAGCCAGAAACAAAAATCATCGCGAGTGGTCGGTGCCGGTTCGAGTCTCGGACTGACACCCATCATCAATTCGGCGAGGTTGGGATAGCCCTTTTCATCGTTGCCGGAAATGATCACGTGCTTGAGCGTCTTGTGCTTGCCGACGATGGGCGCGAACGTTGGCCACAAGGCCTTCGACACCACGAGCGCCTTGGCCCGCGAATCGCCGAGCATGAAATCGTAATCGGCCGTGGTCAGCAGCGTGTTGGTAGCGATCGGCACGATGCCGGCCTTGATGCCGCCGAGAAATGCGGTCGGGAAATCGATGGTATCGAGCAGGCACAGCATCACCCGGTCCTCGGCTGCCAGTCCGATGCCGGACATCACGTTGCCAAAGCGGTTGACCCGCTCGGCCAGGTCGCCGTATGAATAGCTTCCGTGGTCATCGATGTAGGCGATCTTCTGCGCCCGCCCGGCGCGCAGATTCCTCTCGATCAGATCGAAGGCAGCGTTGTACTGCCGCGGAATGCTCACCCGCGGCGGCGATGTGCCGTGATCGGCAGAACTCAGTTCCGACATGACTCCTCCTCCTCCGCCCGACGGCGGGTGATATAGCGGGTTACCCTATTCTTCTACATTCCAACGATGCCGCGTTTCAGCTGAACGCCTGGATTCCCGTCTGCGCCCGCCCCAGAATCAGGGCATGAATGTCGTGCGTACCTTCGTAAGTATTCACCACTTCGAGGTTAACCACATGACGAATCACACCGAATTCGTCGGAAATGCCATTGCCGCCGAGCATGTCGCGCGCCATGCGGGCAATGTCCAGGGACTTGCCGCAGGAGTTGCGCTTCATGATCGACGTGATCTCGACCGCCGCGGTACCTTCGTCCTTCATGCGTCCGAGCCGCAAACAGCCTTGCAGCGCCATGGTGATCTCGGTCTGCATGTTGGCGAGCTTCAGCTGCACCAGCTGGTTGGCGGCGAGAGGCCGACCGAACTGCTTGCGATCCAGCGTGTATTGCCGCGCCGCGTGCCAGCAGTACTCGGCGGCACCCAGCGCACCCCAGGCGATGCCGAAGCGTGCCGAATTGAGGCAGGTGAAGGGGCCCTTGAGGCCGCGCACATCGGGGAAGGCGTTTTCTTCGGGACAGAAGACTTCGTCCATGACGATCTCGCCGGTGATCGAAGCGCGCAGGCCGACCTTGCCGTGGATAGCCGGCGCGGATAGACCCTTCCAGCCCTTCTCCAGCACGAAGCCGCGGATCTGTCCGCCGTCGTCCTTGGCCCAGACCACGAAGACATCGGCAATCGGGCTGTTGGTGATCCACATCTTGGCGCCGGAAATGCTGTAGTCGCCGTCGACCGCACGGGCACGGGTGATCATGCTGCCCGGGTCGGAACCGTGGTTCGGCTCGGTGAGGCCGAAGCAGCCGATCAGTTCGCCAGTCGCGAGTTTGGGCAGGTATTTCTTGCGCGTGGCCTCGTTGCCGAACTCGTAGATCGGCACCATGACCAGGGAGCTTTGCACGCTCATCATCGAGCGGTAGCCGGAATCGACGCGCTCGACTTCGCGCGCGGCCAGCCCGTAGCAGACGTAGTTCAT
>CAMBRI010000271.1 GCA_945870205.1 Sulfuritalea hydrogenivorans sk43H | reverse complement strand
GCGGGACAGGCCGTGATCCGGCTGGTGGCCGCCGACAGCCTGTGGATCAGGCTGCGCCTGGACCAGAACCGATCGGCCGGTCTGCAGGTGGGCCTGCCGGCCGAGATCGTACTGCGCTCGCGCCCGGGCCAGGTGCTGCCGGGGAAGGTCGCACGCATCGAAATGCTGAGCGACAGCGTGACCGAAGAGCGAATTGCCCAGGTCGCGTTCGACACACCGCCCGGTGACGTATCGGTTGGCGAGATGAGCGAAGTTACCCTGCGTCTGCCGGCCGTGAAACAGGCGCTGGTGCTGCCCAACGCCGCGCTGCGCCAGCGTGGCGGCAAACCCGGCGTCTGGGTGCAGGCGGCGGACACGCTGAGCTTCGTTGCGGTCAAGACCGGGAGTACCGGCGCCGACGGCCGCGTACACATTCTCGATGGCCTCAAGGATGGCGATGCGGTAGTCGTGCATAGCGAACGCGAACTCGGCGAGAACAGTCGCATCAAGGTGGTGTCGGCCATCGCCGGTTCATGAGTCGCAAATGATCAGTCTCGCTGGCCGTGACATCCTGCATTCCTGGGGCAAGTTCGTTCTTACCGGAATGGGGCTGGGCCTGCTCATCGGCGTCACCCTGACCATGGCGGGCGTCTATCGCGGGATGGTCGATGATGCCAAGGTAATGCTGACCAACAGTGGCGCCGATATCTGGGTGGTGCAAAAGGATACCCAGGGGCCGTATGCCGAGGCGTCGAGCATTCGCGACGACGCCTATCGCGGGGTACTCGGCCTGCCTGGCGTGGCGCAGGCCGCAAACGTGACGTACCTGACCATGCAGGTACGCCACGGCGACACCGACGAGCGAGCCATGGTGGTGGGCTTCGAACAGGGTCAGCCGGGCGAGCCGAATTATCTGGTGGCGGGCCGGCGTCTCTTGCGCGGCCATTTCGAGGCCATCGCCGACGTCAAGACCGGATTTCGGCTCGGCGAGCGCATCGTCATCCGTCGTCACGATTACGAAGTGGTCGGCCTGACGCGCCGCATGGTGTCCTCCGGTGGCGATCCAATGGTCTTCATTCCACTCAAGGACGCCCAGGAAGCGCAGTTCCTCAAGGACAACGACTCCATCATCAGTGACCGCGCACGCACCGCCGCCAACCCCGCCCTCAACCGGCCGGGAATTCCCGGCTTGCTCGACGCCGTGAATGCCGCCCAGACTGTCAATCACAGCGTCAATGCCGTGCTGGTGCGCGTTGCCGATGGGCATCCGGCCGAGAGCGTGGCCCAGGAAATCCGCCGCTGGAAACATTTGCAGGCCTACACCCGCGAGCAGATGGAAGAAATTTTGATCGCCAAGCTGATCGCCACCTCGGCCAAGCAGATCGGCATGTTCCTGGTGATCCTCACCATTGTCAGCGCCGCCATCGTCGCCTTCATCATCTACACCATGACGCTGGGCAAGATCCGCGAAATCGCCGTGCTCAAATTGATTGGCACCCGCAATCGCAGCATCGCCGGCATGATTCTGCAACAGGCACTGGGCCTCGGCCTGATCGGCTTCGTCGTCGGCAAGATTGCCGCGACGATCTGGGCACCCGCGTTTCCAAAATATGTCCTGCTGGAGGGCGCCGACGCGCTGCGCGGTTTCATCATCGTCATGGTGGTGTGCGCGCTGGCCAGCACGCTGGCCATTCGTGCGGCACTGAAGGTCGATCCGGCCACGGCGATCGGTGGCTGAGAGCCTATGAATAAATCTACTGCGCGTGCCGGATCGGGGATTGGGCGGTGCTCGCCATCCTCATGTACAGACACGTACATTCCGGTAGCTGCGCTCCGGCCGCACCCCGCTGCGGCGCGCTCGCTACGATTTCTTCACAAGCTCTGAGATGGACGCTGGCATCCGCATTGAAGGCTTGAGCAAGCGCTATGGCGAGGGCGATACCGCCGTCGAAGCGTTAAAAGACGTGAACATGAGCATCGCGCCCGGCGAGGTGGTCGGCCTCGTCGGCCCCAGCGGCTCGGGCAAGACCACGCTGCTCAAGTGCCTCGGCGCGGTGATCGAACCGACACGTGGCCGCATGACGCTGGGTGGCGAAGTGATCTACGACAGCGCGGCAGGCGGCTGGAAGACCAAGGATCTGCGCGCACTGCGTCGCGATCGTATCGGCTTCATTTTCCAGGCCCCCTATCTGATCCCTTTCCTCGACGTCACCGACAACGTGGCACTGCTGCCAATGTTGGCAGGGCGCGCCAACGGAGCTTCGCGGGCACGCGCGCTGGAGTTGCTGCAGGCGCTCGATGTCGCGCATCGCGCCCGCGCGCAGCCGAGCGAGCTTTCTGGTGGTGAGCAACAGCGCGTGTCGATTGCGCGCGCTCTCGCCAACCAGCCGCCGGTGATCCTCGCCGACGAACCCACCGCGCCGCTGGACAGCGAGCGGGCGCTGGCCGTGGTGCGCATCCTCAACCGAATGGCCAGCCAGTACCAGACCGCGATCATCGTCGTCACCCATGACGAAAAGATCATCCCTACCTTCAAGCGCATTTATCACATCCGTGACGGGCGGACGGTCGAAGAGGCCGGCGAAGGGCGCGAGATTTCCTGAAACCGCAATGCGGCGCGATTGACGGCTGCGACCGGCCACGGACCTCCTTCATCTGTCGCCGCATATATTCGCCATCGTGTATATTATGGCCATGGAAGCCCAAGCCCTGTTCGACACCCTGGCCGACCCCACGCGGCGGCGCATTCTGGCACTGCTGCTGGCGCGGGAAGAACTCTGCGTCTGCGAACTGACCACTGCGCTCGATGAAATCCAGCCCAAGATCTCGCGCCATCTGGGTGTGATGAAAGCCGCCGGCCTGGTGACAGCTCGTCGCGAAGGCACCTGGATGCATTACCGGATGGCCGAGCTCCCCTCCTGGACCATGGATCTGCTCAGGCCGCTGGCAAGCGGTGCCGTGCCTGAACTCAAAACTGACATGAAGCGACTGCGGATCATGTCCGGCCGTGTCGATCGTTGCGCCGGGTGAAAATGGAGATTTCGATGAAAAAGCTGTTTACCCTGCTGCTCTGTGCTGTGCTGAACCTTTTTGCTGCGGCCGGTTTCGCCGCCGACAGGCCCGACTTTCTGGTCGATGCCGACTGGCTCGCCGAGCGACTGAAAGATCCGAAGCTGGTGGTGCTTGAAGTGCGCTACCACCCGCACCGTCACGCCACCGTCGGCCACATTCCGGGCGCAGTGCAGGTGCAGCGCTTCGCCGACCTCGGCGCCAACGACGAAATGCCGATCATGCGCTTTCCCTCGCGCGCCGCCTTCCAGGCCACGCTGCGGCGCTGGGGCGTCAATGACGATTCGACGGTCGTGGTCTATGACGATTCTTCCACCGCGCTGGCCTCGCGCGTGATCTACCTGCTCGACCTCTACGGCTTCGACCCGAAGCGCGTCAAGCTGCTCGACGGCGGCACCATCGGCTGGACCGGCTTCAACGAACTGACGAAGTCCCCGACCGTGCTACGCGGGCCCGGCAAGGTGACGCTGAAGGCGGCGCCGGCCGTTGCCATGGCCGCCTGGCCCGAGGTCTATCGCCGCGTCGTCGCCGGCCGCGAGCCGAACCTCCTGCTGCTCGACGCGCGCCCGGCCGACATGTACGACGGCAGCCGCATCCAGCATTCGGTGCAGGGCGGCCACATCCCGGGCGCCATAAACATCGTCAGCCTGCAGGGCGTCGACGGCCAGTCGCAGCAGTGGAAGTCCCGCGCCGAACTGGCGGCGATGTACAAGGACGTGCCGCGCGGCCATGCCGTCATCACCTACTGCCACGACGGCTTCCGCTCCACCCTTGCCTGGCTGCAACTGAAAGCGCTCGGCTACAAGGACGTGCGTGTCTATAACGGCGGCTGGGGCGATTGGGATCGTACCCTGACCCTGCCGGTCGTGAAGGGCAGCAAGCCCTTCGACGCCGACTTCGATCTGTAAGGAGGAAATGACGATGGGCAAAATCTTCAAGGTACTGGTGCTGTGCACCGGCAACTCCGCTCGCTCAATTCTGGGCGAGATGCTGTTCAACCATCTCGGCAAGGGCCGCATCGAGGCGCATTCGGCCGGCAGCAAGCCGGGCGGCGTGGTCAATCCCGTGGCGCTGGAAACCCTGGCGAAGCATGGCGTGCCATGCGCAGGTGCGCGCAGCAAATCCTGGGACGAGTTTGCCGCGACATCGGCGCCGCCCATTGATTTCATTTTTACCGTCTGCGGCAACGCGGCGCAGGAAACCTGCCCGGTCTGGCCCGGTCATCCGACCACTGCGCACTGGGGGATTCCCGATCCGGCCCACGTCGAGCCGATGGAGGCGCGGCGCGCGGCCTTCGAGCAGGCCTATCAGTCGCTGACCAAGCGCATCGAAGCCTTCCTCGCCCTGCCGCTGGAAAGCATGAGTCGCGAAGAAGCGCTTGCCGCGGCTCGCCGCATCCACACCGGCGACTGAGCGGGCCGGACACCCATTTGCAGCAAGCACCATCAAATCGAAGGAGATTCATCATGGCAAACATCCAGGTTTTTGATCCCGCCCTGTGCTGCAGCACAGGCGTTTGTGGCGTGGACGTCGATCAGCAACTCGTCAGCTTTTCCGCCGATGTTGATTGGGCCAAGCAGGGCGGCGCGCAGATCGAACGCTTCAACCT
Source organism: Sulfuritalea hydrogenivorans sk43H (assembly GCA_945870205.1). GTDB lineage: Bacteria > Pseudomonadota > Gammaproteobacteria > Burkholderiales > Rhodocyclaceae > Sulfuritalea > Sulfuritalea hydrogenivorans_A. The sequence goes on along the minus strand of CAMBRI010000271.1, from coordinate 919 downwards.
CGCCCAGCAACCGATGGCCTTCGCCGAGAATGCGATCGTCAAGGCTTTCCTCGAACGCTCCGGCGCCGAAGCGTTGCCGCTGCTCCTGGTCGACGGTGAAGTCGCCCTCGCCGGCCGCTACCCGAACCGTGCCGAACTGGCGCGCTGGGCGGGCATATCGCCGGCCGCTACCGAGCCGGAAGCTGCCAAAGCGGCTGGCTGCTGCTCCGGCAGTCGCTGCTGTTGAGGCGGAAATACGCCCCATGAAATTTCTCGACCAGCCGCCGCGCTTCCTGTTCTTCACCGGCAAGGGCGGCGTCGGCAAGACCTCGATTGCCTGCGCCAGCGCCGTGCAACTGGCCGCGCTTGGCCGCCGCGTGCTGCTGGTCAGCACCGACCCGGCGTCCAACGTCGGCCAGGTGTTCGGTATCAGTATCGGCAACCGGATTACCGCCATCCCCGCGGTTGCGAACCTCAGCGCGCTGGAGATCGACCCGCAGGCCGCGGCGCAGGTTTACCGCGATCGCATCGTCGGCCCCGTGCGCGGGGTGCTGCCCGATGCCATCGTCAAGGGCATCGAGGAGCAACTCTCCGGCGCCTGCACCACCGAGATCGCCGCCTTCGACGAATTCACCGCCCTGCTCGTGGGCTCGGCCCTGACCGCCGATTACGACCACATCGTCTTCGATACGGCGCCCACCGGCCACACCATCCGCCTGCTGCAACTGCCTGGCGCCTGGAGCGGCTTTCTCGACGAAGGCAAGGGCGATGCCTCCTGCCTGGGTCCCCTGGCCGGCCTCGAAAAGCAGCGCAGCCAGTACCAGGCCGCCGTCGATGCGCTGGCCGATCCGGAGCGCACGCGCCTGATTCTGGTGGCGCGCGCGCAGGAAGCCACCCTGCGCGAAGTTGCCCGCACCCATGAAGAACTCGCGGCGATCGG
>CAMBRI010000270.1 GCA_945870205.1 Sulfuritalea hydrogenivorans sk43H | reverse complement strand
CTCGCCGGGTGGATCTATGACGCCGGACAGCGATTTGCCGGCTTTCATCAGGGCGTGAGCGAGCATGAAATAGCCGGGATGCGCGAACGAATTGCGCAACTCGAGACCGATCTTGATCGTGCGCGCAAGGTGGCAAACGCCAGCGAGAGCCGCTTGCAAATCGAGAGCACCTCACAGGAACAGCTGACCGCCCAGATCAAGACGCTGGAAGACGAGAACACGCGCCTGAAGTCTGATCTGGCAACCTTTGAAAGCCTGGCGGGTGGGCAGGCCGGGAACTCAGGCTTGGCGATCAGCCGTTTGCAGATTCTTCCTGCCGGCGGCGGCCAATATCGTTACCGGCTCCTGCTGGCGCAGACCGGCGAGAAAAAAGAGAAGGAATTCAACGGTGCGATCCAGCTGGTCGCGACCGTGCAGCGAGGCAAGGAGACTGTTATGATGCAGTTTCCTGATGCCGGAGATCCTGCGGCCAGTGAATATCATGTGACTTTTCGCCACTTCCGGCGCATGGAAGGTAGCTTCAAGGTGGCTGGCGACGGACGAATCCTGCGTGTTGAAGCGCGTTTGATGCAGGATGGCGTGGTCAAGGCGAGTCAGAGCGTGGCCTTGTGAGTGATACGGCATCAAACCGGGAAGTAAAATTTCAGAACAGGTAACGCCCATTGTTTGTCGCGCCGCGTGGATCGCGCTTGCGGACAGGCGGTAAGCGTGGCAGCGGGAACCGATCGGTCAAGGAGGCAGCAATCATGTTTGGCAAGAAAACCAACAAGCCGCAAGGCCGCATCGACAGCCTCATCGGTGTCGGCACTTCGCTGGAGGGCGACGTTACCTTTACCGGAGGGCTCAGAGTCGACGGGGAAATCAAGGGCAATGTACGGGGTGCCGAAGGACAACCGGCGACATTGGTAATCAGCGAGCACGCACGGATCGAGGGTGAGATCTCGGTTTCCCATCTGGTCATCAACGGAACCGTGATCGGACCAGTGCATTCGAGCGATTTTCTTGAACTTCAGACACGAGCCCGGGTCACGGGTGATGTCGAGTACAGCACGATAGAAATGCATCTGGGGGCCATAGTGCAGGGCCGACTTGTGCATCAGGGCGTGCCGGCAAAGGCCGTTGAATTGAAGCTGGCGGCGAGTAATTGACCTTTTGCGCCATTGAAATCATAATTACTGGACTTATTTAGTATACCATTACAGAAACCCCTCAGGAGAACCCAATGAACGCACCCACCGAAATGCCGGCACCGCTTAATTTCACCGATAACGCGGCGAGCAAGGTCAAGGAACTTATTGCCGAGGAAGGCAACCCCGAGCTCAAGCTGCGCGTGTTCGTCACCGGCGGTGGCTGCTCCGGTTTTCAGTACGGCTTCACCTTCGACGAAGTGACCAACGAAGATGACACGGTGATGGAAAAGAACGGCGTGTCACTGCTGATCGATCCCATGAGCTACCAGTATCTGGTGGGCGCTGAAATCGATTACTCGGAGGGCCTTGAAGGCTCGCAGTTCGTGATCAAGAACCCGAACGCAACCAGTACTTGCGGTTGCGGATCGTCCTTCTCCTCCTGATTCGATTGCGCTGGAAAAGGGCGCGGGCGAATGGCCCGCGCCCTTTTTCGTCTATGGCGCCGCGTTCATGCCGGGTAGATGGCGCCTAGAACTCGCGGCCCGTTCGCCCCTGTCACTTCAGCGAGGTTCCCCGCTTCGCCGCGCAGGGTGCGCCAGGTCAGCCAGGCAAAAGCGACAGCCTCTACCCAGTCGGCCGGTTGCCCGAGAGAGTCGGTGCTTGCGACACGACTGCTCGGTAGGTGAAGTTGCAGGCGCTCCATGAGCGCCTGATTGCGCGCGCCGCCGCCGCAGACAAAAACCGCATCGGGATGACCGCACCAGGTGTTGATCGCCGCGCTCGCCGACAAGGAGGTAAGTTCAAGCAGCGTCGCCTGGACATCCTCGGGGCGTTCGCCACCTGACAGTTTGCGCTGCAGCCACGCAATGTTGAATTCGTCGCGGCCGCAGCTCTTGGGCGGGAGCGAGGCGAAATAGTCATCGGCAAGCAGGCTGCGCAGAAGTTCCGGAATCACCAGCCCTTGGCTAGCCCAGCGCCCGTCTTCGTCGTAACGAAGCCCCTGGTGACGTTCGATCCATGCGTCCATCAGTAAATTGCCAGGGCCGCAGTCGAACCCTCGCACCGGTTGTCGCGGATTCAGGTCGGTCAGGTTGGCGATGCCGCCGAGGTTGAGGATCACCCGGTGCTGCTGCGGATCGCCAAACACGGCGGCATGGAAGGCCGGCACCAGCGGTGCTCCCTGACCTCCCGCGGCAATGTCGCGGCTGCGAAAATCCGCGACGACGGAAATCCTGGTAAGTTCGGCCAGCAGCGCCGGATTGTTCAACTGAACGGTATAGCCTGCCGCAGGTTGGTGGCGGATGGTCTGACCGTGGCAGCCGATGGCCGTGACCAGAGATGCTTCCAAACCGGCGATGACGAGAACTTCGCGCACTGCGTCTGCATAACAGCGCGCCAGTTCGTTGCCGAGCAGCGCGGCTGTGCGAATCTCATCGAACTGCGGCGCCTGCAGCTGCAAGGCCTGCTCGCGAATTGCATTCGAATACGGCAGCCAGAAAGTCGCGAGCGTGCGCGGATGGCTTTCGGAAAATTCGACGAGAACAGCATCAACGCCATCAAGACTGGTCCCGGACATCAGTCCTATGACCAGCGGCACGTTCAATCAGCCTGGGCGAGGTTGAATCCGCGAATCAGATCGATGCGAGAAAGATGGGTCGCGGTTTGCGTCCGGAACAGGCTAATCTGATTCGGCATCAAGGGCGGCGCGCTGGGCAAAGCCATCGCCAGCGGGTTCTGATGCACGTCGCTGACACGGAATTCGTAATGCAGGTGCGGTCCGCTGGCCAGGCCGGTCGCGCCGACCATGCCGATGATGTCGCCCTGGCTGACACGGGAGCCCTTGCGCAGACCTGGCGCGAAGCCTGAAAGGTGACCATAGAGCGTCGTGTATCGACCCTGATGACGCAGGACCACGACCTTGCCGTATCCGCCCTGAACACCGACATAGTCGACCACGCCATTGCCGGTCGCCTTTACCCGGGTGCCCACCGGAGCGCCGTAGTCGATGCCCTTGTGCGCACGCCATTTCTGCAAGACAGGATGGAAGCGCGCGGCGGTAAAGCCCGAAGTGATGCGCGAGAACTCGAGCGGCGAGCGCAGGAATGCCTTGCGAATGTTCTTGCCCTCGGCGGTGTAATAACCACTGCTGTTTTCGCTACCGGCCGGATCGGCGAACCACGCGGCGCGGTATGCCTTGCCGCCATTCACAAACTCTGCCGCAAGGATGCGCCCGCTGCGCACGGGGCGGCCGAGATAATTGATCGACTCGTAGATGACGGCGAAACGATCGCCCTTGCGCAGGTCGCGATGGAAATCGATGTCACCGCCAAAAATATCTGCCAGTTGTGTCGCCACCGAGTCCGGAATACCTGCTGCGTCGGATGCGCCGAACAAGGAATATTTGATCTCCGCAGTCTTCAAGAGTACTTGCGTTTCCAGCGGCAAGGCCTGCTCCGAGGCAACAAACTGGCTACCGTTGCCTTGAACCCCGCGTTCGACAACCAAGGCATGGTCCTTGCCGCCATTGAGCGGAAAGATCAGGGTCTGCAGTTCGCCCTGAGGGCCGGTGCGCGCGGTCAGGTTCTTGCCCGGGCTGAGTTGACGGAACAGGCTTTGGGTGGATGCGCTGCCCTTCAGAAAACCGATGGCTGCCGGATCATCAACGCCGAGACGGCGCAGCAACTCCATCACCGTATCGCCCCGCTGTACACGTTCTTCGCGCAGAAAGCTCTGTTGGCCGTCGCCCGCCGCTGCAAGCGCCGGCAGAGCCAACTGCTCGACCACTTCCTGCCGGGGCAGGTCCACTGAAGTTGTGCGGGCCACGCTGCCAAAAGCGGCGACCATGCTGAAAAGAGAAACCCCGACTACCCCGACACCGGCCCAGAAAGGACCGGGGCGCGCGGATCGGTAGTCGTGGAGTTGCGCTAAAATCCCGCTCTTGTTTTTATGCAATTGGATGGGCCGGCCGGCTGAATAGTCGGGCGAGTGTAGCAAAAATCCCCCTTCCGTCAAACCGGGTTACATCATCATGGTCGATATCGACTCCCAACTGGCGCTGATCAAGCGCGGCGCCGACGAATTGCTGATCGAGGCTGAACTCGTCGAAAAGCTGAAAGCCGGGCGCCCCTTGCGCGTCAAGGCCGGCTTCGACCCGACCGCTCCGGATCTTCATCTTGGGCACACCGTTCTGATCAACAAGCTGCGACATTTTCAGGATCTCGGCCATCATGTGATGTTCCTGATCGGCGATTTCACCGGAATGATCGGCGATCCCAGCGGCAAGAACGCGACCCGACCGCCTCTGTCCCGCGAGCAGATACTCGAAAATGCCGACACCTACCGGGAGCAGGTGTTCAAAATCCTCGACCCGCAAAAAACCGAGGTCTGCTTCAACTCGACATGGTTCGAGCCGTTGGGAGCAGCCGGCATGATCAAGCTGGCCGCGCGCCACACGGTGGCGCGCATGTTGGAACGCGATGATTTTTCCAAGCGCTATACCGGCGGCCAGCCGATTGCCATCCACGAGTTTCTGTATCCGCTGTGCCAGGGTTACGACTCGGTAGCAATGAAGGCGGACGTTGAACTGGGGGGCACCGACCAGAAGTTCAACCTGCTGGTAGGACGCGAGTTGCAGAAGCATTATGGCCAGGCGCCGCAATGCGTGCTGATGATGCCGCTGCTGGAAGGGCTGGACGGGGTCAACAAGATGTCGAAGTCCCTCGGCAATTACATTGGTATTGCCGAGTCGCCAACGGAGATTTTCGGCAAGCTGATGTCGGTTTCGGATGAACTGATGTGGCGCTACTACGAACTGTTGTCGTTCCGCGGCAACGACGAGATTGCCGGTCTCAAGCGCGAAGTGGCCGAGGGGCGCAACCCGCGTGACGTGAAGGTCCTGTTGGGGCAGGAAATCGTTGCGCGCTTCCATTCGGCCAAGGCTGCGCAGGCTGTGTTGGAGGAATTCGAAGCGCGTTTCCAGCGCGGTGTTCTGCCCGAGGACATGCCCGAAACGAGCGTGTCGGCCGGCTCGCTGGCCCAAGTGCTCAAGGCTGCCGGGCTTACGCCGAGCACGTCGGATGCACTGCGGATGATTGATGGTGGCGGGGTGCGGATCAACGGCGAGAAGGTCGTGAATCGAACTGTGGCGCTGAGTCCGGGCGAGTGCGTTGTGTTGCAAGTGGGCAAGCGCAAATTCGCCCGAGTGACCCTCACATAAGCAAGCGCGAATCTTTTTTTAATGAAGTGCTTGACCAACCAGATTCGCTACGTATAATGCGCCCCTCTCTGCTGCTTGCGGAGCCGCTGAAGGAGATGAAGTACGGAAGCGGAAGTTCTTTAAAAACCAAACAACCGATAGGTGTAGGTGCTTGCTGTGCTGGAGGTGGTGGTGGGTAGTCGGGCCGAAATCGAAGGGTCGATTGCTGGTCTGGGTTGAAAGACCTGGGTTAAGTTCTGAGGGTAGTTCGGAAG
>CAMBRI010000269.1 GCA_945870205.1 Sulfuritalea hydrogenivorans sk43H | reverse complement strand
CGGCCTTCATGCAATTCTCCGGAGACTTTCCTCGTGCTCATGGCCTCCCGCAGCAACGGCGCCAATTTCGCCGACTGGCCGCGTCGGATTCCGGCAAACAGTTGCGGACGGTAGATGCCAATGCCTGAGAAGGTCACGGTGCTTGCATGGCCAGGCGCCGCCCTGGAGTCGGCACCGACTTCGCTTCCCACCAGGGAAAAGTCGCCCAGCGGGTGTTGGTCCGGATTTGGCACCAGCACCAGGTGCGCGAGCTTCTCTGGCGCAAGAACATCGACTGCGCACGCCAGATCCCAGTTGCAAAAGATATCGCCATTGACCACCAGGAAAGCTTCCTCATGCCCCAGCAGGGGCATGGCGTTGGCGATACCCCCCGCCGTCTCAAGGGCACCAGGAGGTTCCGGCGAATAGCGGATCGACAGGCCCCAGCGTGCGCCGTCGCCCAGCGCCGCTTCAATCTGCTGGCCCAGGTGCGCGTGATTGATCACCACATCATGCAGCCCCGCCCTCGCCAGACGCTCGAGATGCCAGGCGATAAGCGGTTTGCCTCCCACGGGCAGTAAAGGCTTGGGGACATGGTCAGTCAGCGGTCGCATGCGCTCACCGCGCCCGGCGGCGAGAATCATGACTTTCATTGGGCGAACGCCCAATGAAAGTCATGATTCTCGCAGGGGGCGAGCAGGTGTCGACTACTCACGACGCGCCCCGAGGCTGCCCGCATCCATGGTGTAGCCCAGCACGGTGATCTTGTCCTCGACCCGGTCGAGCAGTTTGCGCAGGGGTGAAAGTTCGCTGTAGCGCTCGCAGGCCTTGCGCAGGTAGCGCGCGACCAGCGGCAGATCCTTCAGGTATCCGTCCTTGCCGTCACGATGGCAAAGGCGGGCGAAGATTCCCAGCACTTTCAGGTGGCGCTGCACGCCCATCCAGTCGTAGTCGCGGAAAAATACGCCAAAGTCCGCGGCAACCGGCAGGCCGGCCTTGCGTGCCCGCTCCCAGTAGCGAATCAGCCAGTCGAGCGCGAGATCCTCGTCCCACTCGATGTAGGCATCCTTGAGCAAGGACACCATGTCATAGCTGATCGGACCATACACGGCATCCTGAAAATCGATGATGCCCGGATTGCAGGCGTGGGCTCCGCCAATCCGCATCAAGTTGCGCGAATGGTAGTCGCGATGGACGAACACCCTCGGCTCGGCAAGATTCACGGCAATGATGCGTTCGAACACCGCATCGAGCGCAGTCTTCTCTGCATCGGTCAGGGCCAGTTGGTGGTGTCGCCCCAGAAACCATTCCGGGAAGAGGTCGAGTTCGCGGCGCAACAGCAACCGATCATAGTCGGGCAATACGCCGGGCCGGCTCGCCTGCTGGATCCCGACCAGCGCTGCGATGGCATCCGCATAAAGCGGCGCGGCGTTGTCGGCGTCAAGCGCCTGCAGGTAGGTCTGGTCGCCGAGGTCCGAGAGCAGCAGAAAACCCCGCTCCAGGTCTTGCGCCAGAACCTCCGGGACGTGGGCTCCGGCGGCCTGAAACAACTGCTGTACGTGCAGCCATGGGCGACAGTCCTCGTTCGCCGGTGGGGCATCCATCACGATGCGCGTCGTTCCATCGTCCCCCGTGACACGAAAATAGCGGCGAAAACTGGCGTCGGCCGAGGCGGGCGCAAGGCTGAAACGATGATCCGGCAACAAGGCTGCCAGCCACGTGCTGATTTGCTTCTGGCGATCCATATCGAAGATGCGCGGACTGTGGAAAATGCGCAAAAGCTCTGGCGGAGAGCGCTTCCCACAGGCATGAAGTGTTAGAATTCACGATTCTAGCATCGGCCGGTAAAGGCCTTCCCGCCATGCAGTTCGCGCGTCTTGCGTCTGCATTTCTCCGTCACCGCTGCCCCAACTCATCGATACGGCATGTCTCAATCGCAACGCGGACAATTAGGCACTGGCTCACTGCTCGCTTTGCTGGCATTGACCGCAGGTTCCGCGGTAGCGGAATCCTTGCCGCCCCTGCGGGTCAATCCGGGCCTGCTCGGTGCCGGTACGCCGCCGCCCGCGCCACTGGTGTCCGAAACTGCGGCCGCTGCAAAGCCCCCGGTCGCCAGCATGCCGGTGCAGGCTTCGCCCGCCCCGACGGTGCGTGTCGATCTGACTCAGCCGCAGACCACGGCCGCGGTCGAACCGATTCCGCAAACTGCCGCCGCGGCGACACGCGCGGTACCACCGGCCCAGCCGGCGACACTTGTTGCCGCGCCTGCTGCCGTGCTTGCCCCAAGCAAGGCGCAGCCGGTCCGTCCTTCGGCACCCGCCCCCATAGCGCAGCCTGCCATTGTCGAACCGCCACGCCGCGCGGAACAGCCGAAGGATGCTCCGCAGCAGCCGGTAACACTGCCGGTCGAGGCGATCCAGAAGCCCCAGGAACCGCCGCAGGTAGCGGAGCGTGCCGCACTGCCGCCGCTCTATTCGGCCCACGTCGCCGCCGGAGAATTGCCGGAACCTAGACTTCGGAGCGCAACAGGTGTGATGCCTTATCTCAGGCCACCCGGAGAACTGCTTCCAACCTTTATCGCAGCGGACCACATTGCCGGCAAGAACGATGTGGAAGTGGTCGCCGAGGGCAATGTCGAAATGCGCAAGCGCAATTCGCTTCTGCAAAGTGACCGCCTTACCTATCGGCAGGCAGCCGACGAAGTGGAAGCCGAAGGCAATGTCCACCTGTCCCGCGACGGTGACCGCGTGAACGGGCCTAAGATGCATATGAACATGGCGGAGAGCACCGGCTTCTTCGAGCAGCCTGAGTACAGCATTCGCCGCATCAAGACTGGATCCGCCGCCACGCTATGGACCGGGACCGAGGAACGGATATCGGCAGAACTGACCACCGGACAAGGCGCGGCGGCGCGCATGGAGTTCGAAGGCGAAGGCAAGTACCGCCTGACCGATGCCACCTACAGCACCTGTACTCCCGCCGCGGGGAAGGATCCCGACTGGTTCGCGCGTACTACTGACTTGCGCCTCGATTACGAGCACGAGGAGGGCACCGCGCGCAACGCCACGCTGTATTTCAAGGGAACCCCGATCCTCTATTCGCCCTGGTTGAGTTTCTCGCTCAACAACGAGCGCAAGAGTGGACTGCTGACCCCGACCATGGGTTCCACCAGCCTCGGCGGCCTCGAATTCACCCAGCCGTTCTACTGGAATATTGCGCAGAACATGGATGCGACGATTGCGCCCCGCATCATGGCCAAGCGCGGCACGCTGTGGAACGGCGAGTATCGCTATCTGCAGCCCAACTACAGCGGCAGCTTTCAAGGGCAATATCTGCCTGACGACAGAATCGTGCACAAGAAGCGCTCGAGCTATTCGCTGGCCCACAGCCAGACTCTGGGCGCCGGATTTTCCGGGACGCTGTCGCTCAACGGCGCGTCGGACGGAACTTTCTTCAGTGATCTGGGCAGCGGCTCAACGGTGATTGCCCAGACCAACCTGCTGCGCCAGGGCACACTCAGCTACGGCAGCGACTGGTGGTCGGCCAATCTCCTGGCGCAGAGCTATCAGACCCTGCAAGACCCATCCCTGCCCGTGGTGACCGAGCCTTACCGACGCCTGCCGCAAGTGACGCTGAATGCCAACCGCAGTGACCTGCCGCTTGGAATGAGCTTTGCCTTCAGCGGTGAGCACGTCAACTTCCGCAATCCGACGCTGGTGCAAGGTCGGCGCTTCACGCTGTACCCACAGATTTCACTGCCCTGGCAGACCGAGGTCCTGAGCATCACGCCCAAGATCGGCGTGCATTCCACCCGCTACAACCTCGACCGCCAGGCCGCCGGCACGCCCGAGAAGATCACGCGCAGCGTACCGATATTCAGCGTGGATTCGGCGGTGACCTTCGAGCGCGAGACCGACTGGCAGGGCACGGCGCTGACTCAAACGCTGGAGCCGCGCCTGTATTACCTGTATGTCCCGGTGCGTGAGCAGCGCCTGATTCCGATATTCGATACCGGCATCGCCGACTTCAACTTTGCCCAGATTTTTGGCGAAAACCGCTATGGCGGCGGCGACCGCATCGGGGATGCCAACCAGGCCACGGCCATGATCACCTCACGCCTGCTGGATCCGCAAACCGGCGCCGAGATCATTCGTGCCGCTTTCGGCCAGCGCTTCTATTTCAGCACCCAGAATGTCGGCCTGCCGGCGACCGCGACGACACCCGCCGAAGTGCTGCGCAGCGACCGTCAGACCGACTTTCTTGGCTCCCTCTCCGGCCGCATCCTGCCCAAGACCTACGCTGACGTCGGGGTCCAGTACAACCCGCGCCTGAGCCGGATGGAACGCCTTAACGTCGGGGGGCGCTATCAGCCCGAAACCGGCAAGGTGCTGAATGCCGGCTACCGCTTCACCCGCGATCAACTGGCCCAGTTCGACATCTCCGGTCAGTGGCCGATGTTCGACGGCTGGCATGCGGTCGGGCGCTTCAATTACTCGACGCGGGACCGGCGCATGATCGAATCCGTTGCCGGCCTCGAATACGACGGCGGCTGCTGGGTCGGTCGCATAGTCATGCAGCGCCTGGCTACCCAGACTCAGCGATCCAACACCGCGCTGTTCTTCCAGCTTGAACTGAACGGTTTTGCAAAAGTCGGATCCAATCCGCTCGACATTCTTAAACGCAACGTACCCGGCTATGGCGTAATCAACCAGCAGGCCGCCGAGAACCCGCTGACGACACCATGATTTTTCGTTTTCTGCTGCTTTGCCTAGTCACCAGCCTTGGCTTTGTCCCTGCGCACGCGCAGACGCGCCGCCCGCAACCCGTTGAGGTCGATCGCATCATTGCCGTCGTCAATGACGAAGCAATTACTGCCTTCGAACTGCGCGCCCGCCTCGCCACTGTTGAGCGCCAACTGAAACAGCAGAACGTGCAGTTGCCGCCCCGGGAGGTACTCGAACGGCAATTGCTTGAGCGCATGATTACCGACCGCGTGCAGGTACAGTTCGCGCGGGAAACCGGTTTGCGCATTTCCGACATAGACCTCGATGCCTCCATGCGCCGTATCGCCGAAGGCAACCGCATGTCCTTGCAGGATTTTCGCGCAACGCTGGAAAAGGATGGCGTTCCGTGGGCGAAGTTCCGCGAGGAGATTCGCGAGGAAATCGTGTTGTCGCGCCTGCGCGACCGCGAAGTGGAAAGCCGCATCGTGGTTTCCGACGGCGAGATCGACAACTACCTGGCCAACCCCGACCAGGGTGACAAAGTCGGCAATATTGAAGTCCAGACGGCGCACATTGTGATTCGCGTGCCGGAGCAGGCGTCGCCCGACCAGTTGATGCGCATCGGTGCGCGGGCCCAGGGTGCGCTCGACCAGCTTCGTCGCGGCGAGGACTTCGCCAAGGTAGCGGCCAGCTATTCCGATGCGCCGGACGGCCTCACTGGCGGCGCCATGGGCTCGCGCCCGCTTGACCGCCTGCCGGCACTCTATGCCGATGCCGTAAAGAAGCTCAAGCCCGGTGAAGTCAGCGACATCCTGCGCAGCCCGGCCGGTTTTCACATCATCAAGCTCATTGCCAAGCAGGGCGATGGCGCGGCGAAACCGGTGACGGCGCTGAAGCAGACACGCGCACG
>CAMBRI010000268.1 GCA_945870205.1 Sulfuritalea hydrogenivorans sk43H | reverse complement strand
GCATGCTGGAATCAAAATCCAGTGCCTTAACCAACTTGGCGACTCCCCAACTCGGCACCCCGCCTTGAGAGCGGAGGTCGAAAGGACGCGCATTTTCGGGGTTTTCGGCCCTGCTGTCAAATCATGGAGAGCGGGTGGCGGTCCAATCCGGCGGCGACAAAGCCGCGCATATCGGCAGGCAGTGCGCTCATTGCCGCCCCTGCGACGGATTCGTCTCCGAACTCGACGAAACAGCAGGCGCCGGAACCGCTCATGCGCGCGTCGCCATGCTGCCGCAACCATTCAAGATGCCTCGTCACCTCGGGATAGAGGGCGCAGGCGACCGTTTCGAGGTCGTTGTGGCCGAAGCCCGGACGCCAGTCGCGGGCGGCTATGGCGGGAGTGTCGCGACGCAACCGCGCGGAACGGAATATCTCGGGCGTCGGCACGGCCAAGGCCGGCACCAGCACCAGATACCAAGCCGGCGGCAAGGCGACATCGGCAAAGCGCTCGCCCACTCCTTCGGCAAAAGCGGCGTGGCCGTGGATGAAGATCGGCACGTCGGCGCCCAGCGTCAGGCCAATCTGTTGCAACCGTATTGAATCAAGGCCGGTATGCCACAGTCGATTCAGCGCCAGCAAGCTTGTCGCCGCATCCGAACTGCCACCGCCCAGGCCGCCACCCATGGGCAAGCGCTTTTCGAGATGCAATGTCACGCCTGCCTTGGCGCCGGTCGCGGCGCGCAGGGCATTCGCCGCGCGAACTGTGAGATCGGCCTCCGGCGGTACGCCGGGCAAGGGGTTGGCGAGGACGATGCGGCCGTCACCGCGCGGTTCGCAACGCAGCGTATCGCCAAAATCCAGAAAGCGAAACACCGTTTGCAGCAGATGGTAGCCGTCCGCGCGGCGCCCCACCACGTGCAGGAACAGGTTGATCTTGGCGGGAGCCGGCCAATCGCGGTCCCAATCATTCATCCGGCGCATCCCAATCATCGACGATGAGCTTGAATTCGACATCGCCGCGACGGGCCTCCATCACCCTCAAGAGTCGGCGCTGGCGATACGGCGAAGTTTCACTGATTGCGACGCGCCAACCATCGACTTCGCCCCCCATTTCCGGCCGCGCACCACGCAGCCAGTCGGCCATCGCGTCCAGCGGCAGCGGCGTGGAGAAGATGCGTTCCGCAAGTTGCGGCAGGGTATCGGCGGCGATCACCGGCTGGTTCGGCTGCACCAGCCGGGCGCCGGAGGCATCACGCGTCAACTCGGCCATTCCCTGCCCCAGGGGCGACATGAGCAGAACGACGTCGCTTGCCGGCGTGTGCTCCCAGCGGAAGCGCAAATGGTCGCGGCGCTCACCCTGGCGCAGCGAAATCCTGCCTTCGGCGGAGAAGCGCGACAAGGGCGGGCCGAGGCTTCGCCCGGTATCGGACAGCTCGGGCACTTCGGCGCAGGCCGCCAGAAGCAGGGCGGCGAGGCAGGCCGGCCAGAAACGCATCAGGGTACGAATCGCTTGATGGTCCCGGCCAAAGCCTCGTTGGTCGGATGCGCCTTGCTCGCCTCGCGCCAGACGGACATGGCCTCATTGGGCCGGCCAAGCGCCCACAGCACTTCGCCGATATGGGCGGCAATCTCGGCGTCCGCCTTTTGCGCATACGCCTTTTGCAAGGTCTCCAGGGCGGCGACGGATTTGCCCTGGCGAAACAGCAGCCAACCCTTGCTGTCGAGAATGAAGGGGTCGTCCGGCGCCAGCGACAGCGCCTTGTCGATCAGTTGCGCAGCCTCTCCGAGGCGCATGTTGCGATCGGCAAACGAATAGCCGAGCGCGTTGTAGGCCTGCGCCGAATCCGGCTTGAGAACGATCAGGCGTCGCAAGTGGCGCTCCAGCACTTCGACATGGCCGAGCTTTTCCGCCGCCAGCGCGGTCTCGTAGAGGATGTCGGGCTGGTCCGGCTGCACCTCCAGCGCCTGCGCGAGGAAGGCGAAGGCTTCCGCGTGGCGCCCCGCATCGCGCAGCAACTGGGCTTCCGCCACCAGCAGGCGTATTTCACCCGGGGCGTTCGCCCGCGCCATCGCCAGGCGCTCGCGCGCCTCGTCAAGCTTGTTCTGGCGCAGCAGAATCTGTGCGGCGCGCACTTTCGCCGACACGGCGTGCTCGCCCGCGGCAACCTGGTCGTACCAGCGCAGGGCCTCTTCGGCACGGCCGGCCTGATCGGCAATCTGCCCCAGATAGAAGCGCGCGGGGTTCAGGTCACCGCGGCCGACGTCGACAAAACGCTTGAGCTGCTGCTCCGCCTCGGCGGCGTCGTTGACCTGAAGCGAGAGTATCCCCACCGCGTAAAGAATGTCCGGGTTGTCGGGATTGGCCGACAACAGGCGACGAAACTCCGTGCGCGCAACGTCGTAGCGTTTATCGCTGACCAGCGCGCGGGCATAGCCGAGACGAACTTCCTGGGCGTCCGGATTGGCAGCCAGCCAGGTTTGCAGATACTCAAGCTGGGCTGCGCCCTTGGGCAGCAGTTCCGCCTTGAACAAGGCCGCCAGATCCCAGGAGGGACGCAATTCGAGCGCCCGGTCGATTTCGCTGCGCGCGCGGTCGGCGTCGCCGGCGCCAGCCGCCGCCTGGGCGCGCACGAAACGGGCCTCGGCGAGACCGAGGTAAGGCTGCGTCAACTGGTCGAACAGGCGCTGTATCGCCAGCCGATCCGGATAGCGGATAAAAGCGCGCATGAAGCGCATCAGCACCTCGCCGGCGCGAGGGCCTTCCGCCGCCAGATCGCGGGCGAGGCTACCGGCCAGTTCATCAATACGTCCACTGGCAAGCAGCAGCGTCGAATGCATTTGCCGCGCCTGCTGGGAGTCGGGCTCGATGCTCAACCACAGACGTGCGGCCTCCAGGGCGGCGTCGTACTGGCGCGCATGGAAGGCGATCTCTGTCGCGCGTCTCACGATGCGAGGGTCGCGCGTGCTTTTCGCCAGGTCAAGATAGGCGCCGGCCGAGAACCCCAACTGGCCACGCTGGGCAGCGATTTCCGCCAGCAAAAACTGGTAGAGGATCTGTCCGGTCAGGTCCTGCTTCGGCAGGTTGTCTCCCACTTTCGCCGGCGGCGCGACAGCGGGCGTTTGCGCCCACGCGGTCGCGCTGGCCAGCACGAGGAAAAGCGCGAAGACAGGAAAAAGGTAGTTCATGAGCGCGGTACCTGAGGGCAACACTGCTGTCGCATACAATGCGGCGATGTTAGCAGTTTCGCCAGAGGTTTCGCACGGGGTCCGGCATGCCTGAACTGCCCGAGGTCGAAGTCACCCGTCGCGGCATCGCCCCGACGCTGACCGGGAACCCCGTCTCCGGCGTGATTGCCCGGACGCATGCGCTGCGCTATCCGCTGCCCGAGCACCTGGAAGGAACCCTCGGCGGGCGTCGTCTGGCGTCCGTCAACCGGCGCGGCAAATACCTGTTGCTCGACTTCGGCAACGGTCATCTGTTGATCCACCTCGGCATGTCGGGCAGCCTGCGTTTGGTCCCCGCCGCGCTTGCCGCCGACAAGCACGATCATTTCGACCTGGTCTTCGCCGTCAAGGGAAGGAGAGTGGCCTTGCGGCTGCGCGATCCGCGTCGCTTCGGCGCCATACTCTGGCTGCCCGGCAACCCGCTGGCGCATCCCCTGCTCGCAAGACTCGGGATCGAACCGCTGACCGACGGATTCGATGCCGATTGGCTGAAGAACGAACTCGCGGGCCTCACGGCGGCGATCAAGCCGACCCTGATGGACAGCCATCGTGTCGTCGGCATCGGCAACATCTACGCTTCGGAAAGCCTGTTCCGGGCCGGGATCGACCCGCGCACGGCCGCCGGCCGGGTGTCGCTCAAACGACTGGAAAGACTGGTGCCCGCGATCAAATCAACGCTGGCCGCTGCCATCGCCGCCGGTGGCAGCAGCCTGCGCGACTTCATCCATTCCGACGGCGGTTCGGGCTATTTCCAGCAGCAGTATTTTGTCTATGGGCGCGGTGGCGAAGCCTGTCGCGTCTGCGGCCGCCCGATCAGGGAACTGCGTCAGGGGCAGCGGGCGACCTTCTTCTGCCCGAGCTGCCAGCGCTAGGCGGCGCCAGCCCGGGACCGAGCCAAGACCTACTTGGCGGTAAGTTGGAGGAACTTCGCCATCAACTGATCCTTCGATTCCGTATGGTTCGGATCGTCGGGAATGCAGTCGACCGGGCAGACCTCACGACACTGCGGGGTATCGAAATGGCCGACGCATTCGGTGCACTTGTTGGGATCGATGATGTAGATCTCGTCGCCCTGCGAGATCGCGTTGTTCGGGCACTCGGGCTCGCAGACGTCGCAGTTGATGCATTCATCGGTGATGATCAGGGACATGGTTTTGGGGCCTTTTCTAGGGTTTCAATTGCCTTGCTGGATCTTCGCGGCAAGCCGTTGCTGGACTTGCGGCGGAACAAACTTGGAGACATCGCCGCCGAGGGTGGCAATTTCCCGCACCATCGTTGCCGAAACAAACATGTATTGGTCCGACGGTGTCAGGAACACGGTTTCGACATCGGGATAGAGATTGCGGTTCATGCCCGCCATCTGGAATTCATATTCGAAATCGGACACCGCGCGCAAGCCGCGAATAATCACGCTGGCGCCGTGCTGGCGCATGAAATCCATGAGCAGGCAGTCGAAGCCGTGAATTTCAACATTGGGATAGCCGGTCAGCACCTCGCGGGCAATCTCGACGCGCTCGGCAAGCGAAAACAGCGGCCGCTTGCCGCGACTTTCGGCAACGCCGATGATGACGCGCTGGAACAGGGCCGATGCGCGCCGCACGAGATCTTCGTGACCGCTGGTAAGGGGATCGAAGGTCCCCGGGTAAACGGCGATGCGCTTGCTCATGCCTGCTCCAGCAGGTGAAAGAAAACCTGGCCGACCCGCCCCTGCTTGGCGACCGACCAGCGGCCCAGCCGCTCAAGAGGCATTTCGGCCTCTGCATACAACCTCGCACCCGCGGCAGCCAGATCATCCAGCCGGGACTCTACCCTCGCCAACCAGCCCTGACCATAAGGCGGATCAAGAAATATCAAATCAAAGCGCCGGGCGGGCGGGGGGACGAATTTTAGCGCATCGCCGCAAAACAGTTCCAGGCGCGGGCAGGCGAAGTCCTCGGCATGCTTCCGCAAAACGTCGAACGCCGGGCGCGAGCGCTCCACCAGCGCGACGTAGTCTGCGCCGCGCGAGGCAGCTTCGAAACCCAGGATGCCGCTGCCGGCGAAGAGATCAAGGCAGGCGAGCCCGTCGAGTTCCTGCCCCAGCCAGTTGAACAGGGTCTCGCGCACCCGGTCCGGTGTCGGCCGCAGCCCCGGCGCGTCGGCCACCTGGATCAGGCGGCTGCGCCATTCGCCGCCGGTGATGCGGATGCGGCTCAAGACAGTTCAGTCTGCCGCGACCACTACCGTAACGAGGTTTTCCGCCTTGACGTGGCGGGCAAAGGCGGCCTTGACCTGCTCGGCGGTGACGGCTTTGACCTTGCCCGGAAAATCGTCGAGGTAGGTCAGCGGCAGGCCGTAAAAGCCGATCGCCGAAAGATAGCCGAGCAGCTTGGCATTGCTGTCCATGCGCAGCGCCAGGCCATCGACCATGTTCTTCTT
The DNA here is from genome assembly GCA_945870205.1 of Sulfuritalea hydrogenivorans sk43H. Lineage (GTDB taxonomy): Bacteria > Pseudomonadota > Gammaproteobacteria > Burkholderiales > Rhodocyclaceae > Sulfuritalea > Sulfuritalea hydrogenivorans_A. The sequence goes on along the minus strand of CAMBRI010000268.1, from coordinate 2 downwards.
CG
>CAMBRI010000267.1 GCA_945870205.1 Sulfuritalea hydrogenivorans sk43H | reverse complement strand
ACGTCTCACTGGGTCGATTCCAATGAGCGTCATCTTCATCACCTTCTGCTCACCAATCTTTACACGGCCAACACAGCCCACTTCGCCTTGGTAACGGGTGGGTCAGGTTTTTGAGCATACGGCGGGTCAATTTCTGTGAGCGGTGAGGCCGGTACAGCCCAAAATAGATACCGCCATTTAACCCGAGGAGCGCGCGCATGGTCCAGCACCATTCCGTTAAGGTTTTCTTCCGGCAGATGCCGAATGCCTTGCTCGCACAGTATTTTTTCACGGCACAAACAGGCGATACGCCATGAGTACTGACTACGAATCTTTTCTCCGTGTTACGGGGGACGGGCGCATCTGGTGGCCGCGGCAGGATGCCATACGTCTCGGCGCAGGCTTTCTGCCTCTATGCGACGATAATCTGACATTGAATACGGAGCTACGCGCACCGAACAGGCGGGCGCTGGCAAACGAACGAACTTTAATCGGTGCTCTGGGCGACCGGCGCTTGACCATTCTCCAGCCTACGAAATTGGAGCGCGATGGTTGTTGCTATGTCGATGCCGCTGAGTTCCTGGAATGGTTATCGCAATACATCGCTCAGACTCAGGCCAAGATCCAGTGCCCGAACGAGTTGGCCAATTTGGTACAGATGGCTTTGGCAAAAGCAGCGGTAGAGCCACCACAAGCCCCCCTGACATTCGCGAGCCTGACGCTTGCGCTTGAGGGTTGGTTCGACAGGAAGCGGCTTGATCTACCCGATGCACTGCGCCAGCGTGTCGAATTCCAGTTCCTGGTTCCATGGGATGACTTGTCAGCAGGTCAGCGACAGAGTGCCGCGCTTCAACTGGACTATCAGCGTGACCCGGCGACTGAGCCGGATCGGAAGAAATGGTGGGACTTTCTCGGCCGCAAGTACGATCTCGAAAAGCAAATTCTTCATTGGGAATCTGTTGCCTGCCCGACAGCGGCGGAACTCGCACTGAAGGAGGATCGCCTGAGGGGGATGCGTGAGAAACTCGCTCGCATGAAACAGCGGTATCGCTCTGCCAGGGGCGACTATTACCCGCAGCTAAGCCGTAGTGGCTGCGACCCCGGGGCAAGATCTTGCAAGCTGATTCCGCAGGACAAACGTATCGCCTACCCCAAAGCCTTGAAGCTTCTGGCTGATCGACTCGAAGCGACACCTGACGAATTGGCGGTGTGGGTACGGCTGGGCCACAAGGATCATGGGCTCGATGCATACCGGAATGCCAACGAACTTGACATACCACCGAGGTTCTTTTTCGACTTAAGCGGTGGCGACGACTTCGATTACCTATCCCCTCTGATGGGCTGCTGGTTTCGGGAGGATGACGTCGCGACATTCGAACCATCCGACCGCTATATCACTGGTGCGGTACTGATCGAGCGCTGGGGCAAGCAGTCAGGCATTCAGCCGGAAGCTTTCATCCGAGCCAAGATCGCCGAATCGCGGCTGTCGGATATGCACCCCATCTATGGTGGTACGCAGGGCACGTCTCCCGACAATACGGCCTACCCGCCTCTCTCCGTTGGGCTGTTTGCGCTGAGGGAAGTTGAGGCCATCGAGGCGGAGGATTTTGGTGTCGATGCGAAGGTCGATGAATTCACCGCCGGGCCCTGTCTGCCCGTGACCGCTGGGCTGATCCGGCTGCGCTTTCAGGTCCTCCCCGATGCAGACGCCAACGATACATGGTGGAAGGGAAAAATGGCCGAAGCAGAACGGTACGGTTTGCTGGAGTGCCGAGTTGGCCGTGGAAAGAAAGGCAGAGGCGGGGGCTCCCTTTGGAGACCGGACATGGTCGCTGGTTGGTTGGTGGATCGCCACACCAAGGAAAAACAAGGTTTGTCAGTTGATGCTGCGCGGAGCGGCCTCAAGCAGTTCCCCGGCTGCGATGACATTTCCGAGCAGATGTTTCCGCAAGACGAATAGCGATTTTGAATACCGTAGTGAATTACCGTAGTACGGCTACGGTAATTGTGCCCATCCCGCACTGCGGCAGATTGTCATTACCGTAACCGCACTACGGCAATTTTGTGCCATGTAAATAGCTAGGCCAGGTGATCCGCTGCAATCCTTAATTGCGCGGACAAGGCCACCTAGCAACGCGGAGCACCCGGCCTTGTTCGTAAGGAAATGAACATGGCTGAGCAACTTCGATCTTTTCTCCGACTCAAGCAAGTCAAGGCCGCCACCGGCATGTCTCGTAGCTGGCTTTATGAAGCAATCCGTCGAGGCGAATTTCCTGCTCCCATCCCATTAGGCGCGCGAGCCGTAGCGTGGGACTCGGCGGCTATCGCGGATTGGCATGCAGCGCGCATCCTTCAACGTCGCAAAGCAACCTCTTGAGGAGCGACAGCCATGACTTCCAATGTGCTGACAGTTTCCCCAACCGACCCGCTGGAAGCCGGTAAAGGCGGCGAAGGCGGTGTTTTTTCGATAACGAATGCCGACTTTGTCTCGGCGGTGTTCCCGACCCTGCCGGAAGGTGCGTTCGCGGCAGCGTGCTCGAAGAGCGGCGACCCCGGAGTGGGTGGATGGCTAGCTAGTCGTGCCGATCAGGTGGCCGTCACTATTTCTGCCGCGAATAACAATTACATCGGATGTGCGAGCTTCTATCCCGGCGACGATGGCTCGTTCAAGGCGCGCAAAGCCCAGTTTGCCGCCTGCCATTTCTTGATGCTGGACGACTTGGGCACCAAGGTTCCGCTGGAGCGTCTGGCCGGTTTTGAATTGTCCTGGCGCATCGAGACCAGCCCCGGCAATCATCAAGGCGGGATCATCCTCGCCGAACCGCTGACCGATGGCGCGGTGGCTGTGAGACTGCTCAACGCGGTGATCGAGTCGGGCCTGTGCGATGCGGGGGCGACCGGGCCATTGAGCCGCTGGGCGCGTCTGCCGGTGGCGATCAATGGCAAACCCAAATATGCGGACGAAGATGGAGTGCCGTTTCAGTGTCGCCTGATCGAATGGCGGCCTGGCGCCCGCTATACGCCGCAAGAGATTGTCGATCGGCTGCAACTGGAACTCGCCCCGGCTGGGCGGCCAAAGAAAACCGCGAAGCCCTCTGCACGGGCTGCTGATGACTCTCGCAGCATCGGCAATGATGCCGACGATGTGTTGACTCCCAAGGCGGCGGAGAACCCGGTGGTCGCGGCGCTCAAGGCGCGTGGCCTGTACAAGACGCCACTCGGTTCCGGCAAGCACGACATGACGTGCCCGTGGGTGCAGGAACATACCGACCAACTGGATACCGGCGCGGCCTACTTCGAGCCGGACGAGTTCTATTCGGTGGGTGGCTTCTGCTGCCAGCACTCGCACCGCGACAAGTACCACATTCGCGCTTTGCTCGAATTCCTTGGCGTGCGCAACGCCGAGGCGCGGCACAAGCCGGTGATCCGCGTGGTGGCCGGTGACTTGCACCGCGTGGTCGATGCGGGGGAGAAAGAACTGGCGAACCGTGGGCGGCATTATCAGGCGGGCGGCTTGATTGTCTCCGTCTCGACCGACCCGACCAGCGGCGATCCGTCGATTGTGCCGACCAGCGCACCGGCGCTGACGCGGGAACTGTCGGTCGCGGCGACCTGGGAGAAATACGACGGACGTGCGGAAGACTGGGTGCGCTGCGATCCGCCGACGCGTCACGCGGCGATACTTTACGACGCACAGAGCTTTCGTTATCTGCCCCCGCTGGCAGGCGTGGTGAGACAGCCGTACTTCCGCGAGTCGGATGGCGAGCTGATTACGCAGGCGGGCTACGACAAGACGGCGCAGCGCTTCGGCGTGTTCGATGCGCGGCAGTTTGTCATTCCTGACCCGACACCAGACGCGGCACGGATGGCGCTGGCCTTGCTGGAAGACTTGCTCACCGAGTTCCACTTCGTCGCTGCAACTGACAAAGCAGCGGCGCTGTCGGCGATCTTCACCGCCGTGGTGCGCCCGTCGCTGTCTCATGCGCCGGGGTTTCATGCGCGAGCGCCGGTGTTCGGCAGCGGCAAGACCTATCTGTGCGAGCTGATTGGTGCCTTTGCCGGGCCGGCGGGAAATGCCAAGGTGAGTTATCCAACGACATCGGAGGAAGCCACCAAGGTAATTCTGTCCTTGCTACTGACCAGCCCGGCGGTCATTGAGTTTGATGACATGGACACCGACTGGATACCGCACGGCACCATCAAGCGGATGCTGACGGCAGAGCAGATCACCGACCGGATTCTGGGCGTGAGCAAGACGGCAACGGTGAGCACGCGCACCCTGTTTCTGGGGTCGGGCAATAACGTCGGCCCGATACGCGATCTGCTGCGCCGCGTGCTGACCATCCATATCGACCCGCGCTGTGCAACACCGGCGACGATGACCTACAAGGGTTTCCCTGTCGATAAGGTGCGCCAGCATCGCGGCAAGTACGTGGCGGCGGTGCTGACCATCATCCAGGCATGGCGCAAGGCCGGTATGCCCCGCGCGGCAGCGGACAGCATTGTTACCTTCGGCGGCGCATGGTCGGACTATTGCCGGTATCCGTTGATGTGGCTGGGGCATCCAGACCCGGCCACGGCATTGCTGGAGCAGGTGCGGCACGATCCTGATGGCGATGCACTCAGCGGCTTGATGACCGAGTGGCATTCCGCATTCGGCTCGACCGCAACGACGGTCCGTAGGGCGGTTGATCTGGCGCGCATGACCCAGCCAAACTTACTCGATGCGATGCGCGAATTTCCGGTCGAAGAACGCGGCGAGATAAATCGCTCGAAGCTCGGCTGGATTCTGAAAAAGAACGCGAACCGGATTGTCGGTGGCTTTGAGTTCCAACAAGCAGAGGCCGATGGGCGCACCGCGTGGCGCGTGGTGGCTGTGAAATCACCCCCTTTAACGCCTTCACCGCCTTTCACTCCGCCGGTTGAGAAAACTGTCACGCCACAGCAAACAGAAGTCGAGGTGGAAATATGAGTCCCGCCGAGATCATTGAACGGGCCACCGAGGAGGGTGTGCTGCTCGCACTCTCGTCCACGGGCAGCATTTCCGCGAAGGGCGATCAGTCAGCCATTGACCGCTGGCTGCCGACGATCAAGCAAAGCAAGGCCGCAATCATTGCCGAGTTGCAGCTTGAACGTCGTCGCGCCAAGGTGCTGGCAATGTTGCGCGACAACCCCGGTATCCGCTACGCCATCGAGGTGGTGGATGCGAACACCGATCCGGTGATTGTCTCCATCGGCATTCGCAACGTCGCCACCTTCGAGATGAACATTCCGCAGGCGTACTACGACCCCATTGCGCTGCTGGAACTGATTGAGAAACATACAGGAGATGAACATGCAAACGCTTGAAAATGATTCCACAGCGGTGGCCTGCGTGGTCGCCGACAGCGAGACGCCGAATGCCAGTTACGATGCCGTCCGTTTCAATGCCATGAAGCACGGCATTCTTTCCCGCCTGGCGGTATTGGCCCATGAAGATCAGGCTGAGTTCAGCGACCTGTTGGCCGCGCTGCTGGATGAACATCAACCGGCGGGCATGACCGAGCGGCACCTGATCGAAGAACTGGCCACGATCATCTGGCGCAAGCGGCGGGTGCTGCTGGCCGAGGGGGCGAAGATCAACGAGGGCTTGAAGAGTTCTGCCCGTAGC
>CAMBRI010000266.1 GCA_945870205.1 Sulfuritalea hydrogenivorans sk43H | reverse complement strand
GTCTATTTTCCCGAAGCGGCGGCTGGAGCTCAGAGCGCTCGTCGATTCAGGGTCGGTATTTCTTACGGTGCCTCAGCACGTTGCGGTTCAGTTGGGCTTCGATACAGAAGAAGCCGGAACCCGTGAAATTATTCTGGCCGACGGATCGCGCAAGGCAGTGCCCATGATCGGGCCGCTTCGCGTTCATTTCGCTGATCGCTATTGCGATTTATCCGCACTCGTGCTTGGGGACGAGCCACTTCTAGGAGCCGTGCCGATGGAAATGATGGACTTGGTGCTTCATCCGTCAAGCCAAACGCTGACGGTCAACCCGGCAAGTCCGTACATCCCCGTGGCACTCGCAAAATAGAGACGGTCATTGGAAAATCGGGAAAAACCGGGGTCAGACCACGGTTTCCCCGTCTCACTCGACAAACAAGTCTCCCGACTCTGGTGCCGCCACCTTGCGCGGTCGCCCCGATTTTCCCGGCAGCACCCTCCGGCCCAGTGTCGCGGCAACATCGGCCGCGAAGCACTCGGCGCCCAAGACATAATTCCCATTAGTCGCTCGCCGAATCTGATCCACCAAGCCCGGCTCCAATTCGTAGCGGAACAGTTCCCTATAGGCTGCTTGTCGGCTCGCCACATCGAGCCCCAGTGCCACGTAGAGCGAATGCGACCGGATCACCGCGTTGTCCTCCCCTTGTCCGTTGGCCCGATAGCTTGACCAGCGGTATTCGCCCGGATGCTCGACCATTCCCGCGCGCACCGGATTCAGTTCGATGTAGCGCTGACAGGCCAGCAGATAGTCTTCCTCCTGAATCGGGCACGAGCGGAAGCGGCCCTCCCACAAAGTGCCACTGCGCCGATAGACCCGATTCACGTATTGAACGTAACGCTGTCCCAGCGCCTTCATCAGCGCCCCCGGTGCTTCCGCACGATCGGCTGACACAAGCAGATGCACATGATTGGTCATCAATACATAAGCATGGACGCGGCAGCCGGTCTTGCCGGCATGCTCGGCCAGCCAGTCGAGGTAGAAGCGGTAGTCCTCGTCGGCGAAGAAGCAGGCCTGGCGGTTGTTGCCGCGCTGGATCAGATGGAGGGGAACGCCCGCTAGGGCAAGGCGCGCGCGGCGCGGCATGGGATGCTCCGTGAGAGAACAAGCGATCAAAGGCTAACAGAAAACCGTGGTCTGCCCCCCATTCTTCCCCTCCCCATTCTTCCCAAAAAACGGCCACCCGCAGGTGGCCGTCATTCGTCATTGACACGCGTTACGTCAGAAGGCGTGGCGTACCGCAAGCTGGAAGGTGCGCGGATCTGTGCCGGCCGCCAGGCCGGTTCCGTTTCCGCCGGCGATATTGACCGAGGTTTCACGGAAGTCGTAGGCGGCATTGGCACCGTTGGTGATGGCGGAATACAACACCGCCACCGAGGTCCGCTTGGACAGCGAATACTCGTAGCCAAGCACCAGCGCCTTCGCTCCGGAATCATTAACCGTGCCGACGTCGGTCTTGAGATTGCCGGCACTGGCGTACGCAAAGTTGATCCGGTGCGGGCCCGTCACATACTGGATCGGCAGGGCCCAGGCGGTGCGTTCGCGCCGCGCATGGACGCCCACGCTGCCGCCGGTGGCGACGACGCCGAGGGCGGCCAGACTGGCGGTACCGTCGGCGACCTCGATCTTGTTCTTGTCCCAGACCAGGCCGAACTTGAGGCCCATCGGCAGGGTGTAAGCGCCGCCCAGACGCTGGCCGACAAGATGGTTGCCGGTGGCGTTGGCGCCGGCGCCTACCACGGCGCCGCCGTTGTACACCTTCATCCAGGAATAGAAGGCGGTCACCGGCCCGTTGTTGTAAGTGGGGTTGAGCGCCCAGATAGTGCTTTTGGCCGCCAGGCCGGCGGTGGTGACTTCATTCGCGCCGGTACCGCTGCCCGCCAGCGTAGTGCCCGAAGTCGAGTGCCGGACGGCGACGGCAAAGCCGCTCAGGGACGGGCTGACATAAGAAATAGTGTTGTTGAAACGGCCGCCGAAGGCATTTGCCGCACCCAGCCCGGTGGCGGTGGCCACCGCGCCGTTGCCGTGGGTGATGTTGAGCACCTGGGCGCGCGAGCTGAAGGCGTCGTTGCCGTTGACCGTATCGACGGTGTTGCCCGAGTTGTAATGCACGTCCCACTTGCCGACGTAGAAATCGCCCCAGGCGCCCTTGATTCCGATCGCCGTGTTGCGCGTGCCCAGCGTCGTGGCGTTGGCCGCGGCGGCGGTCGGCGCCGCGGCGCTGCCCTGATTGTCGGTGATGCCGATGGCGGATTCCATTTGCCACCAGGCTGTCAGGCCGTTGCCCAGATTCTCGGTGCCGGCGAAGCGGATATTCGAGCCGTTGTCGCTAACGCGACTGCGCGAGGTCATGTTGGCCCCGGCGACCGTGGCGCCACCGGCGCTGACCGATTCGACGCCGACTCTGAGCACGCCGGAAATCGCCACATTGGACTGGGCGAAGGTCGCGCCCGACAGGCCGGCGATCGCCAAAGCCACTATTTTCTGTTTCATCTGTTTCTCCCAGGAAAGAATGCGACCGCAGACCCGAAGGGCCGGCTGAAGCGGTTTTACCGAATCAATAATCTTGTAATGCGAATTATTCGCAATGCCAAGCATCCGGTCAATCACAGGATGGAGCACAAGTATTGCCGGCGTATTTCAGTCGTGTGAATACAACATCCGCCCGGGGCGTGGCGGGGGATGACTCGGGGCGACGGCGGACACCGCAAAAAAAACGGCCACCCGAAGGTGGCCGTTTTTCACAGCGTTGCTACTGCGTTTTAATCGACAGTCGTCAATTAGAACGTGTGGTTCATTTGCAGCGTGAACTTGCGCGGATCGGCGCCAGCAGGCATTGCAGCAGCCGAAACGTTGCTCGACGGATGCCAGCCATCGTACGTGGCGGCGGTGTCGTTGTTGATACCCCACCAGCTCGCCGCGACGGAAGTCCGCTTCGACATGGCGTAAGTGTAGCCGAGCATGGTCATCTTGGCATTGCTGTTGACCACATCCGCGCCACCCACGTTGCTGTTGTTGGCCTTGGCATAGGTGAAGGCGACGGTGTGCGGGCCGGTCACGTAGGACAGCGGCAACGCCCAGGCGGTACGCTTGGTTTCGACGCCAGCAGCCGTCGTGGTGGAGTTCTTGTCCCAGATCAGGCCGACCTTGATGCCCATCGGGAAGGTGTAAGCACCACCCAGACGGTTGAACTTCGCATCCGGCGACGTGCCGGCGGCGGCGTTGCCGACGTCGTCACGCTTCAGGTAGGAATAAACAACATGGATCGGGCCGTTGCTGTAGCTCGGGCTGATCCAGATGTTGCGTTCCTTGTCCACACCGGCGGCGGTGGATTCGTTACCCACACCGCCCGCGCCTGCGGTGGTGGAGTAGCCGAGGTTGAAGGCAAAGCCGCTCCAGTTCGGCGACGCGTACATGATGGCATTGTTGAAACGGCCACCAGCGCCGTTGGCGCCGTTGTTGGTGTGCAGGATGCTCAGCGAGTTGGTGGTCAACGCACCGCTGTGAGCCGCCAGGCCGCTGCTATCGACGCCAACGTGGGAGGAGTAATGCGTATCCCACTTGCCGACGAAGAAGTTGCCCCAGTTACCCTTGATGCCGACGGCGGTGTTGCGCGTGCCGATGGTCGCGGAGTTCGCGCCGCCGCCCTGGGCACCGGTGGTGCCGATGTTGTCGGAGGTACCGATGGCGCTTTCCACCTGGAACCAGGCGGTCATGCCGTTGCCGAGCTTCTCTTCACCGGCGAAGCGGAGGGTGGAGTTCTCGTCCGTAACGCGCATGCGGGAGGTCAGGTTGGCACCGGCAGCGGTGGCGCCGCCAGCGGAAACGCTGTCGATACCGACACGGAACTGACCGGAGATGGTCACGTTCGACTGGGCGAAAGCAACGCTGGACAGGCCGGCGATAGCGAGAGCGATAATTTTCTTTTGCATATGAATTTCTCCAAAAAGAGAGTTGGTTTAGACAACTTGCAATGACACCACGTGGTCGGTCACTGCTGGCTGCCACTACCCGAATCCGGGAAGCTGGGTGCATTTTGCCGTCGCGCTGAGACGCCGACAATCGCCACTGCGCTTTTCACAGGCCTGAAAACATATTTTGTGGTTTTCTCACAACAGGCAATTGCGACCCCGGGCTGATGCTGGACAGGATTGACTTTCGGGGTGTCCAGACTTAGCATTGAATAAGTATTACCCCATTACCAGCCACAGGAGCGCGCCCATGACTTCCGTATCCCGTGTAACGTCAAAATTTCAGGCGACGATTCCATTGCCGGTACGTACCACGCTCGGCATCAAGCAAGGGGATGTGCTTGCCTTCGAGATTGAAAATGGTCTGGTTCGACTCACCCGTGCGAACCCGCGCGACATAGCATTCGCCCAAGCGGTGGAAGGTACGCTGTGCGAATGGGATTCGACGGCGGACGACGAGGCCTACCGTGGGCTATGAACGCTTCGACGTCGTGGTAGTGCCCTTCCCCTTTACCGACTCCGCAACGACCAAAAGACGACCCGCGCTGGTGATATCGAACGCGGACACTTTCAATTCGCCGGCCGGACACAGCGTGATGGCCATGATTACCAGCGCCGGAAATGCCTCCTGGCCTTTGGATGTCGCTATCTCCGACGGCAATACCGTTGGCCTCGCGGCAGCTTCGCTGGTGCGAATGAAGCTATTCACACTGGATAATCGTTTCATTTTGCGCCGACTGGGGCAACTTGCCGCCACCGACCGCAAGGCGGTAGCGGGGTCGCTGAAATTGCTGTTGATATAGCCGCGGAGGAACGCGAGGGTAGGTACTACTTCTTGCCGTACGTGCTGTCGTGATCCGGCGCGATGGTCAGCAGTCGAATGAAATCGCCATCACGGTAAGCAGTGGCGCGGCGTGACTGCGTACTGCGAAGTGAGTAAATGACATCAATCCCGGTGGGCGGCTTGATGCTGCCAATCTTTTCCCACTTCAAGCCCTTGTCCCGATACACCTGATCCCAGGTCATCTGCCGGAGCCTGCCTAGCGTGTCCAGTGCCGCATGGCGATCCGGCTTTTGCAGGGTGAGCAGATTCTGCTGGAACACCGGATTATTCAGATCGAGCCTGACCGTCGCCTCCGGATCAGACTTGGCCATTCAACTTCTCCAGCAGTGCGTCTGCATTGGCATCGGCGGCGGCGTTGGTTTGCGCCCAAGCCAGCGCATTTTGCAAATCCACGGCAGCTTGTGGTTGCTGCAACCAGCGCTCGTTATCCGGAATGACAATGGCGGTTCGCACCAGCCACACGCCAGGCTCTTGCTCTTCCACAAGTACTTGCCTACCCGCAAACTGCTTGCCGAGCGAAATCTGACCGTTAGCGCCGACCATCTTTACGCTGGGTTGGATAGTTAGGACTGCCATAGCGATTCTCCATTTTTCCTATTGCACGATGGCACTATAGCACGATTACATTTGCAGCCCCCAAAGCTAAAAACCCTCCCCCGGGATCGGGGGAGGGTTTTCAATGGGGAGTCTGGCGTTGACCTACTTTCTCACACGGTGAAGTGCAATATCATCGGCGCGGTCTCGTTTCACGGTCCTGTTCGGGATGGGAAGGGGTGGGACCAAGACGCTATGGACACCAGACTAAAAGGGGGT
>CAMBRI010000265.1 GCA_945870205.1 Sulfuritalea hydrogenivorans sk43H | reverse complement strand
AGGCTTGAGGATGCAATGGAATTCGTCGTCATTTCACTGCTGAACGGCATCACCTACGGCTTGCTGCTGTTCATGCTGTCCAGCGGACTGACGCTGATTTTCAGCATGATGGGCATCCTCAATTTCGCCCATGCCAGCTTCTACATGCTGGGTGCCTACTTCGCCTACCAGATCAGCACCTGGGTCGGTTTCTGGCCCGGCCTGCTGGTCGCACCCCTGCTGGTCGGCGCCGTCGGCGCAATGATCGAACGCTACGGGCTGCGCCGCGCGCACAAGTTCGGCCATGTCGCCGAACTGCTGTTCACTTTCGGCCTGGCCTTTCTGGTCGAGGAAGTCGTGCACCTGATCTGGGGCAAGGTTGCGGTGGATTACCGGATTCCGCTCGAACTCGACGGCACGCTGTTCACGCTGTTTGATACCTCCTTCCCGATCTACAAGGGCTTCATGATGCTGGTTTCGGTCGGCATGCTGGTCGCGCTGTATGCGCTGCTGACCCGCACCCGGATCGGCCTCATCATCCAGGCAGCATTGACCAAGCCGGACATGGTCGAAGCCCTCGGACACAACGTGCCGCGAATCTTCATGCTGGTCTTCGGCGGCGGTACCGCACTAGCCGGGCTCGCCGGCGTGATCGGCGGCAATGCCTTCGTCACCGAGCCGGGCATGGCGGCAGCCGTCGGCAGCATTGTCTTCGTCGTCGTCGTGGTCGGCGGTCTCGGGTCCTTGGGCGGCGCCTTTGTCGCCTCGCTGCTGATCGGCTGCATCCAGACCTTCTCGGTCGGCCTGTCGATTTCGATCACCGACGTATTTGCCCTGATCGGCGTGACCCTGCCGGAAGGCTCGCAGGTGGCGCGCCTGACCATCACCCAGATGGCGCCGGTGCTGCCCTACCTGCTGATGGTGGCGATCCTGATCTTCCGCCCACGCGGCCTGATGGGCTCGCGGGAGTCATGAGCGCCGTGCGCAGGGCCGCCCCAAGCCGGCGCCAGCCAAAATCGTGGAGGCTGCGCCAGCAGCCGAACCTTGGTCACCCTCTCGCGCGGCGAGAGGGGCGGGGAGAGTGCTCATGAGCAGCCGTCTTGTAACGCGCAGCCGTCTGCTGCTCTGGGGCGGATTCGCGGCGCTGGCCTTCTGCCTGCCGCTGGTCTTCAAGAGCGGCTTTCTGGTTTCGCTGTTGTGCCAGATGGGCATCATGGTGGTGTTCGCCCTCTCCTACAACATGCTGCTTGGCCACACCGGCCTGCTCTCCTTCGGCCACGCGGTGTATTACGGACTCGGCGCCTTCGCCACCATGCACGCTCTCAATGTCATCGGCAAGGGCGGCAGCCCGCTGACGACGGCACTGCTGCCCCTGGTCGGCGGCCTGGCCGGATTGCTGGCCGGCATCCTCCTGGGATACGTCACGACGCGCAAGGCAGGTACCACCTTCGCCATGATCACGCTCGGCATCGGTGAAATGGTGGCGGCCTGTTCGCTGATGTTCCCCGGCATTTTCGGCGGCGAAGGCGGCGTCTCGGGCAATCGGGTAATTGGCAAGGAGAGCTTTCTCGGCTTCACCTGGGGGCCGCAAGTCGAAATGTACGGGCTCATCGTCATCTGGGCCTTCGTCTGCACGGTCGCCATGTTCGCCCTGACGCAGACACCGCTGGGCCGCATGGCCAATGCCGTGCGCGACAACCCGGAACGCGCGGAATTCGTCGGTTACGACACCGAGCGGGTGCGCTTCCTGATGGTGGTCCTCTCCGCCCTGTTTGCAGGGATCGCCGGGGGCCTGTCGGCGCTCAACTACGAAATCGTCACCGCCGAAACACTCAACGCCCACACCTCGGGCGTCGTCCTGCTGATGACTTTCGTTGGCGGCATAGGCTTCTTCTACGGGCCGATCATCGGCGCGATCCTCATCACCGTGATGCAGATCGTTATCGGCGGAATGACCCATGCATGGCTGCTGTACTTCGGCCTGTTCTTCCTGTTCATGGTGCTGATGGCGCCCGGCGGCATTGCCAGCGTCATCGCCGTGCAGCGCAACCTATGGACCGCCGGCCTGTTCGGCCGCGTGCTGCCGCACTACCTGGCCACTGCCCTGCCCGTGGCCATCCTGCTCGCGGGCCTGGTCGGACTGGTCGAACTGAGCTACGCCCTGCTCGCCGGAGACGCGGGAGTCGGCGCCGGTGACACGGCGACAAAAGTAATGGGTATGCAGTTGCAGCTCAGGTCCCCCGGCCCCTGGCTCGCTGCGCTGGCGATCACCGCAGTCGGCCTGGTCCTGACGCGCTGGATCGGCGGGCGGGCGAGCCTGGCCTGGAATGCAGCGTTGTCGACGCTGCACGGGGACAAGACATGAACGCCCCCGCAATACGCATCCGGGGCCTTCGAAAAAACTTCGGCATCAGCGAAATCATTCGCGGCGTCGATCTCGACGTGCATCGAGGTGAACGGCACGCCATCATCGGCCCCAACGGCGCAGGGAAATCCACGCTGTTCCACCTGATCAGCGCACGCCTGCCGGTGACGTCCGGCGTGATCGAACTCAAGGGCGAGAACGTGATCGGCCTGAAACCCTTCGAGATCAATCGCCGCGGCCTGTCGCGCAGCTTCCAGATCACCAACATCTTCCACAATCTCTCGGTGTTCGAGAACCTGCGCTGCGCCGTGCTGTGGTCGCTGGGCTATCGCTATTCCTTCTGGCAGCGCCTGGCCGGGCTCAAGGATGCACGCCTGCGTGCAGAAGCCGTGATGGAAGACATCGGCCTGACGCGACGCCGCGACACGCCGGCGGGTATCCTTTCCTACGCCGAACAACGGGCGCTCGAGATCGGAATCACGATCGCCAGCGGCGCCGACGTGATCCTGCTCGACGAACCCACGGCCGGCATGAGCAACACCGAAACCGAAGAGGCCGTGGCAATGATCCGCCGCGTCACCGAGGGCAAGACGCTGGTGATGGTCGAACATGACATGGGAGTGGTGTTCGGCCTGGCCGACCGCATCTCGGTGCTGGTCTATGGCGAGGTCATCGCCACCGACGCGCCGGCGGCGATCCGCTGCAACGCGGCGGTACAGGAAGCCTATCTTGGAACCACCCTCAGTCATGACTAAACCCATGCTCGAGATCGCCGACCTCCACGGCTACTACGGCAAGAGCCATGTTCTGCACGGCGTCAATATGCACGTCAATAAAGGCGAAATCGTCTGCCTGCTGGGCAGGAACGGCGTCGGCCGCTCGACCACCGCCAAGGCCGTGATGGGCCAGGTCGTGGCGCGCGGCAACATCCGCTTCAAGGGCCGCGACATCCTGGGCATGAAAGCCTACGAAATCGCCCGCCTCGGACTGGGCCTGGTGCCGGAAGACCGCTCGATCTTTCCCGACCTGACAGTCAGGCAAAACCTCATGCTGGGCGTCAAGGACGCCAAGGCGCATTTGCGTGGCGAGGGACGCTGGAACATCGACGACATGTATGCCCTCTTCCCCCGCCTCAAGGAACGCGAGAACACCCCCGGCGGCGTGCTCTCCGGCGGCGAACAACAGATGCTGACGCTGTGCCGCACGCTGATGGGCGATCCGGACCTGATCATGATCGATGAACCGACCGAGGGCCTGGCGCCCAAGATCGTCGAACTGGTCGGAGAATTCCTCCAGGAAGTACGCAACCGCGGCATATCGATCCTGCTGATCGAACAGAAGCTCGCGATCGCCCTCGATATTTCAGAACGCCTCTATCTCATGGGCCACGGCCGCATCGTCTTCGAAGGCACGCCGGCCGATTTGAAGAGCAACGAAGCCATCCGCAAGGAATGGCTGGAAGTATGAAATCGATTTTTTCACCACAGAGACACAGAGGAAACAGTTCAAGAGCGAATTTTTGCATTTCTCTGTGCCTCTGTGCCTCTGTGGTTAAGCCGTTTTGTTTGAACCCCGATCGTCTCAGCAAGGAGTCAGCATGAGCAGCGCCAACTATCATTTGCACGGCAACACCGCCGTCATCACCCTCGACAACCCACCGGTCAACGGCCTGGGCTACGACTTGCGTTGCGGTATCGTCGCCGGCATCGACCAGGCAACGGCCGACCCCGCAGTCACGGCCGTGGTCCTGATCGGCTCCGACCGTGCCTTCTCGGGCGGCGCAGATATCCGCGAATTCGGCTCGCCAAAATCCTATGCCGAGCCCAACCTGCTGACCGTGATCCGCATCGTCGAGGCCTGCCCCAAGCCCGTGATTGCGGCTGTCGGCGGCGTCTGCATGGGTGGTGGCCTGGAACTGGCACTGGGCGCACATTTTCGCGTCGCCATCGCCGGCGCCTCGATCGCCCTGCCGGAAATCAAGCTGGGCCTGTTGCCCGGCGCCGGCGGCACGCAGCGCATGCCGCGCATCATCGGCGTCGAGGCTGCGCTGAACCTGATCCTGTCGGGCACCCCGGTACCGTCCGAGAAATTCAAGGGCACGCCCCTGTTCGACGAGTTCATCGAGGGTACCGGGGGCGAACTGCTCAAGGGCGCGCTGGCGTTCGCCGACAAGGTGGTCGCCGAGAAGCGGCCGCTGAAACGCATCCGCGACATCAGGATCGACTACCCGAACCAGGAAGCCTACTTCCAGTTCTCGCGCAACATGGCCAAGGGCGTCGCCGGTCCCTTCCCCGCGCCTTTCAAGTGCATCGATGCGGTGCAGGCGGCCGTGACCAAGTCCTTCGACGAGGGCATGAAAATCGAGCGCAGCTACTTCATCGAGATGATGGGTACGCCGGAGTCACGTGCCCTGCGCCACGCCTTCACCGGCGAACGCGCCGCCTCGAAAATCCCCGATGTGCCTGACGACACTCCGGTACGAAAGATCGCCAAGGTCGGCGTGATCGGCGCCGGCACCATGGGCGGCGGCATCACCATGAACTTCCTCAACGCGGGCATCCCCGTCACCATGCTGGAAATGAAGCAGGAGGCACTGGACAAGGGCATGGCCACGATCCGCAAGAACTACGAGAACTCCATGAAGAAGGGCAAGCTGACCCAGGAGAAGCTCGACCAGCGCATGAGCATGCTAACGGGAACGATGTCCTACGACGACTTCAAGGACGCCGACCTGATCATCGAGGCCGTATTCGAGGAAATCGGCGTCAAGGAGGCCGTGTTCAAGAAGCTCGACGAGGTCGCCAAGCCCGGCGCCATCCTCGCGTCGAACACCTCCACGCTCGACGTGAACAAGATCGCCAACTTCACCAAGCGCCCGCAGGACGTAGTCGGCATGCACTTCTTCAGCCCGGCCAATGTCATGAAACTGCTGGAAGTGGTGCGCGGCGCGGCCACATCCAAGGACGTCATGGCGACCGTGATGCAGGTGGCGAAGAAGATCAAGAAGACGGCCGTGGTCTCGGGTGTCTGCGACGGCTTCATCGGCAACCGCATGATCGAGCACTACGGACGCGTCGCCGGCTTCCTGCTCGAAGAGGGGGCGACGCCCTGGCAGGTGGACAAGGCCATGGAAAAGTGGGGCATGGCCATGGGCCCCTTCCGCATGGGCGACCTGGCCGGCAACGACATCGGCTGGGCGATAAGGAAGCGCCGCTATGTCGAAAAGCCCTCGATCCGCTACGCCAAGTTCGCCGACAAGCTTTGCGAGCAGGGACGCTACGGGCAGAAAACCGGCAAGGGCTGGTATCTCTACCAGGCCGGCAA
>CAMBRI010000264.1 GCA_945870205.1 Sulfuritalea hydrogenivorans sk43H | reverse complement strand
CGACCAAGCGGATGCGGCGCGCGAGGCGATGGACGACGCGGAAGTTTTTCACGACGGCTCCGCGGGTGCGCGGGTGATGGCTGGTTTGGCCGCCTCGGCCGCAATCGACTTGCGATAACGGACCAACAGGAACATCAGGTAGAACACGGTCAGCCATGCATTGGCATTCTTCACCGGTTCCTTCAGCCAGCGCTGGCTGATGAGTTCCCAATGCACCTTGACCAAGTAGAAAGCCACCAGGTCGTTGAGGAAATTGATGATCGCCTTTTCGGTCAGGGCATTGGCCAGCATGGGTTGCAGCTTCGCTTGCAGGCTGCCCGGCGCCGCCCGAGGCCGCCGCAATCCATCGATCTGCTCGCGCAAACGCAAGAAGGCATGGCGGGCCTGTCGCGCCGCATCCCGCAGCGCCGGGGCGAGGCGTTCGCCCGGTGCATGCTCAGCGGCGGCGCCGGCCGCCTGTACGTCCGGCAATGTCACGAGACACGCCCGCAGCGCGCGCGCTACGTCGGCGGTGGCGCACACATGGGCGTCGAAGCTCACCGCCAGGCGACACTGCGCGGCGTATATCGTGACGCGATAGACGCCGCCCACCTGGCGCAGCGCGGCGTCGATCGCCACAGCGGCCGCGGCATGGCAGATCTCTGGCGGCAGTGCGAGGCGCAGATAGCCCGCCGCGCGATGGCGAACGACGATGCGCCGCGCCAGATCGTCTGCATTCATGGCGCGCGCCTCAGGCGGGAGTGTCGGGGCCGGCAGGCTCGGTCGGTGCGCCAGCGCCCTGGGCTTCGGTTTCCTTGGCTTCGGCCACCAGGTCATCGAGGTTCTCGCGCTGCTGCATGACAAAGTCCTTGCCCATGCCGATCGCCTTGGACACCGCCAGCACGATTTCCTTCTCGTGCTTGTGCAGCAGGTAGCCCACCGCAATGCCACCGGCAATGCCGCCAGCCAGTAGCAAAAGGGGGCTGCGCAACAAACCGTGACCGACCACCGCACGCGTCGCGGCATAGCCGGTGGCAGCCATCATCGCGCCCTTGGCAACCGGGTGGCCCATCATGCCCGCGCCTTGTTTCATCATTTCTGCGTTCATCATTTTCAGCTCCTTCGAATAAGCACAACTCAATTATCGGCAATTCCGTCGGTGGATTCTTTGATCTGGTGCAACATCTGGTAAATCCCCTTGCAGCCTTCGCAACAGAACATGAGTGTCCTTTCTGGCGTCACCAGCGTGAAAGGCTTGACTCCGACCGGCAGACTGCACAGGTCGCAGGGCGCCCTGGCGTCCCAGGGTTCGCTCATTTGAGTATTTCCAGGGCGGCGCGCTCGAAGCCCGCTGCGTCGGCCTCGCCGATCAACTTGGCGCGCACGATGCCTTTGGCATCTACGAAATAGGTGGTGGGCAGGCCGACCACACCGTAGCGTTTGGCGATTGCAGAATTTTCGTCCAGCAGCGTCAGGTAGCTGACGCCGAGCTTTTGCATGAACTCGACCACGGTCTTCCTGTCCTGCCCGGCATTGATCGCAATGACTTCCAGCCCGCGCGGTTTCAAGCGTCGGTAGACCGTCTCGATGTCCTTCATCTCGCCTTCGCAGTACTTGCACCAGTCGGCCCAGAAGCGGATGACCAGCGGCTTGCCAGCCCAGGCGGCAGGAAACTGCACCGCAGCACCGTCGGCGCGAATGGTCTGAAAGGTCGGCGCGAGATCGCCGATATTCAGTTTCGCCGCCGGCTTGTCGCTGCCGCAGGCGGCCAGCAGGACTGCCGCCAACAGAAGGATGAAAGCACGCATCAATGCTCCAGCAATATCAAACGCGACTGCCAGATCATCGCCGTGACCACCACGGCGGTCAAGGCGAAGCCGTTGGCGGCGACCGCGGCGAGGCGGCGCGAGAAGCCCGGCACGATCTCGCGCAGACTGTCGATGCGGGCGAAGGGCTGCACCGCGCCGGCCGCCAGCCCCGCCGCCGTGGCAACGAACAGCGGCACATAGAGCCAGTAACCCTGATAGCCGTATTCAGGCTTGAGGATGCAGAAGGGACAGTGGTGATGCGGGTGCTCGTAGATGTAGAGCGAGACGAAGGACAGAATGCCGGCGATGGTCGCCACGAAAGCCAGCGCACTTCCTGCCGCCATGGCGTAGGCGGTCGAACGACTCTTGCCGCCGCCGAAACCGTGCCACGCCGCCACCGCGATCGCCGCGCCGAGGCTGCCGTAGAACAGCCACATCGCCGGCACCGGCGCCAGGGACGAGGCTTCAGCGGCCAGCGTCGGGCTGCCTTCCGAGAACAGGCTGCCGCAGCAGGAAGTGATGACGTCGGCCTTGAGGCCGAGGAAGTATTGCAGCTCGATCCAGGCGCTCGCCGCGAGCAAGGGCGCCAGCAGAAGCAGAAGCGCGTACTTGGTCCGTACCAGCGGATAGTCGCGGGCGCGGCTGTCGATGTGGTTGATCGCCAGCCACATCGCGGCAAGAAAGAACACGGCGATCTTGGCATTCAGCGCCGGGAAGCCGAAGGCATTGACGTTGAGCGTGCCCACCGCGCACATGGCGCCGACAAACATGCCCGACATTTTCTCGGCGTTGAAGACGAAGAGCAGCACGGCCGCGAGTTGCAGCGCGAGGACGAAAGTGAGCAGCGTCGAGAACAGGTAGGTGCGGCGTTCGAGCTGCAACTGGCGTTCGCTGCCGCTGCGAATGTCCCAGCGCCGGATCACGTCCAGCGCGAAGGGTGCGCTGGCAAGCAGACCCAGCACGCCGAGGGCCGAGGCGAGCAGCAGGGCGATGATGGCGGGCTGGAACAGCATGGCTAACCGTGCACAATCAGCTTGCCGTCGCGCATATCCACCACGCGATGCACCACGGAAGATTCGACCACCAGCGGATCGTGGCTGGTGAGCAGGATGGTGCGGTCCTGATCGGCAAGGTTCTCCAGGATGCCCATGAATTCGCCGGCCAGGTGCGTATCTAGGTTGGCGGTTGGCTCGTCGGCGATCACCACCTCGGGATCGTTGATCAGAGCGCGACAAATGGCGACGCGCTGCTGCTCGCCGCCGGACAACCATTCAACCTTGGCATCACGACGGTGGCCGAGCTTGAGACCGGCCAGCAGTTCTTCGGCGCGAGCCAGCAGTTCATGGCGCGGCCGCCCGGTCGGGTAGGCCGGCAGGATGATGTTGTCCAGTGCGGTGAGGCCCTTGATCAGGTTGAACTGCTGGAAGATGAAGCCGAAGCGTTTGCGGCGGATCTCGGTCAGGAAGCGCTCGGGCAGCCCCGAAATATCCTCGCCGAGCAGATGCACGCGACCCTCCGTCGGCCGCGCCAGGCAGCCGACGATGGTCAGCAAGGTCGTCTTGCCCGAGCCGCTAGGGCCACGTAACGCCGTTACCTTTTTTGCCTCGATGTGCAGGTCGATGCCATCGAGCGCCCAATACTCATTGTCGCGGCCCTGGTTGAAGGCCTTGCGGATGCCGGTGACTTCGATCATGACCGCATCACTGAATCGGGGTCGGTGATCGCCGCCTTCCAGATCGGCACCAACACCGCCGCCGCGTAGGGTACGACGGTGAAGAAAAACAACGTCGCCACCTGCAAGCCGTCGATGTGCGGCGTCAACTGGAAGCGCGGGTAGAGCACGGCCCAGCCCTTCAGCACCGGCTCGAACAGCGCGGCGGCGAAATGGAAAACATGCACGTAGGCAGCGACAAAGCCGGCGAGGAAAGCGGTCAACGAGATCAGCAGGCCCTCCCAGAACTTCATCTTGATCACGTCGCCGGTTTCCCATCCGATGGCTTTCAGTATCCCGATCTCGCGCTTCTCCTCGGCGGAGAGGCCGGAGGCCTTCTCCCAGGCGAGTATGCCGAAGGCCAGGATCGCGGCGGACAGCAGCGCCAGCACGATGCCTTCGCGCCAGTCGTAAATCGAGGCATAGGTGCGCAGCACCTCGTCGCGCAGGATGGGCCGCGCGTCCGGCAGCGCGGCGGCCAGCTTCAGCGCGACGTTGCGCACTTCCTGCGGATTGGCGACCGACAGTGCTATGTCGGTGTAATGGCCGACCGGATAGTCGAAGAAGGCGCGGAAGCTCGCCTCGCTCATCAGCACCAGGTCGGCGCTGATCAGTTCCGAGGCCTGCGGCAGCACGTCGGCGACGATGAAGCTGTGCAACTTGCCCGAGTAGGAACGGAAGGAAATGCCGTTGTTTTTGGCCAGCCCGCGCGAGCGTTCCAGCGCCGGGCCAACCACGATCTCGCCGGCCACCGGCGCGTTCTCCGCCGGCACCATAAAAGTGTAGTTGGCCTTGGTCACCGCGTCGTAGTAGTAGCCCCAGAGCCGGCCTTCGATCTTCTGCACACCGCGGATGCGGCCCACCTTCTCGATGTAGCCGGGCGGAATCAGGTCGTGGCGCCCGGCCACCATGCGTTGCACGATGACTTCGGGCGAGGCCGTCAGCACCCGCGCCGCTTCCTGACGCAGGGCGTGGGTGTAAAGCGTGACCGAGGACAGCATGAACACCAGCACGGTATAGACCGCCAGCAGGCCCAGATTGCGTGTCTTGCGCCGTGCCAGCGAGGCCAGCGTGAAGTCGATCAGGTAGCGCTGTTTCGCGAGCCAGAGTTTCATGGCGCCTTACCGCCAGCGCCGACTCTCAAACTTGGGTCGGTCAATCCGCCCGGAGGCGCAATCAGCGAGCCGGTAGGAAAATGTTCCAGCGCCAGCGGATGGTCCTGGAAGGCCGAATGCAGATCAGCCTGCGAGGGATGGCGCGTGTAGCGTGCCTCGGTGAATAGCGCGAGGTCGGTGAGCCGCAGTCGCGCCACGAGGCGCGTACGTTCGACCTCGTCCGGCCCCGCCGTGGCGCGCAGGCGCGCGGCGTCGACGAAGCACAGCGCGAAGGCCCCGATACCGGCGACCAGAACCGCGATGGCGCGATCCACGGGACGCATTACAGCAGCTTGCGCACGGTCGCCACCACCTTTTCGGTGGCGACACCCAGTGGCAGCAGTTCCATCAGCTTGCCGTCCGGACCAATGACGAAGGTCTGCGAACTGTGATCCACGGCATAGGTCCCGTCCGGCCGCGTGGCCTGGCGCACGTATCCGGCGCCGAAGGACTTGGCGATCGCGGCCGTCTCTGCCGGGGTTCCAACCGCGCCGATCATCGCCGGATGAAAGTAGGCCACATATTCCTTGAGCTTCGCCGGCGTATCACGTTCGGGGTCGACCGAAATCATGATCATTTTTACTTTCTCCCGCTCCTGCGGCGTCAAGCCATTGAGCGCTGCCGCACCGGCCGCCATCGAGACCGGACAGATGTCGGGGCAATTGACGTAACCGAAATACACCAACAACGCGTTGCCGCGCAATGCTTTGGAATCCACCGGCCCGACGGCACTTTGCAGGACGAAGTCGCCACCGGCCGGGCGCGCGGCGAGCACACGTTCACCCATGCCTGAATCGGAGCAGGCGGAGATAAGCAAAACGACGAGGGCCGCAACAAGGCCGCACAGGCACTGATTGGTTGATTTCATTTCATCCTAAATTCCTCACCACAGAGACACAGAGGCACAGAGAAAGTCAAAGAATCAATGGCTTGCCGATTCGATACCAATCACCCCACGGGTGAGTGCATGAAACACGGCAAGCACTTGTTTTTCCTCTGTGTCCTCTGTGCCTCTGTGGTTC
>CAMBRI010000263.1 GCA_945870205.1 Sulfuritalea hydrogenivorans sk43H | reverse complement strand
GCCCGCTGCGGCGTGCGGATGTCGGTCTGGGTCGAGGCATGGAGTTCGATGGGCGGCAGGTCGGTTTCCAGCAGGCCCATGTCCTGCAGGATCAGCGCGTCGGCCCCGGCATCAAACATCTGCCAGGCCAGGCGGCGCGCGTCCTCGATCTCGTCATCGCGGAAGATCGTGTTGAGGGTGATGAAAACCCTGGCATGAAAGCGATGGGCGAAGGCGGCCAGCCGCTCGATGTCCTGCACCGTATTGCCGGCGCCGACCCGGGCGCCGAAAGCCGGCCCGCCGATATACACGGCATCGGCGCCGTGCCTGATGGCCTCGATGCCGATGTCGGCATTCTTGGCGGGGGCGAGTAGTTCGAGGGTGTTGGTGGTCACGGTGTAACCAGAAATGGGTTGCCTGGCCGCGAATTGTAGACGCTTCGGCGCCTTGGCCTATCATTGCGGTCAAACCGTCACGTCAGCCCCATTGCCATGCTGTCCTGCCTTCGCATCCGGCTCTTTGGTGTACTGGCCCTGATCCTCGCGGGCTGCGCCGACACGCCTGTGGCGCCGCCGAAGATCGAGCGCATCAGTGCCGAGCAGCTCGAAGCGCGACTGCCGCAACCGGCTGCCGCGCTGCCGCTGGAGCAGGTCGTCGTGCTGGCGCGGCAGGGGATCGCGGCCGCGGACATCATCGCGCGCATCACGGGCTCGGCATCGCGCTACCGCCTCTCGGCCGGCCAGATTGTCGAACTTTCGAATCAGGGTGTGCCGCTTGCGGTGCTCGAGCACATGGTCGCCGACGAACGCCGGCAGATTTTCGATGAACTGGCCGCCGATGCCAGCAACCGGGAAAAGGCCTGCCGTGAACGGAGCGATCAGGAAGTCCGGATGTGTCGCCAGCAGCTGATGGGGCCGATGCTCATGCCCGGCCCGCATCCCTTGATCAACTGCTTTCCGCTGTCGCCCGGCTCGCCATTCTGGCGCTGCCTCTGAGGGCGAACCGAAACCTAACGCTCATGGCACCCAGTACCACCCGCCGGAGATGAAATGCACGAGCGGCAAATTGAAGACCCCCGCCCCCACTCCACGGCCGGCCCTGCATGGCCGGCCGCCTGCGGCGGCGCGAAGCAGTGCTTCGCGAAACCCCGCCTACGCCCCCTTCCCAGGGCGGGGCTACCAGTCGGCTCGCTTCGCTCGGCTATCACCAGCCGCTTCGAACGAGTTGTGTCACCGTAAAGGTCGTGGCCGGTCCTTATGACCGGGACGATGGCAGGGTCGAGTTCTTCGCCTGGACCTTGTGCGCGGCTGGCCACGTTCATCCGCGCGTGGCAGTTGGCGTTGCATTGCGCTGCTCGAAGGCTTCAACCGCCTTCTTCACCGACACAAAGAATTGCTGGCTTCCCAGTGCATCGGACAAGCCGACTTTGGCCAGTTCTTCCCGGAAGGGGCGGGGTGCATCGGCGATCTTGATCGCGACACCCTGCTCTTGCAGTTCCCGGTGCAGTTCGGCGAAGCGCTGGGCAGCAGTGACATCCATGTCGGTAATGGCCTGGGCGTCGAGGATCAACCATTCGAGGTTCGCATCGGCTGCATTGACCAGTTGCCGGATGCGCCCCACCACGTGGCGGGCATTGGCAAAGATCAGCGGTGCATAAAGCCGATAGACCATCACCCCCGGAACATCCTCCGCCTCGTCGTCTTCAAGGCAATCGTGAAACTTTCCGTCCGCGATCAGTCGCCGCAGGACAGCATCGCGTGGGCGTGAAATCTCCACCAGTACGGCAATCAGCGATAGCAGCAGGCCTGCGATTATTCCGGGAACCACACCGGCGAGCAGAATGGCAAGGCTTACGCCCATGGCAATGCTGCACTCGCTGCGGTCCACCTTGTAGAGTTTGACCAGTGACGCCATTTCGAGCATTCCCACGGCAGTCACGATAAGTATCGCCCCGAGTGCCACCTTGGGCAGCATCGCAATGAGGCCGGTCAGGAACAGCAGGAACACCAGCAGGCCAGCGGCTGCGAAAAGTTGTGCCACTTGCGAATGGCCGCCGGCGGCATCTACGATTGACGTGCGTGACTGGCTGGCCGAAACAGGAAAACCCTGCCACATCGAGGCAAGGATATTGGCCGAGCCAAGGGCGGCCAGTTCCTGGTTCGGGCTTATCTCATAGCCGTGCTTTTCAGCGAATGTCTGCGCCAGCAGAATGCCGTCGGAAAATGCCAGGAAGGCGATCGCCACCGCCGCCGGCGCCAGGGCCGCAATGTCAGACCAAAGCGGCATCACCGGCGACAGCCTGGGAATACCCGAAGGCACCTCACCCACCAGGGCAATGCCGTACTGGCCCAGATCAAAAACATAGGTCGCCAGTATCGCCATCGCCGACGCCGCCAGCGCGCCGGGAACCCGCGGCAGCCAGCGGCCAAGACCCACCAGCAAAATGACGAGCAAAACGCCGAATCCGACAGTGGGCATATGGGCATTCGGCAGTTGCTGGATCAAGGTCGACAGCAGGGGAAAGAACTCCTCGCCCTGGGTCTTGATGCCGAACATCTTGCCAAGCTGGGTCGAAATGAGCACCAGAGAGGCACCATTCAAGTAGCCGACGAGAACCGGTCGCGACAGCAGATCGGCGATGACTCCAAGATTGAGGCGCGCGGCAAGTAACAGCACGACACCAGCCAACAGGCCCAGTTCGGCAGCAAGGAAGGCCATGCGAGTCGGATCGCCAAGTGCCAATGGCAGGATCGCCGAGCCTACCAGGAGGCCGATCGCGGCATCGGGCCCCGCGATGACGTGGCGGGAACTGGCGAACAAGGCGTAGCCAATGGAGGCCGCCAGCGCCGCATAAAGGCCGGTTATCGGGGGCAAGTGAACCAGTTCGGCATAGGCAATCACCGAGGGGATCATCACGATGCAGGCAGAAAGGCCGGCAATCGCGTCATTGCGAATCCAGCGCCTCCTGTAGTTGCGCAAGGTGTCAAGCAGCGGCAGGTTGGAACTGGCGTACCTGAGACGAGCAGCCGTTTTCACTGTTGCGCTCCAGAGCCTGCTGTGAGCCGTCCGACGCGAACTGGCCAAGGTTTCATGTGCAGCCTGCCTTGCGGTGTTCAGGCGTTTTCCAGGAGGATCTCTTCGAGCGTTTTCGCTGCGCGCTTGCAGTTGTCAAGCACGGCTTCCTGCATGAAGTAAAAGCCGCGCATCTTCATGGCATGCCAGACGGCCGCATCGTCACCGTCGGCCTCAAAGAGCTGGGCGACAGCCTGACGCATGACTTCCACGGCACGCGACTCGATCTCGTCCACTTCCTGGCACTGCTTGAGTATCACCTGCGTCCTCTCCCGGGTGGCCAGCGCAATGACCGCCCGATTGAGCCGGATGCAGGCATCGGCGGCGAAAGACGCCATTTCCCGCGCTCGTGGCGTCGATGTGTTGATGTGATAAATGTCGATGGAATTGGCGACGCTCTGTACCGAATCGACGATGCGGTCGAGGTCAAGCGTCAGGGTGTGAATCTGGTCGCGATTGATCGGCGTGGTGAAAGACTCGTACAGCAATTTGATGAGTTGCGTCTTGACGTCGTCGGCGCTGTCTTCGTTGAAATTCACCTCGGCGATCAGCGCCGCATTGTCGACATTTGGATTGCCGAGACCCGAAATCAGGCGCAGCGTGGCGTTGGCGCCCGACACCATGAAGTCGGTGTGCGCCGACAGGAGACTGAAAAACACGCCGCGTTGCGGCATTACATTGTTCAGCATTGGATGTACTCCTGCCTACGGGTTCTCAAGAACTTGCAAGGGATGGCATGATCGCCGGCTACAGAAAACTGCGCCCGACGTACCAGAACAGCGCGGCAATCAGGCCGGACGCCGGAATGGTCAGCACCCAGGCCGCTACCAGGTTGAAAGTGATCGCCCAGCGCACGGCTCTTACGTCCTGCGCCGTCCCGACGCCAACGATAGCTCCGGTAATCGTGTGCGTGGTCGACACCGGGATGCCGCCGATCGTTGCCAGGCCGAGGCTGATCGCGCCACCCATCGAGGCACAAGAGCCGCTGACCGAGGTCAGGCGGGTAATCTTGGTGCCCATGGTCTTGACGATGCGCCAGCCGCCGAGATAGGTCCCCCAGGCAATCGCGAAATAGCAGGAGTACACGACCCACATCGGCAGCGTCTCGACATCCGTGGTGGCGATTCCTGCCGTGATCATCAGCAGCCAAATGATGCCGATGGTCTTTTGCGCGTCGTTGCCGCCATGCCCGATGCTGTAGGCGGCGGCGGCGACCAGCTGCCCCGTCTTGAACCATCGGCCCGCCTGGGATGGTGACTGGTTTCGGAACACCCACGCCACCAGCACCATCAGCAGGCCGCCGATGAAAAATCCGACCAGCGGCGAGATTACGATGAAGATCAGGATCTTGCCGAACCCGCTCCAGAGGATCGGCGCCAGACCGCCGGCCTTGGCCACGGTGGCGCCAACCAGACCGCCGACCAGCGCGTGCGATGATGACGATGGAATGCCGTAGTACCAGGTGATGATATTCCAGGCCAGCGCCCCCATCAGCGCGCCAAATATCACATAGTGGTCCACCAGCATGGGATCCACCGTGCCCTTGCCGATGGTGGCCGCCACCTTCAGCTGGAATATCCACAAGGCGGCGAAGTTGAAAAACGCCGCAAACAGGACGGCCTGCTTGGGTGTCAGAGCGCCAGTGGCGACAATGGTTGAAATAGAGTTCGCGCCGTCATGAAAACCGTTCATGAAATCGAAGGCCAGGGCCACGGCGATCAACAGCGCCAGCGACCAGAAGCTGATGGTCAAGTGTTCCACGGTCGCGGCCCTGTCAGGAGTTCTCGATCAGAATTTCTTCGATCGTCTTCGAGGCGTCCTCGCAGCGGTCCAGCACGCTTTCCTGCAGGGAATAGAATTCCCGCATCCGCATCGCCCACCAGATCGTGCTCGAGCCATCGAACAACTGGCTGATGGCCTTGTGCTGGACCCGATCTGCCTTTGACTCGATGGCGTCGATCTCCTTGCACAGATTGGCTGTTTCCTCATTGCGGTTCTTGTGCGGCAGCGTCATCACGGCACGGTTCAGGCGGGTGCACGCATCAACCCCCAGGGCGGCCAGGTCACGGGCTTCAGGCGTGGATTGCTCGATTCGGTACATGTGCACCGCGTTGGCCACATCCTGGATTGCATTGAGGACCATGTCCAACTCGATGGCGAGCGTATGTATTTGATCGCGGTTGATCGGCGTGGTGAAGGATTTGTGCAGCAACACGATCAGTTCGGCCTTAATCCTGTCGGCACTTTTCTCGTTCAAATTGACCTCGGCCACCAGCGCGGGAATGTCCTCCGTACCCTGGCCCAAGCCATTGATAAGGCGCTGGGTGGCATGAGCGCCCGCGACTACTCGGTCCGAGTGGGCGGCAAGCAGTTCAAAGAACTCCTTGCGTTGAGGCATGAGGCTGCTGAACATGGTCGGTTCCTGTTGAAGGCGAGAAATGATTGAAAGAAACCAATCGGGAATAGGCATTTCAAGCGTGCAGGCCCAAGTATCCTCGCCCGTAGCCGTCCGGGTCAACGCCGGTGTTCGCAATATGGCCATTCAATGCAGGGAGAGTTGTGCGGCACTCGCTGGCTTAGCGGCAGGGACTTTCCGCGTCAGCGGCAAAAATCAGCCACTGGTTGAGCCGAGGG
>CAMBRI010000262.1 GCA_945870205.1 Sulfuritalea hydrogenivorans sk43H | reverse complement strand
GACTTGCCATCGAGGCGGATGTCGCCCTCGTTCGGCGTGTATACCCCCGTGATCAGGTTGAACAGCGTGGTCTTGCCCGCCCCGTTCGGCCCGATCACCGAATACACCAAACCGCGATCGACAGCAAAGCTGACGTTCTGCACGGCCTTGACGCCGCCAAAGGCGATGGAGAGATTCTCGACTTCGAGCAGCGCCATCAACTGTCTCCCCGTTCTTTGTGGCCGAAACGCGCTGCCAGCGTCGGCACCAGGCCCTTGGGCATGAAGATCATGCAGAACATCAGGATGGTACCGAACACGACCGTTTCCCAGCCTTCGAAGGTGGACAAGGCCTGTGGCAGTGCCGTGAGCAGGACCGCGCCGATCAGCGACCCGTAGATCGAGGCCATGCCGCCGATGACGACCATGGTGACCAGTTCGATGGAATGGAAGAAATCGGCGATGTTGGGCGTGACGAATCCGATGTAGTGCGCCGTGATGCTACCCATCAGGCTGGCGAAAAACGCCGAAAGGACGAAGATGGCGACCTTGTAGCGCACGATATCGACACCCATCACCTGCGCGGCGACCTCGGAACCATGCAGGGCCCGCAGCGCGCGTCCGAAGGGAGAATCGATCAGGTTCTTCGAGGCCCAGAAGCTGAACAGCAAGGTCACTGCGAGAACCCAGTACCACTGCTTTTCCCCGGAAATCTCGAAACCCATCAGGCCGAGAGCAGGCACCGGCATGCCGTCGGGGCCGCCGGTATAGGCCGCCTCGTTCTTGATCACGATGGCAATGATGATGCCAAGGCCAAGCGTGGCCATCGCCAGGTAATGCCCCTTCAGGCGAAAGATCGGTCGCGCGACAATTGCGGCAATCGCGCTGGCAATCGCCGCGCCCGCGACCATGGCAACAATCGGATGCCAACCGAAGTGGGTCGGCAGGATTGCCGAGGCATAGGCGCCGATGCCGATAAAACCGGCATGACCGAGGCTGATCTGGCCGGCGAAACCGATCAGGAGGTTCAGCCCGAGAACGATGATGGCGTTGATCGCCATGCGGATCGCGATGTCGTAGTAGTAGTTGTTGGGCAGCACCAGCGGCAGCAGCAGCAGGACCACGGCCAGCACCAGGAGCGGAGCGTGTCGCCTCAACATGCTCATACCCGCTCCGTGATCTTCGCGCCGAAAATGCCGCGCGGCATGAAGAAGAGGATGAACAGAATCAGGACGAAGGGAATGGCATCCTTGTAGGCGGACGAAATGTAGCCCGCCGCCATGGCCTCGATGATGCCCACCAGCAAGCCGCCGACCACGGCACCCAGGCCGCTGCCCAGCCCGCCCACCACGGCGGCGACAAAGCCCTTGAGCCCGAGCATGATGCCGACGTCGTAGGAGGTCAGGGTGATGGGCGTCAGCAGCACCCCACCGATGGCCCCCAGTGCCGCGGAAAGGGCAAAGCTGATCAGCAATACCCACTGCGTGTTGATGCCGACGAGTTGCGCCGCCAGAGGGTTGCACGAGGTGGCAAGGATCGCCTTGCCGGCCAGAGTGCGGCTGAAGAAGTACCACAGTGCCACGACCACCAGGGCGGTGATGCCCAACACCCAGAGGCTTTGCGGCAGCAAGGTGGCGCCGCCGATCAGAAAAGGCTCGCTGCCGGAAAACGCCGGATAGGTATGAGCGCCCTTGCCCAGCCAGATCTGGATCAGGCCGCGTATCACCAGCGAGGCACCGATGGTGATGATGATCAGCGTGACCACGTCGGCGTCGCGGGCGGGTTCTATGGCCAGTTTCTCGAGCAGCATGCCCACCACCGCGGGGATCGCGATGGCCAGCAGGATGGCCAGCGGCAGCGGCACACCGGACTGCATGAAAAAGAAGGCCAGCATGCCGCCCAGCATGATGAATTCGCCCTGGGCGAAGTTGATCACGTTGCTGGCGTTGTAGATCAGCGTGAAACCCAGCGCGGCCAGGGCATAGGTGGCCCCGACCGTGATCCCTGAAAAGAGGAACTGCAAGAACTGCGACAAGATGGATTCTCCCTGACCGATTTACTTCGGCCGCCGATCAATGACCCGCTTGGCCTTGCCGATCAGGGTTCGCTCGACCTTGTCGGTTTCGACCACATGAACGTCGGCGGTGACACCGACCAGGGCCTTGATATGGTGCTTCACGTCAGCGCCAATTTCACGGCGCTTCTGTTCGCTGATCGAATTCGAAAGGTCGCTGCGAACCTCGACATAGACATCGAGCTGATCGAGGTGGCCTTCGCGCGATACCTGCAATTGGTACTGGGCGCACAGATTGGGGTTCTTCAGCAGAATCTCCTCGATCTGCGTCGGGAACACATTGACGCCGCGGATGATCAGCATGTCGTCGCTGCGCCCGGTGATCTTTTCCATGCGGCGCATGGTTCGCGCGGTTCCGGGCAGCAGCCGCGTCAGGTCGCGCGTACGGTAGCGCAGGATGGGCAAGGCTTCCTTCGACAGCGAAGTGAATACCAGTTCGCCGATTTCACCATCGGGCAGAACTTCGCCAGTTTCGGGATTGATGATCTCCGGATAGAAATGGTCTTCCCAGATGTGCGGACCATCCTTGGTCTCGACGCATTCGCAAGACACACCGGGACCCATGACTTCCGACAGGCCATAAATATCGATGGCATCGATGTTGAGACGCTCTTCGATCTCGCGCCGCATTTCGTTGGTCCATGGCTCGGCACCAAACAGTCCGACGCGCAAACTGCTTTCGGTCGGCCTCATGCCCTGCTTGATCATTTCGTCGGCAATCGTCAGCACGTAGGACGGCGTGGCCATGATCACCGTGGGCTTGAAGTCCTGGATCAACTGCACCTGCTTTTCGGTCTGCCCGCCGGACATGGGTATCACTGTGGCACCCAGGGCTTCGCCGCCGTAATGGGCGCCAAGGCCGCCGGTGAACAGGCCATAGCCGTAGGAATTGAGGATGATGTCGTCGGCCGAGCAGCCCGCGGCACGCAAGGAGCGCGCCATGAGCCCGGCCCACATCGCGATGTCGTTTTTGGTATAGGCGACGACCGTCGGCTTGCCGGTCGTTCCCGACGAAGCGTGGATGCGCACCACGTCCTTCATCGGCGTCGCAAACATGCCGTAAGGATAGGTGTCGCGCAGGTCGAGCTTGGTGGTGAAGGGAAACTTCGCCAGATCGGACAACTGCTTCAAGTCGTCCGGATGCACTCCGGCGGCGTCGTACTTGTTGCGATAGTGCGGCACGTTGTCGTAGGCGTGCTTCAGCGACCACTTCATGCGCTGCAGCTGCAGCGCCTGCAATTCGTCCCGGCTGGCTTTCTCGATGGGATCCAGACCCGTGACCGGGCTATTCAGCTTGCTCATTTTTTTCTCCCTAAACGGCTTCTCGGTGAGCCATCTGTTTGACGAAGGCGAGATTTTCCGCGACCTTGCCCTGAATGTGTGAAATCTGCTCCGGACTCAGGTGGCGGAAGCGCCCCATCGCCTTGAGATACTCGGTGACCGGCAGCGCATCATCGACCGAACGGGTGAAATGCAGGCCATCCTTCGGGTTGTACTCCCAGAGCATGACGAAGTTGGTCTCCACCGCCTTGCGCGCGACTTCCATGTTCTGGTCGGTCGGAAAGCGCCAGCCCGTGGTGCAGGGCGAATACACATGCAGATAGGCGAAGCCGCGCTTGGAGGCCAGGATTGCCTTGTCCAGCTTGTCGTAGAGATCTTCCATGTAGGCGGTCGATGCCGTCGCGACATACTCGCAGCGATGGTTGACCATGATCAGCGGCAGGTTTTTGGCATCCTGCGTCTTGCCCTGCGAAGGCATGCCGCCGGAGCCCTTGCCGATCGGCGTGGTCGAGGTCCAGGCACCGTAGGGCGTGCAGCTCGAACGCTGCATGCCGGTATTCATGTAGCCCTCGTTGTCGACCACCATAAACAGGATCTGCTCGTTGCGTTCGGCAGCGCCCGACAGCGACTGGAAGCCCACGTCCGAGGCGCCGCCATCACCGGCGATGGCCAGCGCATTGACCTCGCGGCCGACACGCTTGTACTGACGCTTGATGCCGGCCAGCATGGCCGCAGTGTTGGTCAGCAGCGGGTGGAAGACCGGAATCTTGGTGCCGGTGGTGCCGTTGAAGCCGACCGAACCCATGCCGGGCACGCATCCGGGCGGCGTTGCCAGCACGGTCTCCGGCCCCACCCGGCGCAAGGTGTGACGCATCAGCAGTTCGGTGTTGCAGCCCTGGCAGCCGGCGAGGCCAGGCGCGAAGAGGTCTTCCCAATCGCCGACTTCGTTGTAGATGCGCGAGGTGGTGATGTAGGTCAGCGCATCGTGCGGGCAGGCCGGCACGCAGGCCGGCGACCCTTCGCAGGTATCGCACTTGGCGACATGGCCGGTGCCCGCATCGAGGGCGATGCCTGCATAGGCGCAGCCGACGGTGCACAACAGGCAATCGACGCATTTGTCGGCGTTCCAGTCGATCACGCCGTTCTCGCAATTCTTGGTCAGCGCCGCTGCCGGACAGACCGTGACGCACTTGGGATCGGCGCATTGGCGGCAGAGCGCGAGTTCGAACCCGTCATCGGCACTGCCGACGATCTGGATGCGCGACCGCGTCTTGTCTTCCGTGCCCGTCTTGGTGCTCGCACACGCCGTCATGCAGTCGCCGCAGCCGTCGCACTTGGCCGAGTCGAAAGCGATGGTGTTGTAGGCTCCTCCAAACATTGCCATGTTTATCTCCACGTCTTCGACATTATTTCGCGCCCCACCTTCATCGGCTCGGCGAGGAAGCGCTCCTTTACCGGCGACAGGTCGATCCGGCGCAGAATCAACTGGCACATCACGCCGCCGTCGAAGAATTCATTGACGCCGTAGATTCCCGTCAGACGGTTGTCGGCGCTGAAGATCGCCTTCAGGTAGCGGCCACTGGCTTCGTCGAAGCGCGTCACCACCTCGCCGCCTTCCGGCACCTTGCTGCTTCCGACCGAAATCGCATGGCGGCCGAAGAAATGATAGGTGTTGAGCGGCACGCCGCCGGGATACTTCTTCAGTCCCGGGTCCTCGGCCATCGCCATGCCTGCAATGCGGCCCTGCTCGGTGGCATCCGGCAGGATGGCGTTCATGATCCGGGCATCGGTGTAGAAGCCCTTGGCCTGGGCGCAATCGCCCGCCGACCAGACATTGGCGACGCTGGTCTGCATGCTGTCGCTGACCAGAATGCCCTTGTCGTGCTCAACCTGGCTGCCCGCCAGATAGTCCATGTTGGGCCTGACGCCGGTGGCCACCAGCAGCAGGTCGGCTTCCAGCGTCGTGCCGTTCTCCAGCGTCAGCGTGGCGCCCGGGGTGTCAAATGCCGCAGACGGGGCGAGTTTGACCACCCGGCTGCCGGTCAGGATTCGGGCACCGTTATCTGTGAAAGCTTTCTCGATCAAGCCGGCCGCCGTCGCATCGAAGTAGCCATCCGTCAGTTGCTTGGCCATTTCCACGATGGTGACCTTGGCGCCGGCCTTGACCAGGTTCTCGGCGGCATGCATGCCGACCAGCCCGGCGCCCAGCACCACAGCCTGTTTTGAGTGCTTGATCGCGGCGTTGAGCTTCGTCGCATCGTCCAGCGTGCGCAGCACATGGTAGGAGACCTGGTCGAGTCCCGGAATCGGCGGAATCGCCGGTGCCGCGCCCGTGGCGAGCAGTATCTTCTCGTAGGCGATCTCGCT
>CAMBRI010000261.1 GCA_945870205.1 Sulfuritalea hydrogenivorans sk43H | reverse complement strand
ACGGCGAATGCGCCTGCGGCTCACCGTTTCCACTGATGGAAATGGGCATGTGCCGACAAAACGACTGGATTCGCGGCCCGGCCGGCCAGCGCATCCACCCCGGCGTGTTCAACCGCATGCTCGACGGGCAGACGCAGATTCGGCAATACCAGTGGGTGCAGACCGGGCTGGATCGCATCGTGCTGAATTTGGTGGCCGGCGAAAAACTGAGTACCGAAACGCAGGCCACACTGGCTGACAAAATCCATCGGGCCATGGGCGCGGAGGTAGCGCTGGAAGTGAACTATCTCGACGAAATCCCGCGCACGGTGTCAGGCAAGCAGCGCTTTGTCATTGGCCTGGGCTAGCAGGATTTGAACAACCAACCGGACCAGTTCAGCATGGATGTATCCCCTGCAGCATTCAAAGGCTGAACCCGCAGGGGATCAAACATGCTTCAGCGGTACAGGTCGCCGACGGCACGGGCGAACAGACGGTTGCCGGAAAGCAGCAGATTGTTGGCGTACGCCTCGAAGCGGGCGGGATCCGCCTGCATCACCCCCTTTTGATTGGTCCGCACCGGACCGGCTGACAGTCCGACCAGGGCCAGGCCAACCACCAAGCCGCGGTTGCTGCTCATTTCACCCATGTTGAGTTGTCCGTAGCGGCCGGCGAACACCACGTTTTCCTTCAGGTAGGCAACGCCACCCATGACCGCTGAGGAGATCGGGGCGGCGCGGCCGCGCACATAGAGCAGGGTATTCGACTTGCGCAAGCTCATGCCCGCCTTGGCCTCCACGTCGCTTTCGTCGCGCACCCCGAACAGGCCCTTGTTGCGGGCACTTGCGGTTTCCGCAAAGTCCACCACCAACAGGGGATTGAGGACGAGCGCTTGATTGTCGAAAGCAAAATCGCCGGCGCGACGGCCATTTCCCCAGCCAAAGGCGCCTTGATCACCCAGGGCTTCCGCTTGGTCGAACCAGAGTTTCACGCCGCTGGGCGACAGCACCATATAGGTGCGCCCCTCGTGCGTCACCGTGTAAGGCTGGCCATCCTTTTGCTTGGCCGCCTCGATTTCGGTGAAGGAAGGGTGTGCGGTGAAATCCGCATAGGGAATCAACTCAACACTGTTGGCCTTGAGTTGTGCCAGGAAATCCTGATACGCCTTGTCCACCAGCGCCTGCATGCGTTGCAGGTCGATGCCCTCCAGTGTCAACTCGATCTTGGAATTAACGCCGGATTTGTTGATGCCGCCTGGCAAGTAGGAAGCTCGCACGCTGTCGGAAACCGTGGCCTTGGTGGCAAATGCAACACGGAAGCCACCTACCACCACTTTCTTCATGGCCGCAAGATCCTTCTTGGGCCAGATTCGCTGGTCCAGAAACGCTTCCATCTCCAGATCCGCCACGCCGGGAGCCGGGTCCAGAGCCGTTGTCACTGCAGCGGCAGGCTGCGCTGCGGGGGGGCTGCTTGTTTCGCCTTCTTCCGTTTTGGCCTCTTCAGCTTTGCTCTTCGATTTGTCGGAGTTGAACACGCCCTTCACCGAACCCCACAAATCCAAAGCCTGGGCTGGTGCTGTTAGCGCCAACAGGCCACAAACCAGCAACACATGCAATTTCATATTCATTGTCATCTCCTCAAGAAAAAGCCGGGCACACAGTCATCCCGCTGTGTCGGGTCATGAGAAACCGTTACAACGGCCGAAAGAATATCGCCATCACTGGCAGATTTGCGAGCAATCACAGCATCCGCAAAGCAAGGCCGAAAGGCAGGCAAGACTGGGTGCAATCAATCGTGGTGAGTTTGATAGCTGCGTCACCCACTCCGGATAGCTAAACTCTGACATCGAAACACACGCCGCTCAAATTCGTTGCAGTCTCCATATTTGCCGTCCTGAATGAGCCATCCCAAACCAGCCGCCCCACTGCCTGCCGTTCCCGGTTGGCCGCCTGAACGCATTGCCGAGATGCTGCCCAGCCCGGCAAGCAAGCGCGATGCCGACGCTGCTCGCTTCTGGAACGATCTCGATCCGTCGATCGACCCGGCCCGGCTGCCGATGCAGGTGCAGACCAACCGGCCGGGCGAGGCGCGTCGTGCCGGCAAGTGGATTCTGCTGGCTGCCGTTGTCTGGGTGTTGCTGATTGGTGCGGGTCACCGCGCCCTCTGGCCTGACTTGCAGACGTATGAGACTGTGCTGGCCGTGTTCGGTCTGCCACTCGTTCTGGCGCTGTTTGCCGCCGCGGTGCTGTGGTCGGTGCGAGGCTGGCCGGACAGCATGCGTATTGAACTGACGACTCGCCGGGTGCGTTACGAGGCGCCGCCAACAAGCTGGGAACTGCCGCTATCGGCGTATGCCGGCCTTGCGTTGCGCCAGCGTCTGATCCGAGATACCTCGCGCCTGAAGCATCGCAGCCATACTTCCGCCGAGCAGGCTGCCGGCATGCATCTGCGTGTCGAACGTTGGTGGATCGAACTGGTCCACGAAGACCCTGCTCGTCGTTTGGTGCTTTGGAGCAGCGAGCAGCCATTTGATGATGGACTGGAGCTGGTCGAAGCGCTGGCCGCCAAGTTGGGCCTGCCCATTTTGACCACTTCGAACCGCTACTGGGTGGCGGACTCGGAAGACGATGATTTCCAGGAAGCGCCTCCAGCTAAGTCCAAAGGCCGTCGGGCCGGCTCGGGGCGCGGCGCACCGGCCATGCCGCAGCAGCGACTGAACGCAGGCGCCAGCCCCGTCAGCAGCATTCCGAAGATCATTGCATTGGTCGTGATCATGCCGCTGGTCGTCGGCATGGGCTGGCTGACCTGGATCGTGGCGCAGGAAACCCGGACGGTGTTGCAGGAATGGCAACTGGTCGAGGTGACCTTGCTGGACAAATCGGGTGTCGATACGGTACGGCTTGCCATCGAGTCCGGCGGCACCCGGCGCGAGACCGAGGCGCCAAGCAGCACCGATCTGAAAGCCTTCAGCGTCGGAGAGCGCTTTCCGGCCTATGCCGACCCGAACAACCCCGACATGCTGCGCCCGGCTACTGGCGGCGCGCTCTGGGGCGGCGTTGGCATCTTGGCGTTCTTCACGCTGGCGCTGGCCGGCGCGGGACTATTTTTGCTGCGCAGCGGATCGCCGCCGAGTTAAGTGACAGGCTACTCTGCGGCGGGTGCGATCGTTTTACGTGGGGCAAGCCTGAGCCATAACTGCGCATCAAAGGGAACTTTGACCGCCGCTGCGGCCTGGTTTGAAACCACTTCCGAAGTCAGTTGCGAGGCATATTTGTCAGCCCGGCCAAACAGCACCTTTTCATAAGAAAGGCCGATAACGGCATAGCACGAGTCTGCAAAAGGCGCGGCAAGGCGTTGCAGCAGCGCTGGATCATGCAGAACGGGTCTGGCCAACTTATCCCGCTCACTGCCCGGCGTCAATTACCTTGGCCGGTGGGCGACAACTATCCTGGCCGGTGGAAGCGAGGCATGGTGGGTTTAGCTTTTGGGGCTGGTTTTGGTTTTGGGGTTGTCGTTCAGCACAGCCGGGGCGCGCCCCGGCTGAGCTGAACGACGGCGGAAGCTTTCCACGTTCAACTCGAAGATCGTGGCGTGATGAACCAGTCGGTCCACGGCGGCCAAGGTCATCGCGGCTTCGGCAAAGACCTGATCCCATCCCGAGAACGGCTGGTTGGCCGCCAGCGCCAGGCTCTTGCGCTCGTAGCGCTCGGCGATCAGCTCGAACAGCACCGAGGTCTCGGCCTGGTCGCGCCGCACGTAACTGAAGTCGTCCGCAATCAACAGGTCGAAGCGGTCCAGCTTGGCCAGTTCCGCCGGTAGCCGCAGATCTCGCCGCGCTGCCTGGAGTCGTTGGACCAGGTCGCTGGTCCGGGTGTACAGCACCCGGTAGCCCCGCTCGATCAGGCCATGGCCGATGCCCGCCAGCAAGTGCGTCTTGCCGACGCCGGGCGGGCCGAACAGCAATAGGTTGCCGCCCTGTTCCAGCCAGCTATCGCCCTCGACCAGCGCCGTCACGTGAGCTTTGGAGACCGTCGGCACCGCAGCGAAGTCGAAGCAGGACAGGCGCTTGTCCGGTGGCAGCAGGGATTCGACGCGATGCCGGTCGATCCGCCGCGTTTCCCGCTCGTTCATCTCATGCTCCAGCAGCGCCGTCAGAAATCGCTCGGCCGGCCAACCTTCGCGGTTCGACTGCTCCGCCAGCGCCGGCCACAGCCGCTTGATGGTGGGCAGGCGCAATTCGGTCAGCAGCATCGGCAGGGTCGCTGCCTCCAGGGCGCTCATGCCGCCCCCTGCAGCAGGGTGTCGTAGTCCGCCAGGGTGGGCAGCTCGACCGTCACCTCGGGCAGTTCAGCTACCCGGGGCGCGAAGCGTTCCTCCAGGCCGGGCAGGTCCGGCAAGGTGCCGGCTTGCAGCAATCCCGCCAGCACCTGGGCCAGATCGGCTTCGCAGGCTCCCCGCGCCGCCAGGTCGAGCAGGCCCACCATGGTCTTGCACGCTTGGCGCTCCGAGAGACCTTCTTGCAACCGTTCCCAGGTGCGACGATATTCATCGCGGGGGAACATCTCGTCGCGCAAGACCCAGCGCGCGAAGGCACCGGGCTTGCGGCGCAGCGCGGGCAGCAGGTGGCGGTAGTCGATGACCTTGCCGCGTTGTTGACCGTTCGCCACGCGTCCACGGGGGGCCTCCATCACGCAGACGCCGCCCAGCCAGCCTTCGATCCGGTCGGTGTAGAGGCGGACCTTCAGGCGGTGGCCGATGAGCCGGGAGTGGGTGCTGTAGAGGATGCGCTTGACGGTGAAGGTGCCGAACTTGGTCACCCGGGCATCGACTTCCTCGAACTCGCTGGTGCGCCGGGCTGGCAGGGGCAAGAGCCGGGGACGTTCTTCGGCGGTCTTGTGGCGCACGCGGTGGTTCAGGCGCGCGACGATCTCGGCGACGAAGCGGCGGTAGTCAGGCTCGCAGGCGAAGTCACGGTGGCCGCGCAGCAAAAGGGCCTGCGCCAGGGCAACCTTGAGGCTGCCCTGGCGGGATTCGATGGCGCCGTTCTCATGCGACACCCCGAGGTTGTTGCGGCTGGCACGCATGCCGTAGTGCAGGCAGAGGGCGGCGTAGCGGGTGGTGAGCTGCTCTTCTTCGGCGAGGTTGTTGAAGGCGGCCGACAGGCTGTCGGTGCGGTGTTCTTCCGTGACGCCGCCGATCGCCCAGAGGGCATTCTGCAAGCCGCTGGCGAGTGCCATGTAACTCTCGCCGCCCTGCACGACCTCGGCGTAGCGCCAGCCGGAATAAGCCAGGGCAAACTGATAGAGCCGGTGCGGGAAGGCCATGCCGGCGATGCTGACGTTCAACTCGTCGGCGACGGTGAAGTCGGAGAGGGCAAAGCGTCCCGGCGGGTGGGCCTGGGCGAAGTAGGTTTCGCGCTCGCCGCCGCTGACCGCCCGCCACGCGCGCACGCGCCGTTGCAGGGTGCGCACGACGCCCGGTTCGAAGCGTTCCGGGTGTCGCCGCTGGAGTTCTTCGAACAGGGTCGTCCCCAACAGCCCCGGCTCCGATTCCAGCAAGGGGACGACTTCCTCGTCCTAGACCCCTGCCAGCGGGTCGCTCCGGGTTCGCCAAGCCCGTTCTCCGCGCTGGGAGGGCAACCCGGTGGCCTGCTCGATCCGACGTGCCGAGCGCACGCTGATCCCTGTCTTCGCCGCCGCAATCTCTTGCGTGGCACGTTTCCTTTC
>CAMBRI010000260.1 GCA_945870205.1 Sulfuritalea hydrogenivorans sk43H | reverse complement strand
AAATATCCGTTGGTGGCGAACGCCGAACCAGACGCGGCGGCAATAGCCACCAGTGCTGCAATTTTCTTCAATTTCATGCTGATCTCTCCCCGAGGTCGATTAAATAATTTCAACAAGTTACAGTTGTAAGCTAAAGCGGTTTAACAAGTCCACAACAGCGGCGGAAAGACCTCGCTGGCTGTTGCATCTGTGCTACATGAACAGACTGACGTCGGCTTTCTGGGCCATCGGCAGGAATGTCGCGGCACCGGCATATTCAAGACCAGGAATGAAGTCGTCATGGCTAAAGCCGAACAGATCGACTGTCATCTGGCAGGCTATAAACTTCACATCAGCCTCCAGCGCCAACCCGCGCAATTCATCGATGCTGGCGACACCATTGTTCTTGATGGTTTGCTGCATCAGCATGGTGGCCACGCTCTCGAAGCCGGGCACTCCAGCCTGAATGATGTTGGGAATGTTCCAGTTGATGCCTTTGAACCAGTCTGGGCCGAAAGGCATTTTCATGGGCATGCCGGGGTTGCCGAGCGGGCTTACTTTCAGGTCGGAAACATCCTTCTTAAGCAGATTCAGGCCGTAGAAGGTGAAGAAGATAGACACGTCCCAACCCAGCGCAGCGGCGGTGGAACCGAGTATGAAGGGGGGATAGGCCCAGTCCAGCGTGCCGCGGGTGGCTATGATGGCCATCGAAGGCGTCCTCGATTCCTCGCGCTTCTGCAGTGCCTCTTCGAGCTTCTGCGGCAGCAATTCTTCAAGGCGACGATTGACTAGTTCGTCGATATTCACGATTTCTGGAGTGGCCCCCATGTGTTTCCTCCCAAGCTATATGACTAAGTGCGAATAGTCTTATGAATCGCAGTGCAGCAACCAGACAATTTTTTCTATATGGCCATTGCCACCGGTTATCCAGCGGGCATTGCGGCCCCAACGCTTCCTGTGCGACAAAACATGGAGGGGTCTGGAGTGCGCCGATCGCGAGCGCACAAACAAAACAGCCCGCCAGAGGCGGGCCGTTTTGTTTGCTTGACGAAGCTTACTTGCGCTTCATGAAGAACTCGAATTCCTTGTCCTTTTCTGCACTGGCAAGCAGTTCGTTGCCGGTCTGCTTGGCAAATGCGGCGAAGTCCTTCACCGAACCGGGATCGGTCGCGATGATGCGCAATATTTGGCCCGACTGAAGTTCAGCCAGCGACTTCTTGGCGCGCAGAATGGGAAGCGGGCAGTTAAGGCCGCGGGCGTCGAGTTCCTTGTCGAAGTTCATGTGTTCTTCCTCTCTCTTGATTTGCTTATGGTGATACGGATTTGGTAATTCAGCGTTTGATAATATACTTAAAACCCCTACGAATCAACAGGGTTCAGGCAATGGACTGGTAATACAGATTCTGCGGATGATTGGCCTGGGCGAAGAAGTACCAACGTTCGGCAAGCAGGCCCGCGTACTGCACCACGAAGGCGGCCACCAGCAGGGCGATGCCTCCGTGCATTCCAGACAGCAGCAGCAACAGCGGCAGCGGAAACACGGCCAGCAGGAAAAACCACTTGACCCCGCGCAGCACCGCTACCGGCTGACCGTGAAAAAACTCGCGGGTGTTGAAACTGCCGCCCATGAAACCCTGGGTTTTCTGCACGATCTTCGGGTGCTTGATGCCGATCGCAGTCTGCAGTGTCGACTTCGGCTTCAGTCGCGCATTGCGATACAGCGAGGCCGCGCGGCCAAGAAGTCCGAGCAAGGTGATGATCACCGCCCAGCCGGCGAGGAAACCAACCAGTTCCGGCGCGGTTACGGCGGCAAAGGCGGCAGCCAACGTGAATCCGGAGGCGCCACCGAGCAGGACGTAGTTGATGACCGTCAACGGCGAATGCCATTCGGCGAGAAACTTCAGGCAGGCGTAGATCATTGCCGTGCAGACAAACAAGGCGAAGGCGAGCAAGGTGCCCGCCACGCCAAGAATGGCGCTGGGGTCGACCGGCAGCCCGCCGGGCAAAGTCATCAGCACCGGATGCCAGTTCAGCCAGTGCGCAAGGCCATATAGGAAAACCACCCCCATGAAGGCCGGCAGCACGATCACCTCGCGCGACAGCCACGAGGTGCGCCACTTGGTGGCAGTGCGCCAGGCTCGCTCGGGATGCCCCAGATGGAAAAAGGACGCCACCAAGCCGCCAACCAGCAGGAGCAGCGCCAACAAGCTGCCCTGGCCATAGAAGGCGTGGGCGTCCGGCTGCGGCAGCAACTTGAAAGCGGCGTAGGACTGCGCAGTAAACAACGCAAGGAACAGTCCCTGGGCGGCACCGATCAGAGTCGTCAGAAAGATTACGGAGAAGGCCGGATGCATGTCGTCTCTGCTTACCAGGTGGTGACGTCGTCGAGCGTCGGTTCGCTCATCGCCGGCTGGGGCAACTGGCGATCCACCTTGAGCGGATTGTCGGCGCGCTCGAGTTCATCCTCGTGAATCTTGATCCGCGTCTTGCGCCGTGGCAGGTAGTGGTTGGCCGGATGGGTGCCCCACTCCGGCATCAGCGCGTAGCCGCCGCTCTCGCGGATGGCGATCGAGACAGCGGACTGTGGATCGTGGATGTCGCCATACAGGCGCGCCGACGTCGGGCAGGCCTTGACGCAGGACGGCTTGCGGTCGGCCTCGTCCATGCTCATGTCGTAGATGCGGTCGACGCATAGGGTGCATTTTTTCATCACCTGCTGCTGCTCGTCGAGTTCGCGCGCGCCGTAGGGGCAGGCCCATGAACAGTACTTGCAGCCGATGCACTTGTCGTAATCGACGAGGACGATGCCGTCTTCCTTGCGCTTGTAGGAAGCCCCCGTCGGACACACCGGCACGCAGGGCGGGTCTTCGCAGTGCAGGCAGGATTTGGGGAAATGCACCGTCTCCGTGTTCGGAAACTCGCCAATTTCGAAGGTCTGCACGCGGTTGAAGAAGGTGCCGGTCGGATCGGCGCCATAAGGATTCTGGTCGCCCATCGGTCCGGCACTGCCGGAGGTGTTCCACTCCTTGCAGGAGGTCACGCAGGCCTGGCAGCCGACACAGACGTTGAGGTCTATGACCAACGCGAGTTGGGTCATCGCGAGCGCTCCTGGCTGACCAATTGTGTCATTTCGCCTTGATCCCGAGGTAGGCGAGAATGCTGCTGCGCGTCTTCATGCCCGGATAGGGCTTCATCGGCTCGAACTGCGGGGAGGTCTGCTCGGGCTCTCCGGCTTCGGCCTTGCTGATGCGCACGCGCACGTCGTACCACGCCGCCTGCCCGGTGATCGGGTCGGAGTTCGAAACCCTGCCGACACCTTCCAAGCCAACGCCCGGGAGTTCTTCCGAAATAAGGTGGTTGAGTAAAAAGCCCTTCTGCGACTCATTCGCGTCCGGCGTCAGGTTCCATGCACCCGCCGCCTTGCCGATGGCATTCCAGGTCCATACCGTACCGGGTTCCACGGCCTCGGAGTGCCTCGCCATGCAGCGCACCTTCCCCCATTGCGATTCGACCCAGATCCAGTCGCCATCCTCGATGCCCTGCTGCCGCGCGGTGAGGGTGTTCACAAAGAGATAGTTGTGGGTATGGATCTGCCGCAGCCAGGCGTTCTGCGAATCCCAGGAGTGATACATCGCCATCGGCCGTTGGGTGATCGCCGCCAGCGGATACTTGTGCTTGTCTGTCACCTGCGCTTCGAGGGTGTCGTAGTAGAAGGGCAGCGGATCGAAATAGGTGTCGATGCGCTTCCTCAGATGCTGCGGCGGCTTGCGCGTCAGGCCCTTGCCCTGGGCGGCACAGCGGAAGCGCTGCAGCACCTCGGAATAGATATGGATCAGGATCGGCTCGGCATAGCGCGTGATGCGGTTGCGCTGCGACCATTCGAGGTAGCCCTTGTTCCAGTTGCGCATGTACTGGTAGGACTTGGGCAGTTCGTAATGGAAGACGCAGTTGTTCTTCTGGTACATCTCCCACTGGTTCGGGTTCGGCTCCCCGCGCAGGGACTTCTCGCCGCCTTTGCCGCGCCAGCCGGCGAGGAAGCCGATGCCGGACCCCGGCTCGGACTCCCAGTTGACCACGAAATCCGGATAGTCGCGGAACTTGCGTTCGCCTTCTTTGGTGACGAAGGCCGGCAGCTTGAGGCGCGTGCCGAGTTCGAT
The DNA here is from genome assembly GCA_945870205.1 of Sulfuritalea hydrogenivorans sk43H. Lineage (GTDB taxonomy): Bacteria > Pseudomonadota > Gammaproteobacteria > Burkholderiales > Rhodocyclaceae > Sulfuritalea > Sulfuritalea hydrogenivorans_A. Next base: position 1,584 of record CAMBRI010000260.1, on the reverse strand, counting down.
CAGCACTTCCTGGAAGGGCTTGCAGTCGCCCGACACCGGCACCACGGGAATGCGCACGGCATCGACCGGTCCGTCGAACTCGGATATCGGCCGGTCGAGCATCGACATCACATCGTGTCGTTCGAGGTAGGTGGTGTCCGGCAGGATCAGGTCGGCATAGGCCGTCATCTCGGAATGGAAGGCATCGCAGACGACGAGGAAGGGGATCTTGAATTCGCCACTTTCGTCTTTGTCGTTGAGCATGTGCCGCACTTCGGCCGTGTTCATGGTCGAGTTCCACGCCATGTTGGCCATGAAGATCAGCAGCGTGTCGATGCGGTAGGGATCCCCACGCCAGGCATTGGTGATGGCGTTGTGCATCAGACCGTGCACCGACAGCGGATACTCCCAGGAGAAGGCCTTGTCGATTCGCACCGGGCTGCCGTCGTCGTTGACGAACAGGTCGTCGGGGTCGGAAGGCCAACCCAGCGCCATGCCGTCCAGCGGCCGGTTGGGCTGCACCGCGCGCGGATCGTTGGGGGTACGGGCACAGGGCGGGATCGGGCGCGGAAACGGCGCCTTGTGGCGAAAGCCACCGGGACGGTCGATGGTGCCCAGGAGAGACATCAGGATCGCCATGGCACGTATGGTCTGGAAGCCGTTGCTGTGCGCCGCAAGGCCGCGCATGGCGTGGAAGGCCACCGGGTTGCCGGTCACGGTGTCGTGTTCCTTGCCCCAGGAATCGGTCCACGCAATCGGCAGTTCGATCTTCTGGTCGCGCGCGGTAACGCCCATTTCGTGCGCCAGGCGACGGATGCTCTCGGCGGAAATGCCGGTGATCTGGCTGGCCCATTCCGGCGTGTAGTCCTTGACGCGCTCCTGCAGCAGCTGAAAGGCCGGCTTGACCGGCGTGCCGTCCGGCAATTTGAACTCGCCCAGCAGGTAGGGGTCGGCGCCGGGCGTGTGGGTCACCACTGCGCGATTGGTCGTCCGATCCCACCAGAGTTTGTCCTGCGGCTCGTAGCAGGCCTCTTCGGTCGGAACTTCGGTGCGCACGAAGAAGCCGAATTCGTCGTTGGCTTCATCGACATTGATCAACTGGCCGGAATTGCTGTACTGGACCAGGAACTCGCGGTCATAGAGGCCGGTGGCGATGATCTCGTGGATGATGGCGAGCAGCAGCGCACCATCGGTACCGGGACGGATCGGCACCCATTCGTCGGCGATCGCCGAATAGCCGGTGCGCACCGGGTTGATCGAAATGAAGCGGCCGCCGTCGCGCTTGAACTTCGACAGCGCAATTTTCAGCGGATTCGAATGATGGTCTTCGGCGGTGCCGATCATGACGAACAGCTTGGCGCGGTCGAGATCCGGTCCACCGAATTCCCAGAACGAGCCGCCGATGGTATAGATCATCCCGGCGGCCATGTTCACCGAGCAGAAGCCGCCGTGCGCGGCGTAGTTCGGTGTGCCGAACTGGCGCGCGAACATGCCGGTCAGGGCCTGCATCTGGTCGCGGCCGGTAAAGAGAGCGAACTTCTTCGGGTCGGTCGCGCGGATCTTGCCCAGGCGTTCGGCCAAGGTGGCGAAGGCTTCTTCCCACTC
>CAMBRI010000259.1 GCA_945870205.1 Sulfuritalea hydrogenivorans sk43H | reverse complement strand
CTGAACAAGATGGACAACGCGCCGGCCATGTTGAAGCTTTGTCGCGAGATCGACCAGCTCGAATCGGATGCCGACCGGGCCATGCGCACAGGAATCACCAAGCTGTTCCGCGAAGAGGCGGATGTGCGCCAGTTGATAAAGATGAAGGGCATCTACGAGCTTCTGGAGTCGGTGACGGATCGCGCCGAGGATGTTGCCAATATCATCGAGGGCATCATCCTCGAGAACTCCTGAGCGGCCGCCATGCAAGCGGTCGAGATGAGTCTGACGGTAATCGTGGTGCTGGTGCTGCTCGCGCTGGCCTTCGACTTCATGAACGGATTTCATGACGCGGCCAACTCCATCGCCACCATTGTTTCCACCGGCGTCCTGAAACCGCAGCATGCAGTGGCTTGGGCGGCTTTCTTCAACGTGCTGGCTATCGCGGTGTTCCAGCTCAAGGTGGCCAGCACCATCGGCAAGGGCACCATCGACCCGGCCATCGTCGATCACTACGTGGTGTTTGGCGCGTTGATCGGCGCCATCGCCTGGAACATCATTACCTGGTACTACGGCATACCTTCCAGCTCTTCCCACGCCCTGATCGGCGGCCTGGCGGGCGCGGCGATGGCCAAGGCCGGCACAGGTTCCCTGGTCTGGGCAGGTATCGGCAAGGTGGTGGCCTTCATCCTGATTGCGCCGCTGCTCGGCTTCCTTCTCGGCGGCACGCTGATGGTGGTGGTGTCCTGGGTCTGCAACCGAAGCACGCCGCGCAAGGTGGACAAGACCTTCCGCCGCCTGCAATTGGTGTCGGCAGCCGCCTACAGCCTCGGTCACGGCGGCAACGACGCGCAGAAGACGATCGGCATCATCTGGATGCTGCTACTCGCCGCCGGCATCATGAAGACGGGTGACTCGGTGCCGATGTGGGTGGTCATCTCCTGCTACACGGCAATGGGCCTGGGAACAATGTTCGGCGGTTGGCGCATCGTCAAGACCATGGGTCAGCGCATCACCAAGTTGCGTCCGGTGGGCGGCTTCTGTGCCGAAACCGGCGGTGCGATCACCCTGTTCATGGCCACCATGCTGGGTATTCCCGTTTCCACCACGCATACCATCACCGGCGCCATCGTCGGCGTCGGTACCTCCAAAGGGCCGAGCAACGTGCGCTGGGGCGTGGCCGGCAGCATCGTCTGGGCCTGGGTTCTGACCATTCCGGCCAGTGCCCTGATAGCGGCTGCGGCCTGGTGGCTGGGCCAGGCTCTGCTTTAATGCGCAGTGAGTCCGTGCCAGTCGTGCGGCGCCTGCTGCGCCACCTACCCGGTTTCGTTTCATGAGGACGAGGTCGATGACATGCCCGGCGGCCAGGTACCGGCCGGCCTGATCGAGCCAATCGGCGCACGGCGCGTCTGCATGCGCGGCACGGCAGCGGCGCCACGGCGCTGCGTGGCCCTGCGAGGACAAATCGGCGTGGCGGTGTCCTGCGCCATCTACGAGTTTCGCCCCGGCGCCTGCAGCGACTTTGCGCCACTTGCTGCCGTCGGTCGCGGCGACGAGGCCTGCAACGAGGCCAGGCGACGCCATCAATTGCCGCCGCTGAACCCGTTGCCGGCATGAACCAGCGCATCGTTCCCGGTCCCGCCGCCTTCGGCCTGATGGTGCTGCTGTGCGCCATTTGGGGCTTCCAGCAGGTGGCCATGAAATTCGCTGCTGCGGAAATCAGCCCGATCATGCAGGCCGGTCTTCGCTCCGGTCTCGGGGCCTTGCTGGTCTATGCCTGGGCACGCTGGCGCGGCATCGCCTTGTTTGGCCGCGACCAGTCGCTGCGCCCAGGTTTGCTGGCCGGCCTCTTGTTCGGGCTCGAGTTCGTATTCATCTTTGTCGGCGTTGACCGCACCACGGTATCGCGCATGGTGGTCTTTCTCTATACCGCGCCATGCTTCACCGTACTCGGGCTGCATTTCTTCGTGGCGGGGGAGCGCATGGGCTGGCGCCAAGGCGCTGGCGTGCTGCTGGCCTTTTCCGGGCTGGTGCTGGCCTTCATCGACAAGGCGTCCGGCGGCAGCCTGCTGGGCGATGCCTTCGGCGTCCTCGCCGCCCTGTTCTGGGCCGCGACCACCGTATTGATTCGCGCCACCGCGCTGGCCAAGGTGACGGCGACCAAGGTCCTGCTGTATCAGCTGGTGGTGTCGGCGGCGGTGATGTTCCCGCTGTCCTGGCTGGTCGGTGAACGCGGCATCGGCGCGCTGTCGGCACCGACGCTCTGGGCCATGGCCTATCAGATCGTGATCGTGGCTTTCGCCAGCTACCTGGCATGGTTTTGGCTGCTGACGCGCTATCTCGCCGGGCGGTTGCTGGTGTTCTCATTCCTGACGCCCCTGTTCGGCGTCTGGTTCGGCATGGTGCTGATGCACGATCAGCCCAGCCTGAATTTCTTCACTGCCGCGGCGATGGTGGTGGGTGGCATCGTGCTGGTCAACCTCCCGGCGCGCAAATGAAGGACATATCCCCCAACCCCTTTTCCGGGAAAAGGGGTGACTACGGCTCGCTGTGCTCGCAGGTTCTTGGAGGGGTTGCCTTGGGGCGGCCCGGCAGCAACCCATGACGTCGGCCGCAGCGTTTTCCCTCGGCCTGAGGGCGATCATGCCGATATTGTTCGGGGTCGCGCCTTTCGGTGTGATCTATGGAGTGGTGGCCCTGCAAAGCGGCATCCCGGCCCTCGCAGCCATGGCTATGTCATCAGTCGTGTTTGCCGGATCGGCCCAGTTTCTGCTGGCGCAACTGGTTGGCGCCGGTGCGCCGCTGCTGCTGACGGCGGGAGCCGTGGGCCTGGTGAATCTGCGCCATGCCCTATACAGCGCTTCGGTAGCGCCCTTGCTGGCGCACCTGCCGCGGCGCTGGAAACTCCTGCTGGCCTACCTCCTGACCGATGAAGCCTATGCAGCGGCAATTCCTCACATGATGGCGGTCAAGCCAAATACGCCGCAGTTTGCCGTGGCGCACTGGATCCTGTTCGGGTCCGGTTGCGGCTTGTGGGCAGGCTGGCAACTGTCGACGCTGGCCGGCGTATTGATCGGCACACAACTGCCGCCGAATCTCGGCCTGGATTTCGCGCTGCCGCTGACCTTCATTGCCATCGTGGTGCCGATGATCGACAGTCGTGCGCGCCTGGTTGCGGCAATTGCGGCAGGCACGGCGGCGGTAACCCTGGCGGCCATGCCCTTCAAGGTTGGCCTGTTTCTGGCGGCGCTCGCCGGGCTCATTGCGGGTGCGGCAATGCCACGGAGCATAAAATGAGCATCTGGTGGCTGATGCTCGCAAGCGGCGCTATCACCTTCTCGATCCGCTATTCATTCATAGCCGCCGAGGGGCACTTTCAGCCGCCCGGCTGGTTTCGTCGCCTGCTGCCTTTCGTGCCCATCGCGGCACTGACCGCGCTCACGGCACCGGAATTGTTGCTGGTGCAGGGCGAACTCATTCTCGGCGGCGCCAATCCGCGGCTGTGGGCCGGGTTGGTGGCTATCATCGTGGCTGCCGTGTGGCGCAACACGCTGCTGACCATCGGCTGCGGCTTTGCAGCCTTGCTGGTCCTGCAGCGGTTTTGAGCCTCCGCGGATTTTGGCAGGCCAGCCCGGGAGTGCCGCCGCCGCGTTCCGCCCCTTGCCGTTCCCAGCACACCGTTGCGCCAAGCGGGTATCCTTGTCTTTCTTGCAGGCGCCGCCGCAGAGCGCAAACTTCCTGAATTGACAAGGTAATACAAAGCGATGAACTTTCCCAAGACTCCCACTGCGCCGGTTCGACTCACTGCCTTCAGTCACGGCGGCGGCTGCGGCTGCAAGGTTGCGCCCGGCCTGCTTTCCGAAATCCTGCGCGGTGCCCGCAACTTCCCGGTGCCGAAGGAACTCATGGTCGGGATCGAAACCGCCGATGATGCAGCGGTGTATCGGCTCAACGATGAGCAGGCGCTGATCGCCACCACCGATTTTTTCATGCCGATTGTCGATGACCCCTACGACTTCGGGCGGATTGCCGCGACCAACGCGATCAGTGACGTATATGCGATGGGCGGTACACCCATCATGGCGCTGGCCCTGGTGGGCATGCCGATCGACAAATTGCCGCTGGAAGTGATCGGCAAGATACTGGAAGGCGGCGAAAGCGTGTGCGCTGCGGCGGGCATACCGATCGCCGGCGGTCATACGATCGATTCCGTCGAGCCGATCTACGGCCTGGTGGTGATGGGGCTGGTGCATCCGGACAAGGTAAAGACCAATGCCGGCGCGCGCGCCGGCGACGTGCTGATTCTCGGCAAGCCGCTGGGCGTCGGGGTATTGTCGGCAGCACTAAAAAAAGGCGCGCTGGATGCCGCCGGCTATGCCGCCATGATCGCCAGCACGACCAAGCTCAATACCCCGGGGCGGCACCTCGCCCAGCTCGATGCCGTACACGCGCTGACCGACATTACCGGCTTTGGCCTGCTCGGCCACCTGCTGGAAGTTTGTCGCGGGGCCAGAATTTCGGCGACTCTCGATATGGGAGCAATCCCGTTGCTGGCGGATGTGGAGCGCCTCGCAACGGCGGGCTACATCACCGGTGCCTCGGCACGCAACTGGATGGCCTACGGAGAAGACGTCGCGCTTGATCCGGCGATCTCGACCATGCAGCGCGCCCTCTTGACCGACCCGCAGACCAGCGGTGGCTTGCTGGTGGCCTGCGAGCCGGCAGCAGTCGATGCGGTGCTGGAACTGTTCCGCGCCGAGGGTTTCGAGGGGGCGACCGTGGTAGGTCGCCTCGAATCCGGACCACCGCAGGTGAAGGTTCGCGTCTGACGGTTGTACCGTCCGTAGGCCGAAGAACAGCGGTGCCCCTGCAGCGGGCCAGATGTCATTCGGCCAGAAGCAGAAACACGGTGGGGCGTTTGTCGAGGTCGGGTGCTTCCGCGGCTTTCCAGTCCGTCATGCGGCAGGTGCGAATCGTTTCGCTACCCAGGCTCAGATCGGTCGCAAGGCACAGACGTGTTTTCGGGCGGCAGGCCAGTAGCAGCGCGCTGAACAGCGCGTGATTCCGATAGGGCGTTTCGATGAAAATCTGCGTTTGCCGCAGGCGCGCCGACTCGGATTCAAGTTCGCCGATGCGGCGACTGCGTTCGGGTTCGCGCGCCGGCAGGTAGCCGTGGAAAGCAAAGCGCTGGCCGTCGAGCCCGGAAGCCATCAGGGCCAGCAGCAAGGAAGAAGGGCCCACCAGCGGCCTGACCGTGATGCCCAGTTCGTGGGCACGGCGGACCAGCAGCGCACCGGGATCCGCCACAGCCGGACAGCCGGCTTCCGACATCAGGCCCAGGTCGTGGCCTGCCGCCATTGGGGCAAGCAGGCGTTCGATGTCGGCCGCCGTCGGCGTGTCCGGCAACTGTTCAATCATGAGTTCGCGCAAGGGTAGCGGATGGCCGACGCGCTTGAGTTCGGCGCGTGCCGACTTGGCGTTTTCGGCGACAAAATGCGTCAGCCGGCAGGCGGCCTCCCGGGTGGCTGCCGGCAAGTAGGTCTCCCAGGGCGCCTCACCCAGCGCAACCGGCAGCAGCCAGAAGCTGCCTGCCACCGGCGCCGAGGGCCGTCCGCTCATGGCCGGCGGGTCATGGCAGGTGCAGTCCTTCGGCACGCAGCATGTCGCACAGGGCGATCAGCGGCAGACCCACCAGGGCATTGGGATCGTCTCCGCGCAGGTAGCTCAGCAGGGAAATCCCCAAT
>CAMBRI010000258.1 GCA_945870205.1 Sulfuritalea hydrogenivorans sk43H | reverse complement strand
ATGCCGATCATCATGATTGCCCGGTCTATCGTGGTGATGTCGGTGCTCTGTCGCTGTCGTCGGTGTTTCTCAATGTAGGCGAGGACACGCAGCGTCAGCAGCGGATCCTGCAGGATGGCCCCGGCCAGAACCCGGCCGTTGGTGTTATCTGCGTCTTGCCCCAGTCGTGCCAGTTCATTGACCGAGTGACGCAGCACAGGCAAGTCGGCCTGGCCAAAAAAGGCGATCCATGCATCAATGTCGGGCAGCTTTTTGTCGATCATGGCGTTGCTTGCGGGATGGTCACGGCGGTAGTGCGAATGTAGCAGCTTCGGCCGCCATTTCAAGTATGTGTGCCGAGATGTTTTCGTGAGGGTGATTGGCGGGGGCGCTCGCCAGACCAATCCACCGGCAATGGCCACAGTCTAGTTGTCCCGGTTCCGGCCGGAGGGCGCGAAAGGCCTCTCCGGAAACGCCAATAGACCACGGGCATGTCAGCGCATGACATGCCGTCGGGGCCGCTTGGTGCAAAAACTGCGTTGAAGCGCTACGCTTGCTGTCTCAACAACATTCCCTGCTGGAAATCGCCGATCGAACGTGAGATCGCCAGGGTCTCTTCCGAGGGGATCTGCCGGATAACTTCGCCCGTTTGGGTGTCAGTCATCTTGATCACGACCCTGTCGGTGTCGCTGTCGATGCTGAATTCCAGACCCTGGTTCGACTGGCGCAAGGCACGGTTGATGTCATTGACCGCGCTCTTCAATTGCTCTGCGGAAGCCGGCGGTGGGGCAGTAGCAGGGCTGGTAGCCACTGGCGCGCGTCTGGCCTCGCCACTTGATGCGGCGGCAACGGCCCTGGAGCTGTCGTCATTGACGCGACCGACGGGCTGCGGGTTTGCAGGCTGGATGTTCATGATGCGTCTCCTTCGAACATGTCACTCACGGAAAGGTAGCCATTGTTCAGGCCGGGTCCGCTTTGATACTTCAGGTCAGTCTGGCTATCGGGATGAGGCGTAAGACCAAATTCCAGGTCACGAACAGGGTAGGGCGTGACCTGGAGGTCGCGTGCATCATTCAGATTCAGCTGACATTATCGCGACCAATCTTAACGCAGCAGACTCAGGACGGTGTTCGGAATCTGATTGGCTTGCGCCAGCATGGCCGTACCTGCCTGTTGCAGAATCTGGTTGCGGGTCATGTTGGTGGTTTCGACCGCGTAATCCGTGTCCATGACGCGGCTGTATTGCGCTGCAAGATTGACCGCTTGAACACCTAGGTTGGCAGCGGTAGACGCAAGAACTGCCATGTCTGCACCGTATAGGGCGCGTGCGCCATTGATACTGACCAGATCAGCGTCGATCAGCGCAACTGTAAGGCCGACGGCAGCAGCAGGCGCGACGCCTTGAGTGGTATAACCAGGTCCAGATGCAGAAGCGTTATTCACTACGGTGGTCCCGGCGGCATTCATGAGAGCCTGAATTCGGCCGTTTTCCGTGACCAGAGACGTCGCTTCCGTACCCGCGGCGGTACCCCCCAGCTGAACTGCGATCTCACGGAGACGCTGCAGATTTTCTACGATTTGCGCGGCAAAGCCGTCGTTCGTTTGCGCCACGGAAATCGCATCATTTACGCCTCGTGCAGCCATGTTGGCACCGCGGGTTAGAGAGTCGAACGTTGTGGCCGAAACCATTCCCGTCGGGTCGTCCTTGGCACTGTTGATGCGCAGGCCGGAGGACAGGCGCTGCATGGCCGTCTGCAGGTTCATGTTTGACTTGTTCAGGGCCTGCTGATTGAATAGTGACGTTACGTTGGTGTTAATGACTTGTGCCATGATAGTGCTCCTTTGTTAGCGATTACGATTAAGACGGCACTAGGGCCATCACCTCCGGTCTGCCTCTGGTTTGCGAGGCCAATTCACCGCAGTTGGATGCCTTAACGGTCGGCCCGTTGGAAACTTTAGCCCTTCCTTGTTTCCCGTCCAATGGGTCGCGGTTGCACAATCCATCGATACACCGGGCACGGCGAGGGCGGGAATCTGGCGCGGGACGTAACACGGGGGCTTGCTGACCAGAAACTGGAGTCGTCCCGACGGTTCTGGCTGGCGCGAGAGCAATTTTCTAGGCAACGGCCGCGTTCTTTGGCCTGGTACTTGCATCAGTTGCTGACGCACGGGCGGGACGGCGGGTAGCCATCAGCCTACAGATTGTTTAATTGCATCCGTTATATAGGCATGGAGGAGTAGAAGCAGATGCCAACAATTACATCTCCCGGGCTTGCTTCCGGGCTGGACGTCAACAACATCATCACCCAGTTGATGTCGCTGGAACGCATCCCATTGAACAAGATGGCGACCAAAGAGGCCAGCTACAACGCCAAGCTCACGGCCTACGGTTCGATCAAGGGCGCGCTGTCCAGCCTTGAAACAGCAGCCAAGGCTTTGGCGACCGACAGCACCATCAGCGGCAAGTCGGTGTCGGTATCCGACTCGACCGTGCTGGCCGCCTCGGCGTCGAGCACCGCGGTCGCCGGCAGCTACAGCCTCAGCATTACCCAACTGGCAAAATCGCACACCGTCCGCAGCAATACCAGCTACGCGGCCAGCACCGACACTTTTAACACCGGTACGCTGGCCATTGCGATCCACGGCGGCACGGCGGTCAATGTCACCATCGATGGCACCAACAATACGCTGGCCGGCATTCGCCAGGCAATCAATGATGCCGATGCCGGCGTCACGGCCACGATCATTAATGACGGCACGACCAATCGCCTGGTGTTGAGTTCGGATACCAGCGGTTCGGTGGGCGACATCAGTGTCGCGGTGACCGATAGCGGTAGCGGCGGCACCCATGCGCTGCTGGGCCTCGATTCGGCCAGCCTGGTGCAAACGCAGCCAGCGGACGACGCGGTGTTGACCATCAACGGCATCGCCATCACGCGGACATCCAACACGATCACCGATGCGATCGAGGGCGTGACCCTCAACTTGGCCAAGGGCACGCTCGCCACGCCAGGTACGGCGACCCTGACGATTGCCAAGGACACGGCGGCCACGACGACGGCGGTTGATACCTTCGTCAAGGCTTACAACACAGCGGTCGGCCTATTAAAGACATCCTCGGCCTATGGCGCAAGCATCTCTACGGCGGCGGCACTGGCCGGTGATGGCACGGTGCGCGCGCTTCAGTCCCAGTTAAGCAGTCTGGTACAGAGCAGCGTAACCGGCATTGCTGGTGGCATAAGCACTCTGTCCGACATGGGCATCGCGATCAAGACCGGCGGCACGTTAGAAGTTAGCAGTACCAAGCTGGCGGCGGCCCTGGCGGATCCGGCCAAGGACGTGACCGCATTGTTCACCCAGACCACCACCAACAATGAGGGTATCGCCGTGCGCTTCAGTACGGCCCTGCATTCCATTGTCACTTTCGGCGGCCTGATCGCGAATCGCACCGATGGCATCAACGCCTCGATAACGAGCATCGGGCGTTCCCGCGATTCGTTGAACTTGCGCCTGGTGCAAATCGAGGCGCGCTATCGTGCCCAGTTCACGGCACTTGATACCACGATGAGCAGCATGAGCCGGACCAGCCAGTTTCTATCTCAGCAGTTGCCTCGCTTGTAAGAAGTTGCCAGGAGAAAAAAATGTCTTTCGCGTCCCCGAATTCTGCAAAATCCTATGCCCAGGTCGGCATGGAAACCGGCGTAGCGGCAGCCGACCCCCATCAGCTGATCGTGATGCTGTTCGATGGCGCGCTGCTGGCCATTGCCAAGGCAGGCAGCGCCATGCAGCAGAAACAGATTGCCGAAAAGGGGCAGGCGATTTCGCAGGCGATCGACATCATTGCCAACGGCCTGCAGGCCAGCCTGAACTTTTCGGCCGGCGACGAGTTGGCCAACCGCCTGGCGGCACTTTACGATTACATGTGCGCGCGCCTGGTGCATGCCAACCTGAATAATGATGCGGCCGCCTTGAGCGAAGTGGGGCGCCTGTTGGGTGAAATCAAGTCCGCCTGGGAAGAAATAGCCGACGATCCTGCCGTAGTTTCGGCGAGCGAAGCCGCTCGTTGAGCCTTACCATGCTGTCAATGGCTGCCCAACTCGAGCTCTACGAAGAAATCCGCTCCCTGTCTACGGATATGGTGGGTGCCGCCCGGTCCAGCGACTGGGAACGCCTGATTGAACTGGAAGGCCGCGTTTGCGCCTTGCGTGAGGAATTGGCCGTGAATTCGGGTCAGGAAGCCGATGCGGCCGCGGGTACCCATGAATTGGACCGGAAGTACCGGCTGATCCAACTGATTCTGGACGATGATGCCGAGGTTCGTCGCCATACCGAGCCCTGGATGGAGCAGGTGCGCCAGTTTCTTGGCAGCCAGGGGCGACGCCGGCAAGTGCAACAGGCCTACGCAGCCACCGACGCCTACCAGGGCGCTGCGGGCGGCCTGGGCATCTGATTCAGTCGGCCGCCAAGCCTGTCATGTGCTGTCTGGGAGAGTGTTCGCCTTCCCGGATTGATTGCTGAAATGGACGACATCCCATGGTGATGATTCCCACCGATGTCGGCGTTCTGGTGCGCAGTCAGACCGACACGCCGCTCAACCAGTTGCGGCCGATCGCGGGAATACCCTCCGATCTGCCTGACCTGCAGCAGGGCCAGGTGTTTCGCGCCCGCATCCAGGAAGTCCTGCCGGACAATACCTACAAGGCCCTGGTCGCCGGACGGCTTCTGACCCTCGCGCTGCCTGAGGGTGCCAAGACGGGTGATACCCTGGAACTGGTGGTAATCGACCGCAGCCCGACGCTGGTCGTGGCGAAACTGGCCGAGCCCGGTGCAGCAGCGATTAGCGAACCCTATCAGCACGCAACACTGTCGCAGACGGGGCAACTTATTGCTTCGTTGCTCGCTCGCGAAGGCGAGTCTGCGGTACCGGCAGCGCTCACCCGAGGTCAACCGCTTCTGGCGCAAACGCCGGCCAATGCGGCGGCATTGGCCAGGGACTTGCCGCCCCGACTGGCGCAAGCCGTTGGCGCCAGTGGGCTTTTTTACGAGGCGCACCAGGTGCAATGGGCCCAGGGCCAGCGACCGCTGGTCAGTCTCTTGTCCGAGCCACAGGGGCAACATTCGAACCCGGCGACACTGGCGGCTTTTGGCGCGCCAGGGATTGCGCTTGATGCGGCGGTCAAGTCGGCGCTGGCGGCAAGGCGCGAGGGCATCGCCGCGCCTCCACCACCGGTCTCGCTGTTGCAGGCGCTGTTCGGTGGCGAAACGAAAGCAGTCGACGCCGCCGCAGAAGCGCGCGGGTCGGCAGCACAGGCTACTGCCGCGCTGGTGATCCCCGACGAATTGCGGCCGCTGGTGCAGCAGCAGCTCGAGGCGGTGGCAACGCAGCGCCTGGCATGGCATGGCGAAATCTGGCCAAGACAGACGATCGACTGGGAAATCGAACGCGATGCCGGCGAGGCGGAGCAGGTGGCCGGTGATGCTGCCGTTTGGCGCACGAACCTGCGCCTCACCCTGCCGCGCCTGGGGAAGATCGACGCTCGCCTGCAACTCAAGGGCCAGAGCGTACAACTTGTGCTGCGCATCCCCGATGCGGCCAGCGCGGCTGATCTGCAATCCGCCGTGCCTGCCCTGGAGCGGGCTTTGGCCGCTACCGGCCTGAGCTTGCAGGGGGTGCAAACCTTGCCGGTGCAAGCTGATGCAGGCTGACGAAGACAGGAAGCGCACGCTGGCTGTAGCGTTGAAATACGCCCCGG
>CAMBRI010000257.1 GCA_945870205.1 Sulfuritalea hydrogenivorans sk43H | reverse complement strand
CGTGAAGAACCGCACCAAGAGCGGTGACTACTACTGGGTGGATGCCCTGGTGGTGCCGGTGCGCAAGAACGGCCAGACCCTGGGCTACATGTCGGTGCGCACCCAGCCGACGCGCGAGCAGATTGCCGCCGCCGATGCGCTCTACAAACAGTTGAATGCGACGAAGGCCGCCCTGCCCGGGGCTTCGGCCTGGATGCGCGTGCCCTTGAAGGCCAAGCTCACTGGTCTGGTCCTGATACTTTTGGCAACCCAGATCCTGGCGGCCGTGCTGCATGGCTTCGGCTCCTCGCTGGGCATGGCGCCTGCCGGCATTGAGCTCGGTATTCAGATCCTCGGCGTGTCGGGCATCGCCGCCGCCATCTGGCTGATGCTCATGCAGAACCAGACCATGAGCATCATCGAGCGCATCAGCGGGCGCCTCGATCACATCGCCCAGGGCGATCTGACCGACGACATTCCCCTGCATCGCCTCGATGAACTGGGCAAGCTGAACGATGCCCTGGTCACCATGCAGACCCACCTCAAATCCATGCTGGCGGAAATCGCCGAAGCCGCACAGCAGGTCGGCAACAGTGCGGCAGACCTTAACGGCGAAATGGCGCAGATGAGCAAGACCACGGATCAGCAGGTCAGTGCGGTGAGCCGCATTGCGGCGTCCGTCGAGCAACTCGTCGCATCGGTCGGTGCCGTGGCCGACAGCGCCGAGGAGGCCAAGCAGACGGTGGCCTCGTCGGGCGACCTGCTGAATGCCGCCTCGAGCCGCATGGTGGAGAGCCAGGCGGCATCACGCAATGTAGTGGTAACGGTCGATGGCGCCGGGAAAACCATGGCGGAACTATTCCAGTCGATCTTTGCCATCGGCCGCATATCCGACGCGATCAAGGGCATCGCCGAGCAGACCAATCTGCTGGCACTGAATGCCGCAATCGAGGCGGCGCGGGCGGGCGAAGCCGGGCGCGGCTTTGCGGTGGTGGCCGACGAAGTAAGAAAACTCGCGGAAAAAGCGGCCAACCAGACCAGCGAAATCACCGCCACCGTACAGGACATTCAGCGCATCACCCAACTTGCGGTAACCAGCATGGAAACCGCCGGAACCCATGTTGCCGCCACCGATGCGGCGATGGTCCAGGCCCGGGAAGGACTCGATACCGTGTCCGCGCACGGCGACACGGTCTTGGCCATTTCCAGCCATATTGCCAACGGCACCCGCGAACAGGCCGCCGCCACCAACGAGATTGCGGGCCGGGTCGAAGGCATGTTGGCCGGCATCGACCAGACCAACCTTGCGATGGCGGAAGTCGGCCAGAAAGCCAGCCAGATGCGCGGCACGGCCACGCGCCTGCAGGACCTGATTGCCTACTTCAGGTTCATTCGCTGAGCGCAATGATGAATCTGCACCTGTCCCAAGCGAATGAATCGATCGGCAGAACCCGCCGGCCGGTGGCCAGGCGCATGAGCCGCTGCCGGAACTTGCAAGGGCCGGCACGACCCCGCTTGCCGCTGACTTTTATGCGGAGCTCAGCACCCCTGATGATGAAACACGCGAAAGGCGAATTGAAGGCCAGCCGCCCCATTCCCCCTCACGGGCTAGCGTATGCCCACAAGTCGAAGCCGGAAACTCCTCCCCCTTCACGGGGTAGGTTGGGAGGGGGATGGGGGAAGAAAGATATGAGTGAATTCAATCTATTGAAAATGACGCATGAATTTAACCCCATCCCCACCCTAACCCTCCCCTTGAAGGGGAGGGAACTTGACGCACGTCGTTTCCTCAACATAATCAGTTTATTGGGAAGATGTGTGCATACGCTAGCCCCTCACGGAGGCGCTACCAATCGGCTCGCTTCGCTCGACTATATCCAGTCGCTTCGAACGAGTTGTTTCACACTAATTCTTGGCGGGCATGAATTCCATGGTCAGGCGCACCAGTTCGGCAATGGAACCGGCCTGGAGTTTCTGCATGATGAGGTGCCGGTAGGTTTCGGCAGTGCGCTGGCTGATGCCCAGTTCGTGGGCGATGGTTTTGGTCAGCTTGCCTTCGAAGACACCTTCGAGCACTTCGCGCTCACGCGGTGTCAGCAGCGCCATGCGTTCGCCCAGTTCGCGGGCGCGGGTCTGCATGTCGGCGCGAGCCTTGTCGATGCGCATGCCATCCTGGATGCGGTCGAGAACCCTTTGCGTGGAAAACGGCTTCTGGAAGAAATCGAGGGCGCCGCCGCGCATGGCGCGAACCACGGATGGCACCTCGGGGTAGCTGGAAATGAAAATGATGGGCAGATCGATGCCCTGCTGGCGCAGTTCTTCCTGCAGTTCCAGCCCGCTCATGCCCGGCATGCGCACGTCTGTCACGATGCAACCGGCCAACCCGGACAGGTCCTGCTGGACAAAACTGGCGGCGTCGGTGAACACGGCATAGGGCAGGCCGACCGACTCGACCAGATCGACCAGGAGAAAGGTAATCACCGGGTCGTCGTCGATCAGATAGACCTTCGACTCCACCCGACCGGAATTATTGGCGTGTATCAAAAAGCCAAGCCTCTTCTGCGTAGTGTCCGAAAAAGATCCCCATCCATGCGCCCGTACCCCTTTTGCCTACGTAGATACCGCAGTTTGTCGCGTTATTCCCGGATGCACAAGTCGTCGCATGTTTGAGATGATCGGTACAAGGATTCAGATGATCCTATTGAACTCGCATTTTAGCTGCGTTTGTAGCCGGTGTGGGTAGCGAAACCGTCAAAAACCTGAGCACCCCCGAAACCTGTATATCTTCATGACTGCCAACGACAATCCTGACATCAGCAACGCCGAGTTTGCCCAGTTCCAGAAGCTGATCTACAAGATCGCCGGGATCAGCCTTGCCGACACCAAGAAGGTGCTGCTGGTGGGCCGTCTCGGGCGACGCCTGAAGCATCTGCACCTGTCGAGCTTCGCCGAGTACTACCGCCTGGTCGCCAGCGGCAGCGAAGCCGACGAGTTACAGACCATGGTAGACCTGCTCACCACCAACGAAACCTACTTCTTCCGCGAAGAAGCCCACTTCGAATTCCTCAGCAAGACCATACTCGCCAAGCATCCGTCCGGCAGCCCCTTCAATGTCTGGAGCGCGGCCTCATCGACCGGCGAAGAGATCTACACCATCTCCTTCGTGCTGGCCGACACCCTGGGCCTCAACGCCGCCTGGAATGTCACCGGATCGGATATTTCCACGGCCGTGCTGGCCACCGCCGAGCGCGGACTGTACTGGCTCGACCGCACCCGCGGCCTGCCCGACTCCTACCTGCGCAAGTATTGCCTGAAGGGCGTGCGCAGCCAGGAAGGCGGCTTCATGATCGCCCCCGAGATCAAGCGCCACACCCGTTTCATGCAGGTCAATCTGAACCAGACGCTGCCGGCGATGGGCAAATACCACGTGATCTTCCTGCGCAATGTGATGATCTATTTCGACGCCGAGACCAAGCGCCAGGTGGTGGCGAGACTGGTCGAGCAGTTGCTTCCCGGCGGCTATTTCATCGTCGGCCATTCGGAAAGCCTCAACGGCCTGACCGATACGCTGCGCCCGCTAAAACCGACCATCTACCAGTTGCCCGCCTGATCATGGCCAACAAGATCACCGTAATGATCGTCGACGACTCGGCCGTAGTGCGTCAGATCAACCGCGAAACCCTGGAGCGTGAGCCCGACATCGAGGTCATCGGCGTTGCCAGCGATCCGCTGTATGCGCTGGAAAAAATGAAGGTGCAATGGCCCGACGTGCTGGTGATCGATATCGAAATGCCGCGCATGGACGGCCTGACCTTCCTCAAGAAGATCATGAGCGAACATCCGACGCCGACCATCGTCTGCTCCTCCCTTGCCGAGAAGGGTGCCAGCGCGACCATGGACGCGCTGGCTGCCGGCGCCCTGGCCATCATCACCAAGCCCAAAATGGGGGTAAAGCAGTTCCTGCAGGATTCCAGCAACGATCTGGTGTCGGCGGTGCGCGCCGCCGCTCGAGCCAACATGCGCCGCGTCAGTTCCAGTGCCGCGCAGCCGCTGGTGACCACCCCCAAGCTCACGGCTGACGCGATGCTGGCGGCGCAGGTCGCCAGCACCCGGGCCATGGCCACCACCACCGACCGCGTGGTGGCCATCGGGACCTCCACCGGCGGCACCCAGGCACTGGAAGCGGTACTGACCAAGCTGCCGAATGTGGGCAGCGGCATCGTCATCGTCCAGCACATGCCGGAAAAATTTACCGCCATGTTTGCCGAGCGGCTCAACAGCCTGTGCAAGCTGGAGGTGCGCGAAGCACAGAACGGCGACCGCGTCATGCCTGGCCGTGCGCTGATCGCGCCGGGCGGCCGCCACATGATGCTGCGCCGAAGTGGCGCCCAGTATTACGTCGAAGTGGCTGACGGTCCGCTGGTCAATCGCCACAAGCCGTCGGTCGACGTGCTGTTTCGCTCCGTGGCGCAGATCGCCGGACGCAATGCACTGGGCGTGATCATGACCGGCATGGGCGACGACGGCGCACGCGGCATGAAGGAAATGCACGACGCCGGCGCCAAGACCGTGGCCGAGGACGAATCAACCTGCGTCGTGTTCGGCATGCCCAAGGAAGCCATCAAGCTCGGCGGCGTGGACCGCATCGTTCCGCTGCACGGCATACCCGCCGAAATCATTGCCTACGGCTGAAAATATCATGCCTCCCGTCGAACACGACCCCAAAGAACTTGAACGCCGCGCCCGCAACATCAACCCGGGCGGCTGGACGGTCGAGACCGAACGTCCGATTACCACGCTGCTGGGCTCCTGCGTGGCGGTCTGCCTGTATGACCCCAAGCTGCGCCTGGCCGGCATGAACCATTTCCTGCTGCCCAGTCGAGCCAAGTCGGCCGGCGATGATACCGACGTCATCCTGGCGGGCGACTACTCGATGGAAGTGCTGCTCAACACCATGCTGAACAAGGGTGCCGCCAAACAGCGCCTGATCGCCAAGGCCTTCGGCGGCGGCACCATCGTCACCTCGATCCTGATGGCCATCGGCCAGCGCAATTCGGAGTTCGCCAAGGAGTGGCTCGAGCGCGAAGGCATCCCCCTGGCGGCGCAGGATTTCGGCGGATCCTGGTCGCGCAAGGTAATTTTCACGCCCGATGGCGGCGACGCCTTTTGCCGGCGTTTGCCGATCACTCAGCCGGGCGTGCAGGAAGTGGTCAAGGCCGAGCGCGATTACGAACAATCGCTGATCCGACCATCGCGGCCCGCGGGCGAGAAGAAGATCGAACTTTTTTGAACCATGCTATGAACACGCATTCATCTCAGTTGCAGACGTTTCAACAGCCGCCAACTTTTGACCGGAGGACGACGACGTGGACGTAACCGCGATACTGAGTCAGATTGCCGAAAGCGCGTCCTCGAACGATCTTATTTTTCCGACGACGACCGAGATGGCGCTCAAGGTGCAGCGCGTACTGGATGACCCCGACTGCTCGGTCGATCAACTGGCGAAGCTGGTGCAGGCCGACCCCCTGCTCGCCACGCGCGTAGTGGCCGTGGCCAATTCCGTGATCTACAACCGCTCGGGGCGCGCCATTGCCGATGTCAAGAGTGCGGTGTCGCGCATCGGTTTCAATACCCTGAGGGTGCTGGCCGCCGCCGTCGTGGTGAGGCAGATGGAAGGTATGGCGCGTACCCCCGAGCATAGGACGCTGGCGGTTCGCCTGTGGGAACACACGGCCCACGTTGCGGCGCTCTCGCAGGTCAT
>CAMBRI010000256.1 GCA_945870205.1 Sulfuritalea hydrogenivorans sk43H | reverse complement strand
GACCTGGTGCTCTGCCTGCCGGTGGTGGAGCGCGAAGCTCGCCAACAGGGCAAGCCGCCGGAAGCCCACTACGCGCACATGGTGGTGCATGGTATGCTGCATTTACAGGGCTATGACCACGAGACCGGCCACGACGAAGCCGAGCGCATGGAATCAATCGAGCGCGAGATTCTGGCTGCTCTCGGTTATCCCGATCCTTACGCTTAACTTTCATGACAGTGAAAGTCGTACGCCGATGATGGAACTTGCGAAAGGCAAATTGAAGGCCCTCCCCTCCCCTCCTCCCCTCGCGGGGAGGCTTCTGCTCAGTTCGCTTCGCTCGACTATCACCAGTCGCCCCGAACAAGTTCTTTAACTTCATTAAGCATGGACCCATCCAGTAGACCGAGTCTGATCGAACGTCTTACCGCACTGCTTCTGCGCGAACCCGAAGACCGCGAACAACTTCTCGAATTGCTCCACGGCGCATTCGAGCGCCACCTGATGGATGCCGATGCGCTATCCATTATCGAAGGCGCCCTCTCCGTGGCCGACATGGCGGTGCGAGACATCATGGTGCCGCGAGCGCAAATGGATGTGGTCGATATCAACGACTCTCCGGAAAAAATCGTGGAAGTCGTCCTCGAAACCGCGCATTCGCGGTTCCCTGCAATCGGCGAAAGCAAGGACGATGTGCTCGGCATCCTGCTTGCCAAGGATTTGCTGCGCTACTTCGCGGGCAAGGAATTCGACTTGCGCGACACCCTGCGCCCGGCCATATTCATTCCCGAATCGAAGCGACTGAATGTGCTGCTGCGGGAATTCAGGGCCTCGCGCAACCACATGGCCATCGTCGTCGACGAATATGGCGGCGTGGCCGGGTTGGTCACCATCGAAGACGTGCTGGAGCAGATTGTCGGCGACATCGAAGATGAATACGATTTCGACGAAACCGCGGACAACATCGTCAAGGACAACACCGGACGTTATCGGGTCAAGGCCGTCACTGAGATCGCGGATTTCAACGCTGCCTTCGCCACCCGGTTTTCCGATGAACATTTCGACACCGTGGGTGGTCTGGTGATCCATCACCTGGGCCGCCTGCCAAAACGCAACGAAGTCGTCAGCATCGACGGGCTGCGCCTGCATGTATTGCGTGCCGACAGCCGCCGCGTGCACACGCTGCTGGTTGATCCGCAGAAGGATCTGCCGCTTTCAACGCCTCTCCCTGACGGCGAATGACGCGACGGGGGATAGCCGTTTCCCTGCGCGTGCCAGCAATTGCGTTGGCATTGGGCGCGCTCTGCGTCCTCGGTTTCGCACCGTTCAATGCTCACCTCGCGGTATGGCCGGTGCCGATTCTCGCACTGGGCGGCCTGTTCGTGCTCTGGAGCAAGGCATCCACCGCGCGAGAAGCGATGCTGCTGGGCCTTGCCTGGGGTGCCGGCTGCTTCCTGCTCGGCGTGTCATGGGTCTATGTCAGCCTGTCCCAGTTCGGCGGCATGGCCGCGCCTGCTGCTGCTGCGGCAACCCTGCTGTTCTGCCTCTATCTCGCGCTGTTTCCGGCGCTGGCCGGTGGCCTGTTCTTCCGCTGGCGCCGCGACACCCCGAGCGATGCACTGCTCTTCGCCGGCCTATGGACACTCGCCGAATGGCTGCGCGGCAACTTATTCACGGGCTTCCCCTGGCTGGCCGTCGGCTATTCGCAAAGTCCGCCCAGCCCGCTGGCGGGCTGGGCATCCGTGCTGGGGGTCTATGGCGTCGGTTTCATGGTTGCCCTGATTGGCGGATTGCTCGGGCGGATGAGCGGCGCCATGCGCACGCCCGCCTGGCGCAAGCCGGCACCCTGGGTCGCAATACTGTTGTTGCTCGGACTCGGCGGCTTGCTGCGCATGATGGACTGGACGCAAGCGCTCGGCACACCCATTACCGTCAGCCTGTTGCAGGGAAATGTGCCGCAAAGCCTGAAATGGGATCCGAAACGTCTGCCGCTGTCGCTGGATACCTATCTGCGCCTGGCCCAGACGCATCCAGCCACCCTTACGGTACTACCCGAAACCGCCCTGCCCCTGTACTTCAACGAAGTCCCGCGTGAGGTGCTGCGTGGCCTGACCCGCAACGGCGACGCATTGATCGGCGTAGCCGTCGCCACCGCTGACGGCGGCTACACCAACGGCGCGGTTGCGCTGACCCCGGCACTGGCGGCGCAGGCGTACGCCAAGCGGCATCTGGTGCCCTTCGGCGAATACCCGCCGCCGGGCTTTGCCTGGTTCTTCCGTTTTGCGCGTATTCCGATGTCGGATTTCACCGCCGGACCGCCACGGCAGGAAGCGCTGCGCATCGCCGGACAACGCATTGCGCCCAACATCTGCTACGAGGACTTGTTCGGCGAGGAACTGCTCGGCGCATTGCCAGCCGCAAGCTTGCTGGTGAATATGTCCAACACGGCGTGGTTTGGCGATTCGCTGGCACAACCGCAGCATTTGCAGATCGCCCAGTTGCGCGCCATCGAAACCGGACGGGTGATGCTGCGCGCCACCAACACCGGCATGACTGCCATGGTCGGCCCGGATGGCATCATCGTCGCGGCACTGCCGCCGTTCACTACCGATGCGCTGGTGGTACAGGCCCAGGGAAGGACCGGCCTGACACCCTATGCCCGCTGGGGCAATCTGCTGGCGCTGCTGATCGCTATCGGCGCCTGCTTGACGGCAGTCCGGCGCCGTAAAAGCGTATAGCGAGCTTGTTCGCGAACCGCTCGCCCAATCGCGAGCAGCTCGCAAAAGCAACCGGCCGTCGTCTAAAGCTTGTAGGCCGCCAAGTCTATAGTCAGCGTCGGTCGCCCCATAGCCTGTAGCGCCGCGCAAAGGAAGCGGTGGACGTCGGCGGTCGCCGGATGATAGTCGGCCGGCTTGAAGTTCAAGGCGAGCAGCAGGATCTGGTCGACCAGCAGCATCTTTCCCATCGGGTTCGGAGTTTCCAGCCCCGCCGAGAGGAAGGCGTCGGCGATCCAGTGCCGCGCAGAGGCCGGGTCGAAGGCCGCAAGGTCTTCTGCCCCGATGGGGAAATCGTAACGCTCGCCGTTCTTCAAAATCACGCTGGCTTGATGATCCACGGTACTACTCCTTCTGCCTTTGGTTGCACTGGCGCGGATGATACCGGAAGCGGCTGCGGCGATTCGATCTTTCCTACCGAATTTGCGCCTTTGGGGTTTGGCATGGCGGGCCGAACCGAGCGAGAACAGACCTCGGTCCTGGTGCGATTGCGCGCCAGGTAAACGCTACTTCTTTTCGACCATGCTGTAGCTGCCGTCCGCGTTGAACTTGATGTCGGCGTCGATGAAGGAGGCCTGCACCTTGCCGCCCAGCAGCTTCACGGTATCGAAAGCCTCGCCGGAGCGGGCGCCGGTACCGCAGACAAAGACCACCGGCTTGTCGGTCGGCAGCGTGGCGATCTTCTTCTCCAGATCGTTCATCTGAATATTGACGGCACCCTTGATGGTGCCAGCGGCGAACTCTTTCGGGTCGCGCACGTCCACCAGCATTACCGAGCCGGGGTTCTCCTTCCAGGTCTTTTCGAACGAGGCCACAGTTACCGTCCCCTTCTCCTTGCCTGCCGCAAGAGTGGGCGCGCTTGCGGCGGCACCATGCAGCTTTTCCCACTCCGGATAGCCCGGCGGGTAAGTCAGCACATTGGTGTAGCCCAGCGTCCTGGCCTTTTCCGCCGACTTGTCGGAGAGCACGCATTCGAGGCCGCCGCAGTAGTAGATCAGGGGCGCGGCCTTGTCGGTCGGCAGCTTGTCGACGTTCTTGTCGAACTCGGTGTCGGAGATATTGACGGCGGTCGGAATCATGCCCTTGTCGGCCACACGCTTCGGCCGCGCATCGATCAGCATGTAATTGGCCTTTTCGTCGATCAGCTTCCTGACATGTGCGGCTGACACCGAGACCTGCGCCCCCTTGGCCTTCCACTCGGGCGATCCGGCCGGATACACCTTGATGTTGGTGTAGCCCAGCTTCTCGGCCTTGAAGACCGAGTTGTGGCTCAGCATGCACTCCAGCCCGCCGCAGTAGAACAGCAGCAGCGTGGCCTTGTCCGCCGGCAGCTTGTCGACCTGCTTGTCGAACTGGCTGTCGGGAATGTTGATCGCGCCGGGAATGTGGCCAGGGTCGTATTGGCGCGCGGCAGGGCGCGAGTCGATGATCACCACGCCCTTCTTCGGCGGAATGCTGACGTTCTGGCGCATGAAGTCGAAATCGACCAGTGCCTTGTTGTACCAGCCATCGCGCGGCTGGATCGTCGCTGCATCGGCGGCATAGGCCGTCACCGGAAAGACTATCGGTGCGGCGGCAAGGCTGGCGAGGACAGCGACGAACAGGGTCAGACGTTGGGTTCGCGTGATCATCTCCTGCATGTTCAGAACTGGTAGCTGACCTGAAAATTGACAATGTTCTGCTTGAGCTCGATGGTGTTGGCCACCCCCGTATTGGATGTCAGGCTGTTCTTGAACGCATGGACGTAGGAGACCGAACCACTGACCTTGTCGCTGAACTTGCGTGTCAGGCCGAGGGTGAGATGTTTTTCCACCACGGCGAGCGAACCCAGGTTGTTGTTGACGTCTTCCGCGCCGATCGGTGACTTGCCATAGTTGAAGCCGGCACGCACCTGCATCCGGTCGCCGATATCCTTCTGGATGCCGAGCGCGTAGACAGTCTGGTCGCTCCAGCCGAATTTCATTGCCGCCGGAACCGGGCTGGCCGCCGGTCGATTCACCGTCACCGAATCAAGCACCTGACTGAACCAGATTTTCTTGATATCGCCTTCGATCAGCCAGTCTTTTGCGGGACGCCATGCCAATCCCAGAGTCGCCGTCTGCGGGCCGTCCATGCGCATCGAAACCTGGCCGGCAGCGGTATTCCACTTGAATTCGTCCATGCGCTGCTTGCTCGACCAGGCAGCGCCCAGTTGCATGGTGTCAGCGAACTTCCATACCATGCCCGCCGTCACGCCCCAGCCGAACACCTGATTCTGGGGCAGGTAATAGGCGGCGTTCGCCATGGCGAGGCTCTGGTAATTGAGGTTAACCGTCGCGCCCAAGGCCAGACGATCGCTCACACGATACGCAAAACCCGGCGACACCTTGAACAGCTGCTTGGTGGTGACAACGAACTGATTGCCGGCAGCGGCGCTGGTATCGGCAAAGTCGACACCCATGCCGGCCATGCCGCCCAGCCCCATGCCCAGCGTCAGGCGCTCATTGACACGGAAGGCCGCCGCGCCGGCGGGCATCATGTAGACCTTGGAATCGCTGTCGAAGCCATTGACGCGCCGCGGCGGATTCAGGAAACCGACGCCGAGATCGAAGCGCACATCCTTGATGTTGAGTTCGGCCATGCCCGCCGGGTTGACGAGTATGGTTGCCGCATCCTGGGGCGCGGCGACCACTGCTCCCGCCATGCCGTTCTGGATGGCGGTCAATCCGAGCATCTGGTCGCCGTTGGTAGCGGCGGCATATGGAGCGGCGATGCCGAGTACAAGTGCCGCGGCTGTTCTGATTTTCATGGTTGCAATCATTTCTTCCTCCTGGTTTCTTATGTGTTTGCGCACGGATGCCTGCCGTCACGGCTGGCGTTCGCAGGGTTGCCGGGTTTCCGGCGATTCTCGTCGCGCTGGAACCCCCGGCCTTGCGGATCAATCGATGATGTAGGGAGAGTCTCCCTTGCCAAAACGGAACAGGTTGTGGCAGTTCGAGCAACCCTCCAGCACCTTGCC
>CAMBRI010000255.1 GCA_945870205.1 Sulfuritalea hydrogenivorans sk43H | reverse complement strand
TTGCCCTCGGGGTCGTCGGAGATCACGATGTCGAGGTTCTGATACAGAGTCGCCGTGATGCACGACTTCGTGACCGTGCCGCGCACGATCACCTCGGTCAGGCCGGCAGCCGGTTTCGCCACCGCCAGCGGAAAATATTTCGACAGCGAAGGTTGCACGTCGGCGTCGATCAGGAGAACGCGCAGCCCCATGTCGGCAAGGAGCGCCCCCAGATTAGCGGTGAGCGTGGTCTTGCCGACACCCCCCTTGGTGCTGGTCACAGTGAATTTGATCATCGAATCGGCGCGGTTTCAGGTCATGGTTCAGTCATACGAAATTCCTCATAAAAGTGTCGGAGAAGTGTCAGATCAAGGCTGCAGATAGTCGCCCAGGCCATGTAGGGCGAAGATGTTGCGGATACGCTTGATTTCCTCGTAGAGCGTTGCGCGCGGGATTCGGAGCTTCTCTGAGGCCTCTTTGATGGACAGGCCCTGTGCGCCAAGCAGGTCGCACAGACGCCGCTGCTCGGGCGTGAGCCGGCTCATGACCTCCGTAACGTCGATACGAATGTCAGCCGGATCGAAAGACTCTTTCCCACCCAGACCCCGACCCTGTTCGGCATCCACCAGATCGGCATAGGTGGGTGCGTCCTCCGAATCACCCACCGTGTCGTCCAGGGAAACGGTTTCCTGGTCGCCCCGTCGCTTGTCGGTCTCCCGCTCGCGGGCCAGATCGATCAACTTGTTGCGCACGACCCGCGCCATGTAGGCGACGGGCGGACCGCCCGGGCCGGGGACTAGCTGCTGACGCACTTCAAGCCAGTGCATCAGGCATTCCTGTAGGAGATCGTCGAATTCCTCCCGATACAGACTTCGTGACCGCCGGCGGAATTCTCCGATGAGTTTCTTGGTGACTGCAATCTCCCAGCCCTGTAGACCATTGCCCTGTTTGAGCGCCATGGCGCCCCCCTTTCGTCAGATGAAAGGGCGGCAATGTGACCAATGACGCTGCTTATTTAGCTAAATGGCATCGAAATAGATATATCTATATGACCGAGGGCATAGTCACCGACAGTTTTGAAGGCAATTCCGTATTGGTAAGTCAGGTAGAGACATCCGCTCGGTGTCTCTACATGGAGCTATGGCAGACCGACTGCGATAACCAGAGGGGCCGTGAACGTGCGGCAATACCCGAGCCGGCCTGGCAAACAAAGCGCTGAACTAATGCTGGTACAAGAGTGGGAACGACGAGCTATGCGCTATACATTAATCAGACGATCATCCACCTATGACGTATGGACGAGCTCTCATGTGATGTTCTGCAAAGATCCGCTGAAGCGGAGCGGCCCGACCACGGGAAAGCGCTTTCTTTCGAGGGGTTCGGTATGAGTCCCGTAATGACCGTGGCCGAAGCCGCCGCGTTCCTAAAAGTAAGTGATGACGTTCTCTATCCGATGCTGGCTCGCGGAGAAATACCAGCCGGAAAGGTCAAGGGACAATGGAGATTGATCGAGGATGACTTACTAAATTGGCTCAGATCGCAGTATTCTGTGAGGGCGAGAGCGCCTTCTGATGTGGAGGTTGTATGCCATACCGAAGGGAAGGAACCCGTAACTGGTGGATCATTATCAAGGGAGTACGCCAGTCTTCTGGGACTAGGCACTTCGAGGACGCAAAAGCACTCGAAGGAAAGCTGAATCACGAAAGCTGGTTGCAGCAAAGAATGGGGTTCAAGAAGCCACGAAGCTGGAAGGAAGCAGTCGTGAAATTTCTGAAAGAAAGTCAGCACAAAGCCAGTTATGACAGCATCAAGCAGCGACTTGGCTGGTGGGATGGGTTGTTGGGCGACCTGACGGATATTCGGGCGATAGATCGTGACATGATTGATGACTACATCGTCGCCAATCGCCCGGTCACGGGAGTCGCCAGCAGTGCCAATACCACCGCCAACAAGTATTCAAAGGTGGTGATGGCAGTATTGAACCAAGCGCACGACGAATGGAAGTGGATCGATGGCGTACCAAAGTTCCGGTATTACCCAGAGCCGCCGCATCGTCGAGCATGGCTCAGGGTGGAGCAGTGGCGCAAACTGGAAAAACAACTTCCCGATCATCTAAGGCTGGCGGCAACCTTTGCGCTGGCGACAGGACTGCGAAAGGGAAAGGTGTTTGGGCTGGAGTGGTCGCAGGTTGACCTTGCAGAGCGCACTTTAACGACCTACGGGAACGATGTGAAGTTGGGAGTCGTCATACCCCTCAACGACACTGCCATGGGCGTTTTGCAGGAGATTGCAAGCAAACCTGTACGGCATCTGACGCGGGTGTTTTCCGTCAATGGAGAACCCATACAGGCATATGGGAAAGCGTGGTTCAAAGCAATGCACCGCGCCGGAGTTGGCGAATACAAGCTTTGGCGCGTGGATGGCAAGCTGAAATCCAAATGGACTGGATTTACCTGGCACGGGCTACGTCACACATTCGCATCGTGGCTGGGTCAATCCGGAATAGCTGAGATGTATATCGATCAGTTATGCGGCTGGGCAGAGAAGGACACGCGGGGCATCTACACCCATCTGGATGTCGAGCATCTGCGACCGTTCGCGAAGATCATCGATGCCAAGCTCGCCACCCTTCCTGAGCTATCGCTCGCACAGTTTGCTACACAGTCTCAAAAAATCGAAGTAGTTACTCTCACTGCAACCCGCTAATACTGGTCCGCCCGACAGGACTCGAACCTGTTACCCCCGGCTTAGAAGGCCGGTGCTCTATCCAGATGAGCTACGGGCGGATGACCTGCGCAACGCGGTCGCCATGTACGAGAAGGACGGAATCTCTCGCCGGCAGGGCAGCCTGGACAAACGGCATGACCGCACCCGAGGAGTTTACAAGGAAACCTGACCGCCGCACCATGATTGGGCCTTCGCAAGTGAATATCGACGCACCGGCCCCCCGGACGGAAAAAGCGGCGCTCCGCGTAGCATAATTACGCTATCACCGCCTGACCCGCCCACGCCCATGGCCACTGAACCCACTTACTGCTACCACTGCCGCACGCACCACCCGCGCAACGAAATGCGTCTAATCGTTACCAAGACCGGCAAGCGCTGGCGCTGCATACGCAGCATCGAAGCCACCCAGCAAGGCCCCGAAGCACGCGAAGCCTATGGCCGTCAGGTATCCGAGATCAACAAGGCCGAATCCAAGAGCCGGGCGCAGCGGATGAACAACCTCCTTCAGGAAAAGTAATCCGCATGACCAGTTCCAGTTCCGGCAAGCTCGACCGTATCGTCGCCGACGCGCGCCGCGCGGCCGACAGCCGCGACCAGGGCTATCGCGAGCAGGCCCTGAAGATCTACCCCTGGATATGCGGCCGCTGCGCCCGCGAATTCACCCGCAGCAACCTGCGCGAACTCACCGTGCATCACCGCGATCACAACCACCACAACAACCCGTCAAATGGCAGCAACTGGGAGCTATTGTGCCTTTACTGCCACGACAACGAACATCAACGACAACTGGAAGCGGGCGGCAGCGATTCAAACGCGCCCGGTAACGGCCCGGCGGCCACTCATTCTCCATTTGCGGACCTGAAAAATCTCCTGAAAAGACCCGGTTAGCGCGAAACAACGCGGTCGGAAAATAAAAATGCCGTTCAGCGCTAACTGAACGGCATTACCGCACGAAGCGGGCTTTTTCTTGATCCAGGTCGACTTAGTTCGCCAGACTCCAGTCACCGTTCTTGATTTCCAGCATGCGGAAGGCCGATTGATCCAGTCCCATGTGATCCGTTGCCGACATGTTGACCTTGCCGCCGGTGCCGATGTAGCCCTTGGTGGCTTCGATGGCATCGCGAACCTTGGCCTTGTCGGTGGAGCCGGCACGCTTCATGGCGTCGATCGCCATCATCAGGCCGTCATAGGCATGGCCGCCGAAGGTCGACACGTCTTCCTTGTAGCGATCGTTATAGGCCTTGCGGTAGGCAGTCGCCACTGCCTTCTGCGGATCGTTGGCCGCCAGCTTGTCAGCCACCAGCAAGGCAGCCGCCGGCAGACGTACGCCTTCTGCAGCAGGACCGGAGAGCTTGATGAACTCTTCCGAGGCGACGCCGTGTGCGTGGTACAGCGGCAGGGTCAGGCCAAGCTGCTTGTAGTTCTTGTTGACTACGGCCGGCCCCTGCCCCAGACCGAAGACGAATACAGCCTGCACACCGGCGGTATTCTTGATCTTGGTCAGTTGCGGCGTCATGTCGGTGTCCTTGGGGCCGTAGGTTTCATTGGCCACCAGGGTGATGCCCATCTTCGCTGCCATGCCCTCGGTTTCCTTCTTGCCCGAAGCGCCGAAACCACTGGTTTCGGAGAACAGGGCGACCTTGGTCAGGCCGCGCTTCTTCATGTCATCGAACACCTTCTCAGCCGCCATGCGGTCGGTATGCGGCGTCTTGAACACCCACTTCTTGACCGGCTCGACGATGACCACGGCACCGGCCAGCGAAATGAAAGGCAGTTCGGCCTTCTCGACCAGCGGGATCATCGACATGGTGGAGCCCGTGACCGTACCGCCGACGATGATGTCCACCTTGTCGTCATCGATCAGGCGCTTGGCAAAGCCATTGGCCTTGCTCGCGTCACTGCCATCGTCGTAGTGCACTAGCTGCAATTGGCGCCCCAACACGCCGCCTTCCTTGTTGATCTTCTCGACGTAGAGTTGCAGGGTCTTCAGCTCGGGATCGCCGAGAAAAGCGGCGGGACCGGTAACCGACAGCACCGAGCCGATCTTGATCGGGTCGGCGGCAAAGGCGGACAGGCTGGTGCCGACGGCGATCGCCGCGGCGGTGACAATCTTGAGAATTGAATGTTTCATCACGTATGTTTCCTCCTGGATTATTTTGAATAACAACACTTGCTACGGGTGATTCTAAAGAACATTTACAAGCATGCAACCGAACACGGCCCGGTCAGATCAAATCCCGAGGTAAGCCGACTTCACCTGTTCGTTGTTCAGCAACTCGCTGCCCGTGCCTGAAAGGACGGTTTCCCCGGTTTCTATGACGTAGGCCCGATCAGCGATGCTCAGGGCCTGCTGGGCATTCTGCTCGACCAGGAAAACGGTCTTGCCGTGCTCGCGCAGGCTGATGATGGCGTTGAATATTTCCTGGATCAGCAGGGGTGCCAGCCCCATCGACGGTTCGTCCAGCAGCAGCAGCTTGGGCCGGCCCATCAGGGCGCGCGCCATCGCCAGCATCTGTTGCTGGCCGCCCGAGAGGGTACCCGCCGCCTGTTTGAACTTCTGCTTCAGGATCGGGAACATGGCGTACATCTGCTCCATGTCATCGGCGATCGACTCCTTGTCGCTGCGGGTATAGGCGCCCAACCGCAGGTTGTCTTCCACCGTCAGCGGCCCGAATACCTGGCGCCCTTCGGGTACCTGGCAAATGCCTAGGCGCACCCTCTGGTCGGGACGGGCATGAGTGATGTCCTGCCCGGCGAAACTGATGGCGCCGCCGGACACCTTTTGCACGCCGGAGATCGCCCGCAGCAGAGTCGTCTTGCCCGCTCCATTGGCGCCCACCAGCGCAACCAGTTGCCCCTGCCTGACTTCGATGCTGACACCGCGCAGGGCCTCGATGCGCCCGTAGTGGCTGGAAAGGTTCTGTACCGAGAGCAGCACCGGATGCAAATCGGGTGCGGGAATCGCCTCCCGGGCCATACCGAATCCTATAGGCTCCGGCGCCTGGTTCACGATGCGCGAGAGCAGCGCACGAAACTCGGCGCGTGACTCGACGCCAAATTGCGGATCGTGGTTGTCGGCAAATGCCGAATTGAGTTC